>JAYPMZ010000005.1:23020-38113 GCA_038130205.1 Erythrobacteraceae bacterium | reverse complement strand
AATCCGTCGAACGCACCAGTGGAGCGAGCCGGACCGAAATCGGGCTTGCGCGCAGGTTTGCCACGCTGGCCGCCCTTGCGCCCATGATTCTTGCCGGCATCATTTTTGGAGCCGCGATCGGGCTTGCCGCCCTTTTTGCCATCGCCTTTCGAGCGGCGCTTTTCCTGTTCGCCGTCCTGCTTGCGGCCCACATTGCGACCTCTGTTCTGCTGGCCTCCGCGGCGCTGTTCGCGCTTCTGTTCGTCGCTGCGACGCGGGCGCCAGCTCCAGCCGTCGGGCGCTGCGGGGCCGAACGCGCCTTCGGGCAGAGCCTTGGCCTGCTGCACGCGGAATCCTGCGCTACCCAGCAGACGGCGCGCATTGTCCTCTTCGAGCCCGATGGAGATCGGGAGGGCGAGATCGAGCCGGAACCGCACATTGCGATCCTTCTTGTCGGTGGTCGCCTTGGCCCGCGCGTCGAAAGCCGCCCGCAGGATCTTTTCGGCAAGGTCCACGCGAATCAGCTGGCTTCCGGCAAGACGGTATCCGGCAGGAATTTCCTTTTCGCCTGGCAGAACCGACAGCATCGCCGGCTGCAAGGGCCGTGTGTCGAGGCCGAGTGCATGCAGCAATTGCCGCGGTGCCGGTTTGAGCAGGTCGCGTGCGAAAATATCGAGCGCACCGAAGGTTACGCCGAGTTTGCGCAGGAAGGGCCGCATCTCCTTGGGCAGATGTTCAAGTCCTGCATGCTCGCGCCCGATCACTCCGCGCGCATCGATAAGCGTGATCAGCAATGCGCGGGCCTGACTGCCCGCTTCGGGATCGTTTGCGGCTTCGGCAAGTTTGCGCAAAGGTGCGAGCGGTTCAAGTTGCGCGGTGAGCCATTCGAGCAGGCCTGCTTCGAGTTTACCCTTGGCCATTTCGGGCAGCGCCGAAATTTCGCGCGCGAACTCAAGCCGCGGTGCGCCGAAATCGGCGGGCATGACGATTGTCGCCAGTTCGTGGCCCTGCCAATGGATCGCGCCTTCCTGAATCGAAAGATCGTCCATCCCGGCAGCGAGCAATTGCTCGGCGCGCTGGGCGAGGATGCCGGGCAGCGCCTTCTCGCCTGCCGAAAGCAGCATCTTGCGATCAGCCAACCCCGCATTGGGATCGACGCTGAAGCGAAACCCCTCGAGTTTGCCGATGGTTTCCCCCTCGACGCTCAAGCGGCCATCGGCCTCGAGCGTGACCGGCAGGGCTTCCCCATCTTGTCCCAGCGATTTCATCAGTATTGCTGTCCTTCGGTTTACGAACCGTTCTGTGAGGCGCGCGTGGAGCGCGTCCGAGAGTTTTGCTTCGACCGCGCGCGCTCTAGCGGCCATTTCATCGCGTGCAAGCACCCAGTCGGGTCGCTGGCAGATATAGGCCCAGGACCGGATCGCGGCGATCCGCCCCTGGAGCGTGTCGATATCGCCCTGCACACGGTCCAATTCGGCGATGCGGGCGGCAACGAAGTCTGCCCCGATATAGCCTTGGCCAAGGTCCTGCCACAGCCGTGCGACGAACCGCGCATGCGGATCGACCCCCAACTGCCGGAAGTCGGGCAGCGAACAGGCCTCCCAGAAACGCCGGACGCTTCCGTGACCTTTGACCGTATCGGCAATCGGCTCGCTCGCCAGACGCCGGAGCACAGCGAGGTCGATGGCTTCGGGGGCGGCGCGCAACACCGGGTCCTGCGGCTTCGATTCCAGATCGCCGATCAGCACTTTGAGCGTGTCGAAGCGCGGTTCGGCATTGCGCCAGAAGAGATGCGTGAGCGGAGCAAACTTGTGCTCCTCGATCGCGTAAACCTCCTCATCGGTAAATTCGAGCGGCGCGCCGTCGCGTGTTCCGCCGCCGGTCAGCGTGCCGAAACTTCCGTCGCGCTGGTGCCGACCCGCGCGGCCCGCAATCTGCGCCATTTCGGCAGGGGTAAGCCGCCGTTTGCGCTGCCCGTCGAACTTACTGAGCGCGGCAAAGGCGACATGATTGAGGTCGAGGTTCAATCCCATGCCAATCGCATCGGTTGCGACGATATAATCGACCTCGCCGTTCTGGAACAATTCGACCTGCTTGTTGCGCGTCTCGGGGGAGAGCGCTCCCATCACCACCGCAGCCCCGCCGCGAAAGCGGCGCAGCGCTTCGGCCATGGCGTAAACCTGCTCGGTCGAGAAGGCGACGATGGCGCTGCGCGGCGGCAGGCGCGACAGCTTGGCGGTTCCTGCATGTCTCAGCGTCGAGAAACGCGGGCGCTCGATCATCTCGGCACGCGGGATCAGCTGCCTTACCAGCGGTTCCAGCGTGGCCGAGCCGAGGATCATCGTTTCCTCGCGTCCGCGGGCATTGAGCAGCCGGTCTGTGAAAATATGCCCGCGTTCGGGGTCTGCGCCGATTTGTGCTTCGTCGATGGCGACAAAGGCGTGGCCGCCGCCCAGCCGGTCCATTGCCTCCGCCGTGCAGCAGAAATAGCGCGCCTGCGGCGGCTCGATCCGTTCCTCTCCGGTGATCAGCGCGACCTGGTTGTCACCCTTGATGGCCCGGACACGATCATAAACCTCGCGCGCGAGCAGGCGCAGCGGGAATCCCATCATGCCCGAGGAATGGGCGCACATCCGCTCGATCGCGAGATGCGTCTTGCCGGTGTTCGTCGGCCCGAGCACCGCGCGCACGTTGCCGTGATCCTGCGCATGGGGAGGGATTGTGCGATTCACCTCACCACTTGTGTCAGGCGCGCGAAAGCGGGGCAATGCCAAGATCGAACTCGCCAACAGAACCGCTTGGCAAATACGCGGAACACCTTATCGCACGCCTGACTCGACTGGCCGCGAGTTAAGTGGACATTTACCTTGATTGGCCATGGAAAGCGGGCAGAAATGCGAGCGCCTTGCGCGCTTAGAATGGGTATTGGGCAATTGGATCACACTCGCGATCATTCTGGCGATCAGACCGGCGATCACAGCAGCGAACGTCCCGAAGACAGTTCGGGCGAGAACGCGCTGGTCTCGGTGTCGGGGCGCGCCCTGGATCGCGCTGCTGATCGCGGCGGGAATCGGGCCGGCCATCGCGGGGTGGACGATCAGACCAAGCGCGAACTCGCGACCTACTTCCAGAAATCGAAGGCGTTCGCACCGCCCACCGGCACGCAGAAAGTAAAACGCCGCGTATTGGCGCGCGTTCGCAGCTGGGGTGAGCGCTATGACGAGTGGAAGCTCGCGGCAGGCGAGCGCCTCGGCAAATATGATCTTGCTCCCGACCTCGCTGAAAACATCGGCAGCCGCCGCTGGTTTCGCGGACTCGGCACAATGGTGGCATTGGGCGCGGTAGCGCTCGCTTTCTGGCCCAACATGACCCCGCTCGAAGCGCGCTCGGCCATGCCCGAGAGCGAGGAGATCCGCGACGAATTCCGAAGCCAGATGATCATGCCGCTTGCACTGGGAGCCGATAGCGGCCGCCGGATGGGACCGACGGCCGATGTCATCCCGCTCAAGAGCGCGCCCGAACGCCCGCAGATCGAACTGGTTGCGACCCTCGCGGCAGGTGACAGCTTTGCGAGCATGCTGAGGCGCGCAGGCGTTTCGGGGACGGACATTGGCGAAGTCAGCGGATTGATCGGCAGCGCCATGCCGCTTTCCGAGATCGAACCGGGCACGCAGATCGATATCGTTCTGGGGCGCCGCACGGCGCCGTCTGCCCCGCGCCCGCTCGATGCGCTCAAGTTCCGCGCGCGCTTTGATCTCGAACTGGAAATTGCGCGAAACGGTGCGGATATCGAAACGGGGCAGGGCGGTTCGCTTGCGCTGGCTCGCAATGTGATCCGCGTTGACGATACGCCGCTGCGTGTGCGCGGTCAGGTCGGCTCCAGCCTTTATCGTTCGATGCGTGCTGCTGGTGTTCCTGCGAGCGCGGTTCAGGATTACCTGCGCACCGTCGACGATCATCTCGATATGGACCGCGAGGTTCGCTCTACCGACGAATTCGATGTCATCGTCGCCTATCGCCGCGCCGCCACGGGCGAACGACAGGCGGGGCAATTGCTCTATGCCGGGGTCGAACGCAGTGGCGAGCCCAAGACTCAGCTCATGCGCTGGGGCAAGGATGGCCGTTTTTATGAGGCTTCGGGTGTGGGCGAACAGCGCCGCGGTCTCGTTGCGCCAGTGCCGGGCCCGATTTCCTCGCGCTATGGCATGCGGCGCCACCCGATCCTCGGTTATCGCCGTATGCATGCCGGCCTGGATTTCCGCGCGCGCCACGGAACGCCGATTGTCGCTGTTACCGATGGCCGAGTGGTCAGCGCCGGACGCGCAGGCGGCTGCGGAATCGCGGTGAAGCTTGACCACGGCGGCGGGTTGCAGACGCGCTATTGCCACATGAGCCGCATGGCGGTGAACCGCGGGCAGGACGTGCGGCGCGGGCAGGTGATCGGCTATGTCGGTTCTACCGGCCTTTCGACCGGCGCGCACCTTCATTACGAAATGTATCGCGGCGGCAATCACATCAATCCGGCAAGCGTCGATTTCGTCACCCGCGCTGTGCTCTCGGGCACCGAATTGCTCGATTTCCGCCGCCAGCTGATCCAGTTGCGCGAAATCGAGCCGGGTGCAGCGCTTGAAGACCTCGAACCGCTCGCCACCGAAACGCAGGAACCCGAACGCGAGATCGAAAAGATCGATCTTGCGCGCAGGGTGAATTGAGATCGCGTCAACTGGCACAGCGCGAATCGAACCGCCGCTGATTGATTAGCGCGCGCGTTTGCGGCAAGCCTCCTCGCCATGACTGGCAGCTATCCCAACACCCGCCTGCGCCGCACGCGCGCAACCGGCTGGAGCCGCGCGCTCCACCGCGAAACCCTGGTGACTGCGGCGGACCTCATCTGGCCGATGTTCGTGACCGAAGGTGCGGGCGTCGAAGAGCCGATCGGCTCGCTTCCCGGCGTATCGCGCTGGTCCGTCGACGGCATTGTCGCCCGCGCCAAAGAGGCGGTGGAACTCGGGATTCCGGTGGTGGCGCTGTTTCCGAACACGCAGGCAGACCGCCGCTCGGATGACGGGGCCGAGGCGCACAATCCCGACAATCTGATGTGCCGCGCGATCCGCGCGATAAAGGATGCTTGCGGCGATGATCTCGGTGTGCTGACCGATGTCGCGCTCGATCCCTATACGTCGCACGGGCAGGACGGACTGCTCGATGACAAGGGGTATGTCACCAATGACGATACCGTCGCGGTGCTGGTCGATCAGGCGATCAATCAGGCCGAAGCGGGCGCGGATATTATCGCGCCGTCGGATATGATGGACGGGCGCATCCGCTCCATCCGCATGGCGCTCGAAATGGGCGGTCATCACAACATCCAGATCATGAGCTACGCTGCGAAGTACGCCTCTGCTTTCTACGGTCCGTTCCGCGATGCGGTAGGGTCCGGCGGTCTGCTGAAAGGCGACAAGAAAAGCTACCAGATGGACCCCGCCAACACGGATGAGGCCTTGCGCGAGGTTGAATTCGACATTGCCGAGGGCGCGGACAGCGTCATGGTGAAGCCGGGCCTGCCCTATCTCGACATCGCCCGGCGCGTGAAAGACACCTTCGGCGTGCCGGTGTTCGCCTATCAGGTGAGCGGCGAATACGCGATGATCGAAGCGGCGGCTGCAGCAGGCGCGGGCGACCGCGAGGCGCTGGTGCTCGAAACGCTGCTGGCGTTCAAACGGGCCGGCTGTTCGGGCGTGCTGACCTATCACGCACCGCTCGCCGCAAAGCTTTTGAATGGCTGATTTCCGGCACGAGACCGAGCGTCTGATCCTGCGCGACTGGCGCGAAGAGGATTGGAAGCCGTTCTGGCAGGCCACCAATACACCGGCGGTCATGCGCTGGCTCGGCGGAGTCTGCGACAGTGCCAAGCGACAGGGCGCACAGGAACGGCTGCTGTCTTACGAGCGCGACCACGGCCACACTTTCTGGGCTATTGAGCGCAAGGAAGACGGCGCAATCCTGGGCTTTTGCGGACTGAAGCGCTGCAATCAGGCGGGCGGTCCGATCGGCATGATGGAGGTAGGCTGGCGGCTGCGCGAGGATGCATGGGGGCGCGGCTATGCCAAGGAAGCGGCCACAGCCTCGCTCGACCTTGCATTCGACCGCTTCTCTGCGGATAACGTGATTGCGCTCACCGTTGACGCCAACACGCCAAGCTGGGGGCTGATGATCAGGCTCGGCATGGAGCGGCGCGAGGATCTCGACTTTGCCAATGCCGACTTCGATCCCGACAGCGGCAGGATCATCGTCTATTCGATCACCCGCGAGGCGTGGGCCGCGCAAAGTGCCTGAGACCGTCCTTGAAACCGGGCGCCTGCGGCTGCGGACTATCGGTGAGGGCGATGCCGAGGAGCAGATGCGCGTCCTCAACACGCCGACCGTGATGGCGCGGCTGGGCGGCGTGAAGACGCTCGACGAAATCCTGGCCAAACACGCAAAGTCGATGGCGCTCTACGAGGCGCACGGCTTCGGCTTTCTGTTCGTCATCGAAAAAGCGACCGGCGAGATGGTCGGACATTGCGGGATCAAGCAAGTCGACAATCCGCTCGCAAGCAATCTCGGCGATCACGAAGTCGGTTGGCTGGTGCGCGAGAATCGCTGGCGGCGCGGGTACGCGGAGGAGGCGATGCTCGCGGTGATCGACTGGGCCTTCGGACCGGTCGGCGCGCCGCATATCGTCGCGCTCACCAGCCATGCCAATGTCGGAAGCTGGAAACTGATGGAGAAACTCGGCATGGAGCGGCGCGAGAACCTTGATTTCGACGATCCGGCCTATCCCGAAGCGGACCGGCCCACGATCCAATATTCGCTAACGAAAGACCAATGGGAGAGCAGCAAATGACGGCCCATCCCGGCGCCAATATCATTTCGATCCACGGCAAGACGCCCAAGATCCACGAAACCGCCTTCATCGCGCCAGGTGCGACGATCATCGGTGATGTCGAAATCGGCGCGGGTTCCTCGATCTGGTACAATTGCGTCGTGCGCGCGGACGTCTTCAAGATCCGCATTGGCGAGCGCACCAATGTGCAGGACGGCTCGATCCTCCATTGTGATCCGCCGCGTCCCGACGATCCCGATGGCTCGCCGCTGATCATCGGTGACGACGTGCTGATCGGCCACATGGCAATGATCCACGGCTGTATCATTCACGATCGCGGCTTTGTCGGCCTTGGCGCGATTGCGATGAACAAGGCGGTGATCGCGAGTGATTCCATGCTGGGTGCAGGCGCCATGCTGACCGAACGCAAGGTCATGGGCGAGCGCGAGCTGTGGGCAGGACGTCCGGCCAAGAAGTTCAAGGAATTGAACGAGGCGGCGATCATGGGGATGAAGATCGGCACCGCGCATTATGCCGAGAACGCCAAACACCACCTCGAAGCCGTGCAAAAGGCGTTTGAAACTGGCGCGTCCGGCAGCTGATCTTCCGCCTGCTGCGCAGATCGAGACGCTGATCGACGCCGAAGGCAGGCTGGCGGTGCGCGTGACACCGGGCGCGCGGACCGAAAGCCTCGTCGTGAGCAACGGGACTTTGCAGGCCAAGGTGCGCGTCAAACCGCAGGACGGTGCAGCCAATGCGGCAGTCATGCGGCTGGTCGCCAAGGCGCTGGGCGTGCCGCCATCGCGCGTGGAGTTGCTGCGCGGCGACCGCTCGCGCGACAAGCTCTTGAAGATTTTCGGTTAGATGCGGGTTTCGATGCGATAAGCAGCGAAGCAGAGCAGCAGCGACCAGCCTGCTGCTGCTATCGCCGCGAAGAGCGGATCGTAGAGACAAAGCGCACCGCCTCCCAGCGCGCCCAAGGCCAGCGCAAGCCACAAGAAGCCATAGCCGCGCGAACCCGCTGCCGGTTGCCCGGAAAGCCTTGCGGCGATCCCTTGACCGAACCGCACCAGGGCCCCGGTCATATAGGTCACCCCGACGGTCACTTCGCCGTCGCGGCTAAAGACATTGTTGGCAATCCCCATCGCGAAAGCTGCGAGCCAAAGGAAACCGCTATCGAAATCTGCCAGCATTGACCCTGTCGCCAGGATGAGCAGTGAAGCGACCAGACCCAGCAAGGCGCGTTTGCTTGCCCCTTCGGATACCTGGCGGCGGGCCAGCGCCCCGCAGATGACGCCCGCCAGAAAACCCGCGATCAGGACCAAGGGCACAAGTGCGAGCGCAGGTTCGGCGCCCAGTTCCACTCCGAGCCGGGTGGTATTGCCGGACATGAAGGAGGTGAAATAGCCGCCAGCCACCACGAAACCCGTCGCATCGACACATCCGGCGAGCAGCGCGAGGCCGAGCGCGAGCTTCTGGCGGGCGGGATCGTAGCGATGCATGGCTCACTTCATGCGCCATGCATCGCAATTTGCAAATCGGCCAATCGCAACCGTCTGGCGTCAGGCCGATGCAGGCTGGCGCAGATATTTGAACATGTACGGGACGAATTCGGCCTTGCCGAGCGCAACGCCTTCCTTGCGCATGATCATATAGGCGGCGGTAATGTGAAAATAGAACTGTGCCAGCGCCCAATCGCGCAGATACTCGCCGACGGTCAGGTCAAAGGTCATGCCGTTGCCTAGAGCGAGTTCGACCGGCTGGTCTTCGGCCGGGAAGTCGATCTTCGCCCATTCGGCCAGCTGCGCGCGCGTATCGGCGATAAGCTTGTGCGCCTCGGCGATCGTCGCGGGGTCGTTATCGTTGGAGGTGAAACTGGTCAGCCCGAGCCGCTCCATCGCTTCGCCGGGCATATTGCACACAAAACGCACCTGCGTGGCGAGCGGGAACATGTCTCCGGCAATGCGCGCGGGCAGCAGATCGTCGCCGCGTCCTGCTTCTTCCGCCTTCTTGAGCATCCCGTCGAGCGCGCCGAGCAGTTGCTCCCACACAGGCGTAATATGGTCTTTCAGCTCCATCAAGAATCTCCCGTTTCAATTTGCAACCTACATGGGCGCTAGCGGTGAAGGGGTCAATCCTTGATCAGCGAACGCAGCGCCTCAATCCTGTCTGCCTCGTGCACCGGCTTGTCCCAGCGGATACGGTGGATGCGCGGGAAACGCATGGCCAGACCGCTCTTGTGTCGTTTCGAGGTATGGACGCTGTCGAAAGCGACTTCGAACACCAGGGTGCGCTCGACCTCGCGCACAGGACCAAAGCGGTTGAGTGTCGTTTGCCGCACAAGCTTGTCGAGTTTCTTGAGTTCGGCATCGGTGAATCCCGAATAGGCCTTGCCTACGGGCAGCAATTCCGCGCCTGCATCGGGATCGCCGTCCCAGCAGCCGAAAGTGTAGTCCGAATAGAAGCTCGATCGCTTGCCGCTCCCGCGCTGCGCATACATCAGCACGCAATCGACCAGCAGCGGGTCGCGCTTCCATTTGTACCACAGCCCGACCTTGCGCCCGGCAATATAGGCGCTGTCGCGCCGCTTGAGCATGAGCCCTTCGATCGCCTCCTCACGCGCAGTGTCGCGGATTTCAGAAAGGTGCTGGAAATCGCGCGCATCGACGAGGGCGGACAGGTCGAAGTGGCTGTCGGGCAGACGCGGCATGAGGTTCTCGAGAGCCTTGCGTCGCACCTCCCAAGCCTGCTCGCGCAGATCCTCGCCTTCGATAATCAGCGCATCGTAGAGGCGGACGAAGGCGGGGGCCTCCTTGAGCATTTTCTTGCTGACGGTCTTGCGCCCAAGCCTTTGCTGGAGCGCGTTGAAACTGGCCGCGCCGCCTGCTTCACCGCCTTGCGTCGCGCCGCGCACCAGCAATTCGCCGTCGAGCACCGCGTCCATCGGCAGCACGTCGAGCAATTCGGGAAAACTTGCAGAAATATCGTCGCCCGAGCGCGAATAGAGCCGTGTTTCGCCCGCCACGCGGACCAGTTGCACGCGGATGCCGTCCCATTTCCACTCGGCGGCATAGTCGGCAAGGTCCACTTCCGCGTCCTCAAGCGGATGCGCGAGCATGAAGGGGCGGAAGCGCGGGACGTTCGACACATCGGGAGGATCGCCGCCGTCTGCGCCCCAGTGGAACAGTTCGGCATAGGGCGGCGAGAGCGCATGCCAATACTCCTCGACCTCCTCGACATTGACATCGAAAGCCTGCGCGAACGCAGTTTTGGCGAGCCGCGCCGATACGCCGATGCGCATGGCTCCGGTCGCCAGCTTGATCAGCGCGAAGCGGCCGTTTGAATCGAGCCCGTCGAGCAGCTTTGCCAGTTCCCCCGGCGCGGTGTTGCGGTTGAGCCCCGACAGGCGATCAACCACCTCGGCGACGCTCACATCGCTCGCCTCGATAGTCTCGCCCTCGGGCCACAAGAGGCTCGCCGTTTCCGCGGTATCGCCGACAAAATCACGGCTCAGCGTCCACAAGACGGGGTCCACGCGGTCCGCCATCAGGTTGCGGATAGTCGAGGCCTTGACCGCAGGAAAGTCCAACTCGCCGGTCAACGCCGCCAGCGCATAGCCACGGTCGGGATCGGGAGTGGTGCGCAGATAGCCGGCCACCAGTGCAAGCTTGCGGTTGCGGCTGGTGGTGTAGATCAGCGCGTCGAGGAGCGCGGCGAAGGCCTTCATTCGTCTTCGTCCTCGCGCCCGACCAGAGCAAGCGCGCGGGCCTTGCGCTGATGCAGTTCGCACCAGCGCAGCAGCGCTTCTTCGCGCCCGTGGGTGATCCACGTCTCCTGCGGGTTTACTTCGGCAATCGTTCGGGTGAGTTCGTTCCAGTCAGCGTGGTCGGAGATGATCAGCGGTATCTCGACCCCGCGCTGCCGCGCCCGCTGGCGCACGCGCATCCACCCGCTCGCCATCGCCGTGATCGGATTGGGCAGCCGCCGCGACCAGCGATCGTTGAGCGCACTCGGCGGCGCGATGACGATGCTGCCGCGTATGTCGTCCTTTTCGTGCTCGCTCACCAGTCTGAGCTCGCCAAGCGGCACGCCGTGCTCTTCGTAAAGGCGGCACATTTTCTCCATCGCTCCGTGGAGATAGATCGGCGCGTGATGCCCCGCAGCGCGCAGTTCTGCGATCACGCGCTGCGCCTTGCCGAGCGCATAGGCGCCCACCAGCACGCAGCTGTCGGGATTGGCTTCGAGCGCGCCGAGCAGTTTGGCCATCTCTTCGGCGATCGGCGGATGGGTGAAGACCGGCAGGCCGAACGTCGCCTCGGTGATGAAGACATCGCAGGGCACGACTTCAAAAGGCGTGCAGGTCGGGTCAGGTCGGCGTTTGTAATCGCCTGTGATCACCACCCGCTCGCCCGCATGTTCAAGCAGGACTTGCGCGGAACCGAGCACATGTCCGGCGGGAAAGAAGGTTGCATCGACCCCGCCCCGCAAGCGCAAAGTCTCGCCATATTCGACCGGCGTCGCGCCTTCGCGCGTGTTGTAGCGCAAGTCCATGATCGCAAGCGTGGCAGGCGTCGCGATGGTCTCGCCATGCCCGCCGCGTGCGTGGTCGGCATGGCCGTGCGTGACCAGCGCGTGCTCGACCGCGCGGCCGGGATCGACCCAGGTGTCGGCGGGAACAATGTGGATCCCCCACGGTTCGGGCCGGATCCAGGAAAAGGAGGTGGATTTGCTCATGCTGAGAAAAGGGCGCGGGGAAGTTGCCTCCTCCGCGCCCCCTTGTGCCTGACCGGAAGGATCAACCTTCCTTGTCGCTGCCCGATTCCTCGGGGCTGGAATCGTCCTTCTTTGCGGCGGGCGGAGACTTCTTCGCCGCCGGCTTCTTGCGCGGTTTGGGCTTCGTCTTGGGCGGTGCCGGGGTGAGTTCGAAGGTCGGCTTGCCGTCCTTCATCGTCACCGACACCTCGCCGCCGTCGGCCAGCTTGCCGAACAGCAGTTCCTCGGCGAGCGGCTGCTTGATCTTGTCCTGGATCAGGCGGCCCATCGGACGCGCGCCATAGAGGCGGTCGTAACCCTTATCCGCCAGCCAAGCGCGGGCGTCGCTGTCGAACTGGATGTGGACGTTCTGTTCGGCCAGCTGCAATTCAAGCTCGAGAATGAACTTGTCGACCACGCGGGCGACGGTGCTCTTGCCGAGATAGGCGAAGGGCACAATCGCATCGAGACGGTTGCGGAACTCCGGCGTGAACATCTTGTTCACCGCCTCGGTGCCTGCATCTTCCTTCGACACGTCGCCAAAGCCGATACCGCTTTTCGCCATGTCCGAAGCGCCCGCATTGGTGGTCATGATGAGCACCACATTGCGGAAATCGACGGTCTTGCCGTGATGGTCGGTCAGACGGCCGTTATCCATCACCTGAAGGAGGATGTTGAAGAGGTCGGGGTGAGCCTTCTCGATCTCGTCGAGCAGCAGCACGCAATGCGGATTCTGGTCGACGGCGTCGGTGAGCAGGCCGCCCTGATCGTAGCCGACATAGCCCGGAGGCGCACCGATCAGGCGCGAAACGCTGTGGCGTTCCATATATTCGGACATGTCGAAACGCTTGAGTTCAATTCCCATGATCGAGGCGAGCTGGCGCGCAACCTCGGTCTTGCCGACGCCGGTGGGGCCGGAGAAGAGGAACGAGCCGATGGGCTTGTCGGGATCGCGCAGGCCTGCCCGCGACAGCTTCATTGCGGTCGACAAGCGTTCGATAGCCTCGTCCTGGCCGAAAACGACATGCTTGAGATCGCGCGAGAGGTTCTCGAGCGCCTTCTTGTCGTCCTTCGACACCGATTTCGGCGGGATGCGCGCCATTGTCGCGATTACCGCTTCGATCTCTTTGGCGGTGATCTTCTTCTTGCGGCGGCTGGGCGGCACCAGCATCTGCATCGCGCCGACTTCGTCGATCACATCGATAGCCTTGTCGGGCAGCTTGCGGTCGTTGATGTAACGCGCCGACAGCTCGACGGCAGTCTTGAGCGCATCGGGCGTGTATTTGACCTTGTGATGGTCTTCGAACGCGCTGCGCAGACCTTTGAGGATTTCAATCGTATCCTCGATTGTCGGTTCGTTGACGTCGATCTTCTGGAACCGGCGCAGCAGGGCGCGGTCCTTCTCGAAGTGGTTGCGGAATTCCTTGTAAGTGGTCGAGCCGATGCAGCGGATCGAGCCCGAGGACAGCGCGGGTTTCAACAGGTTCGAGGCGTCCATCGCCCCGCCGCTGGTCGCGCCTGCGCCGATGACGGTGTGGATCTCGTCGATGAAGAGCACCGCATGCGGCATTCCTTCAAGCTCGGACACGACCTGCTTCAGCCGCTCCTCGAAATCGCCGCGATAGCGCGTGCCGGCAAGCAGCGCGCCCATGTCGAGCGAGTAGATCACGGCCTCTTCGAGCACTTCGGGCACGTCGCCTTCGACGATCTTGCGCGCAAGACCCTCGGCAATCGCGGTTTTGCCGACGCCGGGGTCGCCGACGTAGAGCGGGTTGTTCTTCGAGCGGCGGCACAGGATCTGCACCGTGCGGTCAACCTCCGGCCCGCGACCGATCAGCGGGTCGATCCGGCCTGCTTCGGCCTTGGCGTTGAGGTTGACGGTGAATTGGTCGAGCGCGGTTTCCTTCTTCGCAGACCCATCCTTTGCGGCTTCGGGAGCGTCTGCGGCGGGGTCTTCGCTGCCTTGCGCTGCCTTCGATTCAAGCTGGCGTCCGCCCTTGCCGATGCCGTGGCTAATGTAGCTCACCGCGTCGAGACGGCTCATGTCCTGCTGCTGGAGGAAATAGACCGCATAGCTATCGCGCTCGGAAAACAGCGCGACCAGCACGTTGGCGCCAGTGACGGTATCCTTGCCCGAAGACTGCACATGCAGGATTGCGCGTTGGATCACCCGCTGGAAACCGGCGGTCGGCTGCGGATCGGCGTCTTCTTCGGTTTTCAGGGACTGGTATTCCTGATCGAGATACTGCTTCACGACCTCACCCAGTTCGGCAAGGTCCACGCCGCAAGCGGCCATGACCTGTGCGCCGTCCTCGTCATCGATCAACGCGAGCAGCAGGTGCTCAAGCGTCGCATATTCGTGGCGGCGCTCGGACGCATGGGCGAGCGCATTGTGGAGTGTCCGTTCGAGATTCTGGGCAAAACTAGGCATGTATCGGGTCTCTAGCAGGGGGCGGGTGAGGCTCGGGTTAATGGAGCCGGGAGGAGGTTACTCAGTTGATATGGTGCGCACTTGCGCAATTGCGAATCCCAAAAACGATCCGCGGGCGCGATCATGTTCCCGGCCTGCCGAACAAGGCGTCGGCGGCCGCCCTGTGTTTGGCCGCCTTCTCGCTATGGGCTTTGACCCGTGCGATTTCCGCTTCGAGCAGGGCCACGCGGTCTTCCAGTTCGTCTTGCGAATAGGGTGACAAATCTTCGGCGGCGAGCTTGCTCGCTGCGTCGCCTTTGGGCCGCGGGAGATCGAGATCGTCCATTGAAAGGCAGCATCGCAAGACAGGCGGCTTGCTGTCAATGCGCATGCTGGGTATCTGGCATCGCGTTGTGAACGAGTGTTGCGCTTTCACCATGCGCGATGCGGGCAGTTACCGGGGGACTTTGATCTATGACCGAGGCGCAAACGCCTGATCTTCCCGAAATGATGAAGGCGATCGGCTTTGCCGCGCCTGGCGGGCCCGATGTGCTCGCGCTTGAGGAGATCGCGGTGCCCGAGCCGGGGCCGGAAGATGTCCTGATTGCAGTCGCTTATGCCGGCGTGAACCGCCCCGATTGCGCCCAGCGTGCGGGGCTTTACCCGCCGCCTCCAGGGGCGTCTCCGGTTCTCGGGCTGGAAGTCGCCGGCGAAGTGGTCGCCGTGGGCAGCGGCGTTCCTGCCGAGATGCTGGGCGCGCGTGTCGCGGCGCTCACGCCGGGAGGCGGCTATGCGCAGTATTGCACCGCGCCGTGGCAGCATTGCCTTCCCGTGCCTGACGACATGGACCTCAAATCCGCCGCTGCGCTGCCCGAAACGCTGTTCACCGTGTGGCACAATGTGTTCGAGCGCGGGATGGCACGCGATGGCGAGCGGCTGCTGGTGCACGGCGGCACTTCAGGCATCGGAACGATGGCGATCATGCTCGCCAAGGCGTTCGATATCGAAGTGATCGTCACCTGCGGCGATGAGGCCAAGTGTCAGGCCGCGCGCGACGTCGGCGCCGACCTTGCGATCAACTATCGCG
>JAYPMZ010000005.1:18395-23010 GCA_038130205.1 Erythrobacteraceae bacterium | reverse complement strand
CGGGCGGCAAGGGCGTCAACGTGATCCTCGACATGGTCGGCGGCGACTATGTGGCGCGCAATCTTCAGTGCCTTGCCGAAGACGGCCGCCATGTCACCATCGCGGTGCTCGGTGGGGCCAAAGCGCAACTGTTCATGCCGCTGGTGATGATGAAGCGGCTGACCTTGACCGGCTCGACCCTGCGCCCGCGCACCGACGCCTTCAAGGCAGCGCTGGCGGACGAGATTGCGATCAACGCCTGGCCGATGTTCACCGATGGCGAGCTGGCGCCGATCATGGACCAGACCTTTCCGTTCGCCGAAGCCGCCGCGGCCCATGCGCGGATGGAGGCAGGCGAGCACATCGGCAAGATCGTGCTGGATATGACGGGCGATTAAGTCCGGCCTGACGGGCTCTTCTGCCCTGCAACACAGCTGTCACAAGCCGCTCGAATGACGCCGAACCGTCACCGCGCTGCGCTACGCGTGTAACATTGCTCTGGCATGCAACAATCGCAAAGCAACGCATTAGCGAGGCGATTGATGACCGATTTCATGCTGCCCGAGGGCACTCCCGATCCGCAGGCGCTGGGCAAGGTTGCCAGTCTGCCACTCGCGCAAATGTCCTCGCGTCTGGGCACGCCCGAGCCGGTCGGCATCGAGCGGGCCAGATACCGCACCATCTGGATCAGCGACGTCCACCTCGGCACCAAGGGCTGCAATGCCGGGATGCTGATCGACTTCCTCGACCGCACCGACAGCGAAACGATGTACCTGGTCGGTGACATTATCGACGGTTGGCGGTTGAAGAAGAAGTTCTACTGGCCCGCAGAACACAATGACATCGTCTGGCGGCTCCTCAAGCGCGCCAAGCGCGGCACGCGGATCGTCTATATTCCGGGCAATCACGACGAAATGTTCCGGCAGTTCACCGGCCTTAATTTCGGCGGGATCGAGATACGGCGCGCAGCCTTCCACGACACCGCCGACGGGCGCCGACTGATGGTGCTCCATGGCGACGAATTCGACGCGGTGATGCTCTCGCAGCGTTGGCTCGCCTTCGTCGGCGACTGGGCTTACGTCACCACGATGAAATTGAACGTGCTGGTCAACGGCATCCGCAAGGCGCTCGGCAAGCCCTACTGGTCGCTTTCGAAAGCCGCCAAGCACAAGGTCAAGAACGCGGTCGAGTTCATCGGCAAATACGAAGAGGTCGTCGCCAAGGCGGCCGGTGAGCGCGGGGTGGACGGGGTGGTCTGCGGACACATTCACACCGCCGAAATGCGCGAATTCGTCTTTGACGGGCAAAACATTGAATATTGGAACGACGGCGACTGGGTCGAAGGGTGCAACGCGCTGGTCGAGCATCACGACGGGCGCATGGAAATCCTCCACTGGCCCGATATCGTCGCCGCGCGCGGCGGAGTTGCGGCGCAGGCGCAAGAAACCGATACAGCGCCTGAGGATAACCCGGAGCGGGAGGCGGCATGAACACACAGACACGGATTTGCGCCGATAGAACCGGTGTGACGCGCTCCGCTTTCGCAACGGGCGCCCCGCGCTCGATCGCGATCGTCACCGATGCCTGGTATCCGCAGGTCAACGGCGTGGTGCGCACGCTCTCGACCACTTGCGACATGCTGCGCCGCTGGGGGCATGAGGTGACGGTCATTTCCCCCGAGGATTACACCAGCTTTCCTGCGCCGACTTATCCCGAGATCCGTCTCGCGGTGACGGCTCCCGGGACGGTCGGGCGCGAGCTGGCACGGATTGCGCCCGATGCGGTGCATATCGCCACCGAAGGTCCGCTGGGTTTTGCGGCACGGCGCTATTGCAAGAGCCGCAAAGTGCCTTTCACCACCGCCTATCACACCCAGTTTCCTGACTACCTCGCGCGCCGCACTGGCCTGCCCGCCTCGCTGTTCTGGCCCTATATCCGCTGGTTCCACCGTCCGGCGCAGCGAATCATGGTCGCCACCGAGACGATCCGCGAACAGCTGCGCGAACAGGGCCTGACGGATCTGTCGCACTGGAGCCGCGGGGTCGATCTCGACTGCTTTTCGCCCGACGCGCCGCCACCGGCTGAATATGCCGATATCGAAGGGCCGATCCTGCTTTATGTCGGCCGCGTCGCAGTCGAGAAGAATATCGAGGCTTTCCTCGCATGCGATTATCCCGGCACCAAGGTCGTCGTCGGCGACGGACCTGCACGCGCCTCGCTTGAAGGGCGGTACCCCGATGCGCTGTTCCTCGGCAAAAAGAGCGGTGTCGAGCTTGCGGGCTGCTATGCCGGAGCCGACGTTTTCGTGTTTCCGAGCAAGACCGACACCTTCGGCCTCGTCATGATCGAAGCGCTCGCCTGCGGTACGCCGGTAGCAGCCTATCCGGTCGCCGGTCCTGTCGATATTCTCACCGACGCCGTCGGCGCGATGAGCGACAACATCGCGCGCGCGATCGATGCGGCGCGCTATTGCGACCGCCACGAATGTGCAGCTTTCGGCGCGGGCTATTCCTGGGAAGCGGCTACGCAGCAGTTCCTCTCCGGCCTTGTGGCGCTGGAAGAGGAAGAGTGTGTTTCGCTGCGCGCTTCACCCGCCCTGTAAGCAATATCTTGCCGTAAGGCCGCGATTGCCCTATCTGCACCCTCGCAACGGCCGCTCCGCAAGGGGCGGCCCTTTACATTTTTACGGAGATTTTCCCATGGCACAGAAGGATCAGCCCAAGCCGCTGATGCCCCACGCCACTGCGACCTGGCTGGTCGATCACACCGGCCTTTCGTTCGAGCAGATCGCTGCGTTTTGCGGGCTTCACATCCTCGAAGTGCAGGCGATGGCGGATGACCTCGCGGGCAGCAAATACACCGGGCGCGACCCCGTGCACGCGGGCGAATTGACGCTGGAAGAGATCGAAAAGGGTCAGGTGGACCCCGAATATGCGCTCAAGATGCACAAGGCGCCGGTCGAAGTGACCCGCACCAAGGGCCCGCGCTACACGCCAGTGTCGAAGCGTCAGGACAAGCCCGACGGCATCGCATGGATTCTGCGCAGCCACCCGGAAGTTTCGGATGCGCAGATCTCCAAGCTGATCGGCACGACCCGCAACACCATCGGCGCGATTCGCGAACGCTCGCACTGGAACATCCAGAACATCCAGCCAAAGGATCCGGTGACGCTGGGCCTGTGTTCGCAGCGTGAGCTCGACGCGGTTGTGGCCAAGGCTGCCAAGCGTGCCGGCCCGACCGAAGAACAGCCCGAAGCCGAAGGCATCGTCGATGCCCGTTCGGACAAGGACAAGCTGATCGAGGAATTGCGCGCAGAACGCGAAGCCAACGCCAAGGCTGCCGCCGAAGCGGCGCAGGAAGCCGAAGCCGAAGCATGGCTGGCGCAGAAGCGTGCAGCTGAAGAAGCCGGCGATGTGCCGGTGGACACGCGCGCACCGGCTTTCCCCGAGCCCGACCTCTCGGACGACGAGGACAAGTAAACTGCATGCGGGGCACCACTGCCCCGCTGCATTTTCGCACCATCAGTCGAAATTTGGGCGGCACCAACGCACAATCGCTTGTGCGCGCGGCGGCTTGCGTCCATGCTTACTGACATGGATGTCAATACGGTCGCCTATCACCACCCCACCCCTTGGAACACCCATTTCGAAGCGACAACGCTACCCGAAATGCTCGCCCGCAGAGTGGCGCAGGCGCCCGATGCGCCGTTCCTGCACTTCCTTGGCCGCACCTATTCCTATGGCGACATAGAGCGCGAGGCGAAGAGCTTCGCCGCAGGTCTGCTCGCCATGGGGATCAAGCAGGGCGACCGGGTCGGCCTGTTCCTCCCCAACGTCCCGATCTACGCCTCGGCCTACTACGGCGCGATGATGGCGGGCGCGGTGGTGGTCAATTTCTCGCCGCTTTACACGGTCGAGGAACTCAGCTGGCAGGTCGAGGACAGCGGCACGCGCCTGCTGGTCACGCTCGACGTGCCCGCGCTCTACGACACCGCTGCCAAGGTGCTCGAAAGCTCGGGACTGGAGACGCTGGTGATCGGCTCGCTCGCCGACATGATCCCGAGTCTCAAGGGGATAGCGATGCGGCTGTTCAAGCGCGGCGATATTGCCAAGGTTGAGTGGGGGCCGGACAAGTGCAAGTGGGCTGATGTGCTCAAACACTGGCCCGACGGCGAGCCGACCTTTGACCAGCGCGACGATCTGGCGCTGCTGCAATACACTGGCGGCACGACTGGCCGTCCCAAAGGCGCGATGCTTGGGCACAGCCAGCTGACAGTAAACGCACAGCAGGTCGGCGCGCTGAACCCCTTCGACGACCCGAGCGAGGAAGTCATTATGGGGGCGCTGCCGTTCTTCCATGTCTTTGCCAACACGGCTTTGCTCAATCATGCGCTCGTTACCGGCGCCTCAATCGTGATGGTTCCGCGGTTCGAGGCGAAGCAGGTGCTGCATGCGATCGAGACATATCGCGCGACCGCCTTTCCCGGTGTGCCGACGATGTTTCAGGCGCTGCTCGACCATCCCGACCTTGCAAAAACCGATCTGTCTTCGCTCAAGGTCTGCATCTCGGGCGGTGCGCCGATGCCCGGTCCTGTCCACAAGCGCTTCGAGGAGGTCACCGGTGTACGGATCGCCGA
>JAYPMZ010000005.1:0-18385 GCA_038130205.1 Erythrobacteraceae bacterium | reverse complement strand
TCGCCGAGGGTTACGGCCTCACCGAGAGCGCGGGCGTTGTCTCGGCCAATCCTTATGAGGGGACGCGCAAAGCCGGCACAATCGGCCAGTTGGTCCCCGAAACCGAGATCATTCTGCTCGACAAGGAAGACCCAGCCAAACTCGCTCCAGAAGGGCAACCGGGGGAACTGGCGATCCATGGCCCGCAGGTGATGCGCGGCTATTGGCACCGCCCCGAAACCGATGCCGAGGTGTTCGTGGAGCGCGACGGCAAGCGCTATCTGCGCACCGGCGATGTGGCAGAGATGGATTCAGAGGGCTTCCTCAAGATCGTCGACCGCATCAAGGACATGATCGCCGTCGGCGGCTTCAAGGTCTTCCCCTCGGTCGTCGAAGAAGTGCTTTTGAAGCACGAGGCGGTGAAGGAGGCGCTCGTGATCGGGGTGCCCGACGATTATCACGGCGAAATGCCGCGCGCCTATGTGACGCTGCATCCGGAGCAGGACGCGACGGGTGAAGAGCTCGCCAAATGGCTCAACAAGCGGGTCGGCAAGCACGAACGGGTCGATTCGGTCGTGGTGCGCGAAGAGCTTCCCAAGACGCTGATCGGCAAGCTGGATCGTAAGGCCCTGCGCGCCGAAGTCCTCTGAGGCCCGCCCAAAAATGACTCGCGCCGAAGTCCTCTGAGGCCCGCCCAGAAATGACTCGCGCCGAAGTCCTCTGAGGTCGTGGAATCAGAAACGCCGCCTACCCTTGCGGGTGGCGGCGTCTCTAATACCGGATTTCCAGTTCGATCAGTTCGCGATCTGCAGCTTTGCCTGCGCGTCGTCGGCACCCTTGGGAGCCGCTGCCGCCTGACGGTGCGAGGTCGGTGCGAAACGTCCGTCAACCTGCGCGCCCTGCTCGATGGTCAGCGCGTCGTAATGCACGTCGCCGTGGATGCGGGCGGTTTTGAGAACGACCAGTTCCTTGGCCGCGATCGAACCTTCGACCTTGCCCGAAAGCCGTGCGGTTTCGGCAGTCACGCCGCCTTCGATGACGCTGCCTTCACCCTGAACGAGGCTGGCGCATTTGATGTCACCAACGACTTTGCCGTCGATGTGAAGATCGCCCGTGGCGCTGATGTCGCCGGTAATGGTCACGTCAGAGCCGATCACCGAAAAGGTGGAGTTACCGTTGGCCATGTTTTTTCCTTGGGATTTGGGGGCGGAGCGCGGCGCGGGCGCCGGTTCAGTTGCCGCGGGCTTCTTTGAGAACATCGGGAGCTGTCTCCAGAAAGGGACGCGGGTTTACCGCTTTCCCGTTGATTCGTACTTCGAAGTGCAGGTGGGGTCCTGTCGACCTACCCGTGCTCCCCAATCCGCCCAGCGTCTCGCCTGCTTCGATGGGTTGACCGGCTGTCACGTCGATCCGTGACTGGTGGGCGTAGCGCGTTACGATTCCGTTTGCGTGGGTGATCTCGACGCACTTGCCATAGCCCGACTTGCGGCCTGCGAAACTCACTTCGCCGGTAGCGGCAGCATAGATAGGCGAGCCCATTGCGCCCTTGAAGTCGATCCCGGAGTGCATGGCGCCACGGCGGGTAAAGGGGTCACTGCGGTAGCCGAAGGCCGAAGTAATGCGGTGATCGGCGGCAGGGACAACTTGCGGTATGCCATCGAGCGCGCGTTCAAGCGCCGACATGCGGGCCAGGCTGAGGCCGAGGCGCTCGAAACGCGGATCGAGCGAGCCGTCTGCCGAAGTGGCAAGCAGTTCTAGCGGACCACCCATGGCCTGTTCGGCACCTGCGCGTGCGGCGCTTGCCATGGCACGCGGATCGAGGTTGAGCTTGCGGAGAGCCACTTCGGCGCGCTGGGCGCGCCAATCGGCAAAGCGAGTCATGTTCTCAACGAAAGCAAGCTGGCGGGCTTCGATTTCTGCGAGGCCCTGTGCCTCGGGGAAGTATTTGCCGACCTGTTCGATCGTCTCGGCGGTTTCTTCCGAGGAATCGGTGACATTGGTATCGACCGTGTGGATGTCGGAAGGCAGCATTTCGACCAGCGCGTCAAGCGTGTCCTGACGGGCCGACAGCTCGTCGGTCAGCTTGTCCATGTCGCCGGCATAGGCATCAAGCCGCTCGCGCGCGCTCGCCACTTCGGCCTTCTCGCTCTGGAACGAGGCGAGATCGGCTTCGGCGACATATTTGTTCCAGGCCATGACGCCCATCGAACCGGCCCAGCCGGTGACGAGCAGGGCGGCAGCCAGAGCCGCGCCCTTCTGCATGCGCGAGGAGACTTTGATGAAGCGGACTTGACCCTGCGATCGCATAAAAAATTCACGATCCGGGAACCATTCACGAAGTTTGGTTCCCCAGGTGTTTGAGGTATGATTTTCAGACAAAACGGCCCCGACGCATTGTGCTTGTAATTCTGCTTTTTGCGATTTGTTGAACGCGAATTTCGCGTGGGAGCCTCGCTAACAAGCCCTCTTGAAAGAATCGAATCGCCCACCATGGCTAAGGGGTGAACCGATAGGTAAGCGGGGTGAACTGTTCACTTGCAGGCAATCTTCGCGAGTCCCGGCAGCTGTCGGATCCATACAATTTCACCGAACGGTAAGAATCGCGGCGAATCGCTCCAGCGGTCGCCCCACGAGCCGAAGGCCCTAACAAATCCGGCAATCCATCCTATATGGCTGCGCATGAATACAACTGTGACACCCATTTCTGCCGCCCAGACCGCCAATCCCGAAGAGCTGATTAACGGCCTTGCAAGCGAGGCGCGCAGAGCGCAGCGCGTGCTGTCCGCCATGTCGAGCGAAGCCCGTGCCGCAGCTCTCAAGCTCGCCGCAGCGAAGATGCGCGCCGATGCCGAAAAGATCCTCGCCGAGAACGAGAAGGATATCGAGGCTGGCCGCGCCAATGGCCTGTCGGGCGCCATGCTCGATCGTCTGAAACTCGACAAAGACCGCCTCGAAGGCATCGCCTCCGCAGTAGAGGCTGTCGCCGATCTGCCCGACCCCGTCGGCGCTGTTATCGACAAAGCCGAACGTCCCAATGGCCTGCAATTGTCGCGCGTCCGCGTTCCCATCGGAACCATCGGAATTATTTACGAAAGCCGCCCCAACGTCACTGCCGACGCCGCTGCGCTGTGCGTGCGGGCCGGCAATGCGGCGCTGCTGCGCGGCGGTAGCGAAGCGGTGCATTCGAACCGCGCCATCATGGCAGCTCTGACCGCTGGCCTCGTCGAAGGCGGCGTGCCGGCCGCTACGGTGCAGCTGATCCCTTCGCAGGATCGCGCCTGCGTCGGTGCAATGCTGACCGCCTCGGGTCTTATCGACATGATTGTACCGCGTGGGGGCAAGAGCCTCGTCGCACGCGTTCAGGCCGATGCTCGCGTGCCGGTGCTCGCTCACCTCGACGGCATTTGTCACACCTATGTCCATTCCGCCGCCGACCCCGAGATGGCGCGCAAAATTGCGCTCAACGCCAAGCTGCGCCGCACCGGCATTTGCGGTGCGATGGAGACCCTGCTGCTTGACGCGAACTTCGAAGCGGCGGGCGATCTCGTCAAGGCGCTGCTCGACGAAGGCTGCGAGCTGCGCGGAGACGAACGCATCCAGTCGCTCGATGACCGCGTGATCCCTGCCAGCGCGAATGATTGGGACACCGAATATCTCGACGCGATCCTATCGGTTGCGATGGTCGAGGACATGGATGCAGCGCTCGAGCATATCGCGCGCCATTCCTCGGGCCACACCGATGTGATCGTGACCGGCGACGACAGCGCGGCCGAGCACTTCCTTACCCGCGTCGACAGCGCGATCGTGATGCACAACGCCTCCTCGCAGTTTGCCGATGGCGGTGAATTCGGCCTTGGCGCTGAAATCGGGATTGCCACGGGCCGGTTGCACGCACGCGGACCCGTCGCGCTCGAAGGGCTGACCACTTACAAATGGCTGGTGCGCGGCTCCGGTCAGGCGCGACCCTAACCGCCGATGGTCTCGGGCGTTGTGGGGGGCAGTTTCTTGGCTGCCCTGGGCGGGGTTCGCGGGTTCTCGCGCTTCACCATTGCAGCGCTTGGCCTCGACGAGGTGTGGTGGCTGGTTTCGCCCGGCAATCCGCTAAAGCCGAAACAGGGCATGGCGCCACTCGGCGCGCGGCTGAAATCGGCCCGCGCACAGGCGCGCCGCGCTCCGATCGTGCCTACCGCGCTCGAGGCGCAACTCGGAACGCGGTACACGGTGGACACGTTGCGCGCGATCAAGCGCCGTTATCCCAAGCGGGACTTCATCTGGCTGATGGGGTCCGACAATCTTGCCCAATTCCACCGCTGGAAGGAGTGGCGCACGATCGCCCGATTGATGCCGATTGCAGTCATCGCACGGCCCGGCTATAGTGGTGCTGCTATGGCGAGCCCCGCCATGGCCTGGCTCAGACGCTATACCGTGTCTGCCGCCAGTATTCGGAAAACGGGGCGAAAAGCCTTGGGGAGCGCACCGGCACTGGTGTTATTGCGTTTCGATCCAGACCCACGCTCGGCTACGGCCATCCGCCGTGCCAATGCAGACTGGGCCAATGATTATCGCGGCGCACCCCAGCGCGATCGGCTGACCTTTCGCAAAATTCCGGGATGGGACAATTGATGACAGGTTCGTCCTGCCAGCACATCTCACCCCTTGCGATCGGTCTATCCGAACTCCATTTTCACCCCACCATCTGGAGACTTGAAACCGCCTATGACACAGGCACACACTGCCAATGCTGCAGTTCCACTGAAAGCCGTACCTGCCATGCCTAATGAAGACCTGCACGCCCTTGTGATGCGTCAGCTTGACGATGATCAGGCGCAGGAAATCGTCTCGATCCCGCTTGAAGGAAAGAGCTCGGTTGCCGATCACATGGTGATCGCCAGCGGGCGCTCGACCCGGCAGGTTGCGGCAATGGCGCAGAAGCTGGCCGAGAAGGTCAAGCAGGCAGGCTACGGTTCGGCACGGATCGAAGGACTGCCCGCAGCCGACTGGGTGCTGATTGATGCGGGCGACGTTGTCGTTCACCTCTTCCGCCCCGAAGTGCGCAGCTTCTACAACCTTGAACGCATGTGGTCGTTCGAGGGGAGCGAGGCCGCGGCGAACTAATTTTTCGCGCGCCCATCGGGGCGCGCGTCCTCGGTGCTGTTTCAAGCCCTTTGGGCTTGAGCACCTGCGGGCGGGCGGTCGCACTTGCGGTCGCCTTCGCGACCGAACAGTGTCACTAATTGAGGGCGGACCTTTGCTTCTCCACGTCATCGCTCGCGGCAAGATCGCCCGGTCTCCGGAGGCAGAGCTTGTTGCGCGGTATGAGAAGCGCATGACCTGGCCGGTGAAGCTGACCGAACTGCCCGAAACCGGCGGCAAGATCCCCGACCCGCTGACACCCCACAAAACCGTCCTGCTCGACGAGCGCGGCAAGGCATTGTCTTCCGAAAAACTCGCCGAAACGCTGGAACACTGGCGCGACACCGGCACGCGCGAGACCCGCTTTGTGCTCGGCGCGGCGGACGGTCATTCCGAAACCGAACGCGCCGAGGCGGACCTGTTGCTCGCCTTCGGCCCCGCGACATGGCCGCACCTGCTGGCGCGCGCGATGCTGATGGAACAGCTCTATCGCGCCACCAGCATCCTTGCAGGCCATCCCTATCATCGGGCAGGATAGCGCCATGCGTGCGCTTGTGCTCTCCTGTGTCGCTCTGGGTGCCTTCGTGGCGGCGCTGATGTTCGGCGTGCCGAACAGCCAGGCGCAGCGCGACGTGCAGGCGCTTGCACCCGAGGAAGCGCAGGCCGAACTCACCCGCGCCACCCGCGAAAGCCAGCGCGCCGAGGCCCGCGCCACCCGCTTCGCCCGCGAGGCAGAAAATGCCACCGAAGCTGCCGAAAAGACTGCCCGCGAAGCAGCGGCAGTGGCTGCACAGATACAGGCTTCCGAAGCCGCTATGTCCGTCGCACGGGCGCGCTATTCGCTCGCCCAGTCGGACCGCGCGGCGCTTTCTGCGCGGTTGGCGGAGCGGCAGCAGCCGCTCGTGCGGCTGATGGGGGCGTTGCAGACCAGTTCGCGGCGCCCCCTCGCGCTGTCGGCCTTGCAGCCAGGTTCGCTGAAAGACCTGGTTTATGTCCGCGCCGTGCTCGATTCCGCGGTCCCCGAGATCCGCCAGCGCACCTCGGCCCTGCGCAGCGAACTGGACGAGGGGCGGCGACTTGAAGCCAGCGCCGCGCAGGCGCTCGAAAGCCTGCGAATGAGCGAGCAGGAATTGCAGAAACGCCGCGCCGAACTCGCGGCAATCGAAACCCGTCAACGCCTCGCATCGCGCGAAGCTCGCAGCAGCGCCGCGCGCGAGGGCGAGCGGGCACTCGCGCTGGCCGAAGAAGCGCGCGATCTCGACGGATTGATCGACGCGATCGACGAAGCCGCCGGCTTGCGCCGCGAACTGGCCGCGCTTTCGGGGCCGATCATGCGCCCGCGCGAAATCAGCGCTGGCAACGGGAGTGAGAGCGATGTCGAACCTTCGCCGACCCCGTCTTCGAGCCCGACCAGCAGCCGTATCGCACGCTTCCAGCTTCCGGTTCAGGGCCGCACGGTCGCAGGCTTCGGCGAATTGCGCGAAAGCGGATTGCGCTCTACCGGCCTCTCGCTCGCGCCGCAGCCCAATGCGCAGGTGGTCGCGCCCAGTTCGGGGCGGATCGCCTTTGCCGGACCGTATCGCGGTTTCGGGCGAATCGTGATCATCGAACATCCCGGCGGCTGGACCAGCCTCGTCACCGGGCTTGCCCGCGTCGATGCCGAGGTGGGTGACGAAGTGATCGTCGGCGCGCCGCTCGGCGTCGCGGGCGACAAGGGCGAACCGCTCACTATCGAGCTGCGGCGCGAAGGCGAGCCGGTCAACCCGCTCAACTTCCTCGGCTAACCGCCCCGCGCAGCAGCGCGCTAACCCTAACTCTTTGCCGTATAACTGCCCCGTGGCGGGACGCTGTTTGACGCTGGTCGATGTTATCTGGCGTTAAGGCGCGCCGTCCTATACCTTTGTGTGCGCAAAGGAGCCTTCGATACACATGAAAATTGCCCCCCTGCTTCGCAGCGCCGCGCTTGTAACCGCGGTTGCCCTGATCCCCGCCACCACCGCTACGATGGCGCAGGTGGATGGCCGCGCGGGCCCCGAACTCGCGAAGGTGTTCGCGATCATGCAGCAGGTGCAGGCCAATTACGTCGAAGAGGTCGATGACGAAGTGCTGGTGCGCGGCGCGATCGACGGCATGCTCTCGGCGCTCGACCCGCACAGCGCCTATCTCGACGGCAGCGATCTTGAGCGGCTCAACACGCTGATCGACGGCAATTATTCGGGCCTTGGTCTCTCGGTCATCATGGAAGAGGGTGCGGTCAAGGTCATCTCTCCGTTCAAGGGCAGTCCGGCTGACCAGATGGGCATCAAGGCGGGCGACTACATCACCCACCTCGACGGCGATCTGATCGTTGGCGGAAGCCTCGACGATGCGGTTGCGCGTATGCGCGGCAAGGCGGGAACCTCGATCCGACTCACCATCTTCCGTCCGGGCCGCGAAGAGCCGCTCGAACTCGATGTGACCCGCGGCGTGATCGAGCTCGAGCCGGTCACTTACGAGCTTCAGTCCGGCAATGTCGGCGTCATCTCGATCAACGAATTTTCCGCCGATGTGGGCCGTGACGTCTATGACGCTTGGGTGGCGCTGCAGGAGCAAGCAACCGGCCGCATGAGCGGGCTGGTGCTCGATCTGCGCTCGAACCCCGGCGGCAGCCTCGACGAAGCCGTCGCGCTGACCGATCTGTTCGTCGACGAAGGCCAGATCGTTTCGCAGCGCGGGCGTTCGTGGGGCGAGACCTTCCAGTTCGAAGCTGACGACATGAATTACTACCTGCGTCGCCGCTTGAGCCGCGAACAGGCGCAGATATTCATGGGCCAGATTGCCGCCGACGTGCCGATGATCGTGCTGATCGATGCAGGCTCTGCCTCGGCCAGCGAAATCGTCGCCGGCGCGCTGCAGGACCACGGCCGTGCGCTGATCATGGGTCAGCGCAGCTTCGGCAAGGGTTCGGTGCAGTCGCTCATCCCGCTCGACCGCAATGGCACCTCCGCGCTCAAACTGACGACCGCACGCTATTACACGCCTTCGGGCAAGTCGGTGCAGGAGGGCGGCATCGCACCCGATATCCGCGTGCCGCAGCTGTCCGATCCCGACTTTGCGCTGCGCGAAAAGTACCAGACCCGCGAATCCGACCTGCGCGGCCACCTCATCAACGATCTCGGCATTGCCGACGAGGAGATGGAGGAAGACCGCATTGCCGATCCGCGCTTCCAGCTGACCACCGAGCAGCTCGAAGAGCAGGGCATTGAGGATTTCCAGCTGCATTACGCGCTTGAAACGCTGCGTCGCACAACCGCAAGTTCGGTCGCGCTGCGCAATGTCGGCAACCGCCGCTCGCGCAACTAGTCAGACGCCCGAAGGCTGGGTAGGGGCTGCCCTATGAGTGGATTGAATCAAGCACGCGTGCTCGCTTTCGCGATTCCTGCGGCTCTGCTGGGCGGGGCCTATATCGCGCAATATGGTTTCGGCCTTTACCCTTGCGAAATGTGCTGGTGGCAGCGCTATCCGCATTTTGCGGCATTGGCGCTGGCGCTCGCTTCATGGGTGGTCGTCCCGCACCGCGTGTGGGCGGCGCTTGCCGGGCTTGCGATCATCACTTCGGGCCTGATCGGCGGCTTTCACGCGGGCGTCGAATACCATTGGTGGGAGGGCATCACCAATTGCGCCACCACGCCGGACGCCGGCAGCGCCTTCGACTTCTCGAATGTCAGTGTCGTGCGCTGCGATGCGGCGCCGTGGGAGCTGTTCGGCATTTCGCTCGCGGGCTACAATTTCCTGATTTCGACCATCGGCGGGATCGTGGTGGTAGCGCTCGCGGCGTTTCGTAAGTAGACTGCGCGATATGGTAGACAAAAGCGAACTCCACCGCATGATCCGGGTCGATCAGGCCGGCGAATTCGGCGCGAACCGGATTTACGAAGGCCAGCTGGCGGTCATGGGCGACCGCGGACCCCATTCAGCAGAAATCCGCCACATGGCAGAGCAGGAAGTCGCCCACCGTGAACGCTTCGACAAGGTCATGGCAGAGCGCGGCGTTCGCCCGACGGCTTTGCAGCCCTTCTGGTCGATTGCAGGCTATGCGCTGGGTGCGGGCACGGCGCTGCTCGGTCCCGAAGCGGCGATGGCCTGCACCGCCGCGATCGAGGAAGAGATCGACAAGCATTATTCGGAGCAGCTTGATCGGCTGGCGGAGGACAATTCCGACCCCGAACTGTCCGAAATGATCGAGGAGTTCCGCGAGGACGAACGCGAGCATCGCGATGCCGCGCTCGCGCACGGAGCCGAGAGGGCACCGGCCTATCCGCTGCTGTCTGGCGCAATCCGGCTGGGTTGCCGCATCGCGATCAAGGTCAGCGAGCGGGTTTAAAGGCTCCAGTAGCCGATCGTTTCGGGCAAACTGTCCCGGTCGAGCGCCGACTTTACGTCGACCAAGAGACCGCCGGACTTGAGCCGCTTGGCCAGGTCTGAACCTTCGGCGATAAACTCGGCGTGATTGACCGCCAGGATTAGCGCGTCGAGGTCTTGCAGCGCGTCGATTGTGCTCAATTCAACGCCATACTCATGCGCCGCCTCTTCCGGATTGGCATGCGGATCGCTCACCAGCGGAGAGATACCGTATTCGGCGAGTTCGGCGAGGATATCGGGGACCTTCGAATTGCGGATGTCAGGCACGTCTTGCTTGAAGGTCAGCCCCAGCACACCCACCCGCGCATCGCAGAGCGATACCCGCTCGGCCAGCAACAGCTTCACAGTCTTCTGGGCGATTTCCTCGCCCATCGAATCATTGATGCGTCGCCCGGCGAGGATCACTTCGGGCCGGTAGTTCAGCTTTTCCGCTGCCGCTGTCAGGTAGAAGGGATCGACCCCGATACAGTGCCCGCCGACAAGGCCGGGGGTGAAGGGCAGGAAGTTCCACTTGGTCCCCGCCGCAGCCAGCACGTCGCGCGTAGCAATGCCCATGCGGTCAAAAATCAGCGCGATCTCGTTCATCAATGCGATGTTGAGGTCGCGCTGCGTGTTCTCGATCACCTTGGCCGCTTCGGCGACCTTGATGCTGGGCGCTTCGTGCAGTCCGACATCGACAATCGCTCCGTAAAGCGCGCGCATGCGGGTGAGCGATTCCGCGTCTTCGGCGGCGATGATCTTGGTAATCGTCTCCAGCTTGTGGACCGTATCGCCGGGATTGATGCGTTCGGGGCTGTAGCCGAGCGTGAAATCCACGCCGCGCTTGAGGCCCGAATGTGCTTCGAGCTCGGCGCCGCAGAAATCCTCGGTCGCACCGGGATAAACGGTCGATTCGAACACCACCAGCGCGCCTTTCGACAGGCGCGGGCCGATCGTCTCGCACGCGGCCTTGAGCGGTGAGAGGTCGGGACGACGCTCTTCGGTGATCGGCGTCGGAACGGTAACGATGAATGCGCTCGCACCAATGAGGCAATCGGGATCGTCCGAGACCTGCAAACCGCTCGCCGCTAGCCGCGCATCGTCGATTTCTCGGGTGTAATCATGACCTGCACGCAAGGATTCGATACGCCGCTTGGAGATGTCGAAGCCCGTGACATCGACTCCCAGCGGCCCGAGCCTTTCGGCCATCGCCACCGCGACCGGCAGGCCGACATAGCCAAGCCCGACAATCGCGACGCGCTCACGCGCAAGCTCTTCGGTACGGGCAGCAAGACCCGGTGCGGGTTGAAACGGAGCGTTCATAGCGTCCCCCATGCGCGCAAGATGTTCAACATTTCGCTAACCACGCGGCTTCATCGTGTTTTGCGGGCAAAGCGGACTCTTGCGGGTTCACGCGCAATTCAGTGGCGCGTGACTATCGGGAGAGACGTGATAGAGGAGGGGTGATACCCCTTCCCCTGCGTCCAATTTCGAGGATTCGACCCGATGACCAAGCTTTCTCTCGCCACCGTGACGGCAGCATCGCTCGCTGCAATGGCTTTCGCTGCTCCTGCGGCAGCGCAGGATCGGGCGGGCGACCGGGTCAACATGGTCATCGCCTACGATGAAAACGAATGCCCCGAACCCACCGTCGAAGGCGAAATCGTGGTCTGCCAGATCGTTGTCGAGGCCGAGCGCTATCGCATCCCTTCGAACCTGCGCCAGAGCGATTCGCCGGCCAACCAGACGCTGGGCGAGCGGTTCGAGCGCATCCGCTATATCGGCGAATTCGGCGCGTTCTCGTGCGATCCGGCAGGGGCGGGCGGCTTTACCGGCTGCACGCAGAAGATGATCGAAGCCGCCTATGCCGACCGCGCCGAGGGCGAGAATATACGTTTCAGCCAGCTTATCGAAGAAGCGCGTCAGGAACGTCTTTCGACCATCGACGAAGACGCCGCTGACGAACAGAGCCGCGTCGAACAGATCGAGCGCGAATATCTCGAACGCCTTGAGCGCGAGCGCAACGCTCCGCTGCCGGGCGAAGAGGCTGAAGCCGCTCCTGCCGCCAGCCTAGCCACTAGCGAAGAGCCGGGCGAGTAATCAGACCCTGTAGTAGTCGCGGTACCACGCGACGAACTGACGGATTCCCTCGCGGACATTGGTCTGCGGGGTGTATCCGGTCAGCTCCTTGAGCAGGGTCGCATTGGCCCATGTCGCGGGCACATCGCCTTTTTGCATTGGCATGAAGTTCTTCACCGCCTCACGCCCGCATTCGGCTTCGATCGCTTCGACGAAATCCATCAGCCTGACCTTGTCGCTATTGCCGATATTGACCACGCGCCATGGTGCCGCAGGCGAGAGCGAGTCCCATTCGGCGATGTCGTTCCTGCTCTCGGGCCGCACGGGTGGCTTGTCGAGCAGAAGGCGGATACCGCGCACCAGATCGGTGACATAAGTGAAGTCGCGATACATCTCGCCCTGGTTATATATGTCGATCGGCGTCTCTTCGAGGATGCCGCGAGTGAACTTGAACAGCGCCATGTCGGGCCGTCCCCACGCGCCATAGACGGTGAAGAAGCGGAACATCGTCACCGGCAGGTTCCACAGATGCGCATAGCTGTGCGCCATCGCTTCGTTCGCCTTCTTGGTCGCGGCGTAGAAGGTGAGCGGCGTGTCGCATTTCTCGCGCTCGTCGAAGGGCATGTCCTCGTTCGCGCCATAGACCGAGCTGGTCGAAGCCATCATCAGATGCTCCACTTCCAGTTCGCGCGCGCATTCCATCACATTGAACGTGCCGGTGATATTGGCGTCGAGATAGGCGCGCGGGTTTTCGAGGCTGTATCGCACCCCTGCCTGCGCGGCGAGGTGGATGATTGCATCGGGCTTTTCCGCCATGGCGAGCGCGTGGAGCGAGTCGAAATCTTCCAGCATGCCGACCTTGCAGCTGAAATTGGCGTTCTGCAGCAGCATCTGGTGCCGCCGCTCTTTCAGCCGGACGTCATAGTAGTCGGTGAGGCCGTCAAAGCCGACGACGCGAAAGCCCTCGTCGAGCAAGAGCTGCGAGAGGTGATAGCCGATGAATCCGGCCGAGCCGGTGACGAGTACGGTGCGCATGGTGAAAGCCCCTTAGCCGCCAGTGCTTTACATCAGGGTAACGACACGCGGCAATCGGAACTGCCAGTTAGAATTGGCGATATTTGAGCAGCGCGCGGGTCGCATATTGCGAAAAGAACCATGCGCTCACCAGCGGGCCGAGCTTCTCGATCTCGCGATAGGCGCGCCAGACCTGCCATGCGCTGTTGCGTTTATCGCGGCTGACCGATGCTTCCATCACGCGGTAACGCATCAGGTCCTCGTCCAGCCCCACTGCGACCCCGCCGCCCTTGAGCGTGCTTGTAGGCGGCGGCGTGGAAGATGGTGTGGGGGCTGAATTCGCGGAACAGCCGCGCGACGGCTTGCTGGTTCGAGACATCGGCAAGCCGTTGGTAGAGGCGCGGGCGGAAAGGTGCCTCGATCGCGGCGAGCGCCGCCTCAAGCTCGCGCCCGATTGCGAAAAGCGCGAACTCGTTGGCCTCCACCATCACCAGTCCGGCGGGCTTCTGCGCGAGGATCTGGCGGCAAATCTCGCTGCCGATGGAGCCGCCCGCGCCGGTCACCATCACCAGCTTGCCCGCAACCTGCCGCGCCAGCAGATCGCCGTGCTGCGGCACCACGGCACGGCCCAGCAGGTCTTCGATCCGGATCGGCCGAAGCGCTGCCGCACCGATCCGTCCCGCCAGCACTTCGCGCATGGGAGGCAGGGTCTGCACATTGACCGGCAGGTCGGCGAGCGAGGCAATAATCGCCTTGCGCCGCGCAAAGCCGATGGCCGAAATCGCGATCAGATATCGGTCACGCCGCGGTGTTTCACCAATTCGCGCGCCTGCGAGCTGTGATGGACCCGCGTCCCGTCGAGGAAATGTCCGGCCTTGCTCTGGTCGTCGTCGAGAAAGCCAACGACGCGCATCCCGGCCTCTGCGGCAAGGCCCGATGCAAGCCGCTGGCCGGTGGCGCCCGCGCCGTAGATCACCACCAGTTTCTTCGCCTCACCCGCAGCGCGCGCGCTGAACAGGTCGACCATGATGTAGCGCCCGACGATGCGCGACAGGCTAATGAACAGGAAGAACAGCATCGGCCCGAGGATGGCGAGCGTGCGCGGGATGCTTTGTTGCTGCACCACCATGAAGCCTGCGATCAGCGGCAGGGCGACGAGCATGGCGGAAACCATCAGCGAGACAATCGCGCCGCGCCCCGAGAAGCGGAAGATCGTGCGATAGACCCCTCGTGCAAAGGCGATGGGGAACCACAGGCCGAGCATCGCGCCGGTGAACAGCAGCAGCGCGAAGTCGAAGCCGTGCAGTTCGCCCAGCCGCAGCGAGAAGGCCGCCCACACCGCCGCCACGCCGAGCAGCGCATCGATCCCGGCGACCGCGACCCGCTTGGCTGCGCGCGGCCAAGCCATTGAGCGAGAAGCGAATTCGACAGCAATGTTGAGTGCTGCGGACACGCGCCTTTCGACCGCACCCGTAATTGCGATGCCTACCATGAGCGAGCCCTGTCCGGTGTCGTCTTGGTAGAATCCCGCCTAATGCTTTATGCTATCGGCACGTACTACTTTGACGACTGTCAGAACCAGTATCCGTAAATCGAATAGCAGGCTCTGGCGTTGTGAATACTCGCCATCTAGAGCAACCTTGTCGGTGAGTGTCAAAGCGTCGCGGCCGCTGACTTGCGCCAATCCGGTGATACCCGGAAGGAGCGCGTCTGAGCCATTTTCTGCCCGCATTTCAATAAGCTCGTGCTGGTTGAACAGGCCCGGACGTGGGCCGACGAGGCTCATGTCGCCGACCAGAACGCTCCATAGTTGAGGCAATTCATCTAAGCTGGATTTCCTAAGTAATCCTCCGAGGCCAGTAAGTAAATTTACGGAGTCCTGAAGAAGATGTGTCGGCAGCTGCGGCGCATCGGTGCGCATGGTTCTGAACTTTGGCATCCAGAACAGCGTGCCGTCTTTGCCGAAACGCTGCGACCAGAACAGCGCGGGGCCGGGGCTATCCAGACGGACCGCAAGCGCGATCAGCAGCATCAGAGGTGACAAGAGAAAGAGCGCGGTGGCGCTGACGCAGATATCGAGTAAGCGCTTCATATCATGAGGCTTTCTTCAATCCTCTAGGTCGCGCTCACCTCCTTCCCGATTGTCAGGCGGAGCGCCGTGTCCATGTCGGTGGGGGCTTGCCAGTCAAAGACTTGCGCGAACCGTCCGCCATCGAAGGCCGCATCGCCGGTGAGGCTCGCCGCGCGCTCACCCAGAGCAAGACGCGCCGCCAGCCGCATAAACGGTGCGGGCCAGCGCCACGCGCGATCCGAAAACCCGTGCAGCGCCAGTAGCTTGCGATAGAGCGCCGCTGTGCTGATGGGGAGGCTGTCACAGACGATGAATGATCCGGATCGGACCGAACTCCGCTCTCCCCCTGCGGCACAAATCACCGCATCGGCGACATTTCCGACAAAGGCGAAGCTGCGAAGGTTGGGAATCGCGCCCACGGGCAACGGAAGTCCGGATTTTGCGGCGCGCACCAACATGGCGAACCATGCGCCGACTCCGGGGCCGTAAAGCGCAGGCGGGCGCAGCGCGGTGACGGTGAAGCCTTCGTCCGCCATCTCTGCCAAGCGCTGATCGGCGAGCAGTTTGGAGCGGCCATAGGGCGATGTCGGGGCGGGCGCGCTGTGGTCGTCCACCATTTCGCCCGCCTCGGTGCGGCTGGCGAGGGCTGCGACCGAGCTGATCTGGATGAAGCGACGCACTCCGGCATCGCGCGCGCGCTGCGCCAGTTCGAGCGGGACTTCGACGTTCATGCGTGTGTAGGCCGCTTCCGCCCCCGCAGTGTCTTCGCGCGCGAGCACATGCACCCGCGCCGCGCAGTTCACGACGCAATCGACGTCCGCGAAGATGACCCCGTCGACGTCCTCCGCAAGATCGCCGCAGGCCTGCACTTCGGCCGCACCGGGCACTTGCACGCCCGCACGGCTCACCGCGATCATGTGATGGCCGGCCTGCGCTCCTGCGGCGACAATCGCGCGGCCCAGAAAGCCGCTCGCGCCGGTGACCAGAATGCGCACGACCCCTACGCCGCCGCCCTAGACGGTGGAGATGTCGGGCGCGTCCACCTGCTTCATGCCGACGACGTGATAGCCGCTATCGACATGGTGAACCTCGCCGGTGACGCCCGAGGACAGGTTCGAGAGGAAGTAGAGACCCGAACCGCCGACATCTTCGAGCGTGGTCGTGCGGCGCAGCGGTGCGTTCAACTCGTTCCACTTGAGGATATAGCGGAAATCGCCGATCCCGCTTGCCGCCAGCGTCTTCACCGGCCCTGCGCTGATCGCGTTGACGCGGATGTTCTGGGGCCCAAGATCGTTGGCGAGGTAGCGCACGCTTGCCTCCAGCGCGGCTTTGGCAACGCCCATCACGTTGTAATGCGGCATCACTTTTTCGGCACCGTAATAGGTCAGCGTGAGGATCGACCCGCCGCTTTCGGGCATCATTTCGGAGGCGCGCTTTGCCACCGCGACCAGCGAATAGGCCGAGATGTTCATCGTCAGCAGGAAGTTGTCGAGGCTGGTGTCGACATATTTGCCGCGCAGCTCGCTCTTGTCGGAAAAGCCGATGGCGTGGACTACGAAGTCGAGCGTGTCCCAGCGTTCCTTGATTGTGTCGAAAGCGGTGTCGAGCGAAGCCATGTCCGACACATCGCATTCGACCACGAAATCGCTGCCGAGCTGTTCGGCCAGCGGCTTCACACGCTTTGCCAGCGCCTCGCCCTGATAGGAAAAGGCCAGTTCCGCGCCGTGCTCGGCCAGTTGCTGGGCAATCCCCCAGGCGAGCGACTTGTCATTTGCCAGCCCCATGATCAGCCCGCGCTTGCCTGCCATCAACCCAGTCATTCTGTATTCTCCTCGTCATCGGCGCCGGATTCTGTTTCGGTGACCGGCTCTGCCAACGCTGCGTTCAATTCTGCCCCGATAACGAGGCCCAGCCCCACAAGCCAGAAGAAGAACAACGCAATGATAATCCCCGCCATACTGCCATAGGTGAGGTCGTAGGTGAAGAACCGCCGCAGGATCGGGGGCAAGGCCACGGTGACGCCGAACCACCATGCGGCGGTGAACAGGACGCCGGGCCATTTGGGATAGGCGCGCCCGCGATATTCCTCCGGCGTCAGCGTCAGAAACAGCATGTAAAGCGACAGCACGAGGCCGAAAGCGGGAACCAGCCGCGTCAGCCGCAAGGCCGCCAGCGTTTCGTTCAATTGCGGAAAGATCGTGAGGATCACCTGCTCCGCCGTCCCGATCGCGACCTGCGCGAACAGCGACATCAGCAGCACCACCACCGCTCCCAGAATAAGCCCTGCCGAAAACAGCCGGTAGCGCAGGAAGGAATGTTTCGCCTTCGTGCCATAGGCACGGCGCAGGATGTCGCGGATCGTCTCGATCAGGCTCGAAACGGTCCACAAGGCAACCCCCGCGCCCAGCCACAAAAGCCAGCCCGAACGCGCGTTGATCGATTCCTCGGCCACAGGGGCGAGCACCTTTGCCGCGCTGGGCGGAAGGCCCGCCATCACCGTGCGGACCATCGAGGTGGCAAGATCGCTCCCGCCGAACAGGGTGAACAAGGCCGCGCCGAGGATGAAGAACGGCACCAGCGCCAGCATAGAGAGATAGGCGAGGTTGCCCGCGTGGATGAAACCGTCCTGCCACGTGCCGACCGATGTGCGCCGCACCACTTCGTAGATGCGCGTGCCCGGCCCAACGTGGTGGAGCACAAAAGCGAGCAGGCCCGGCTGCGGCTTGGGCCGTTCGAATGTTCCTGTGAAATGGGCGTTCTGCAACAGCGCCCGCCGCCGCCGCGCCTCTGGCGAGAGCGAACGAACCTCAAGCCCCTCCCACGAATTCCACGAAGGAGGCTTGAGATCGGCGGGTTTCACCATGCGCGCGCGACCTCTTTACAGGCCGAACTTTTCGCGGGGGCTGGCAGGGTCCTTCCAATCGCCGAGCCGCTCTTTCAGCGCGTCGAGATCGTCGGGCATCTGGATTTCGAGCGTCACCAGCTGATCGCCGCGCGCCGGTTTGCCGTCGGTCACCGCGCCGCCTTTCTTGGTCCAGCCTTTGCTCGACAGGCGCATGACGGTGCCGCCATTAGCGCCCGGTTTCAGCGTCAGCATCACCGGCCCGTCGACGGTGGGGCATTTGACCTTGCCGCCGTTCACCGCCTCGTCGAGCGTGATCGGCAGGTCCATGCGGATATTGTCGCCGTCGCGGCGGAAGAAGGGGTGCGAGGTGATCTCGACCATGACGATCCCGTCGCCTTTTCCGCCGGGACCTTCATGGCCCTTGCCTTTGAGCCGCATTTGCGTGCCGTCTTCGACCCCTGCCGGCAGTTTCAGGCTGATCGTCTTGCCATCGGCCAGCGTGATGCGCTGGTCGCGTCCGGCGGCAGCATCGACGAAGGGCACGGCGAGGCGATACTGTATATCCGCGCCGCGCTTTTGCGGTGGGGGCGGGCGCCCTGAACCCATGCCGCCGAAGCCGCGCCGCGGCGGCGGTTCTGCCTGCCGTGCACGGCCCCCGAACAATCCTTCGAACAGGTCGCCCAGATCGAGGTCTTCATTGCCGAAGCCCTGAAATTCCTGATCACGAAAACCGCCCTGACCGGGTTGACCACCGCCCGGATAACCGCGCCCGAAGCCGCGGGCTCCTGCGCCGCCCATTCCGGCAAAGGGGTTCATCGGATTGCCGTCGGCATCGATTTCGCCGCGATCGAACTGCGCGCGCTTGTCCTTGTCGGACAGCAGAT
>JAYPMZ010000004.1:52015-54776 GCA_038130205.1 Erythrobacteraceae bacterium | reverse complement strand
GTCCCGAAGCGGGTATTACCCGCGATTCGATTGCGATCGACTGGAAGTGGACCGATCACCGTTCGGGTGACGAGCGCGAGATTCGCCTGATCGACACTGCGGGCATGCGCAAGAAGCGCAATGTTACCGAAAAGCTGGAAAAGCTCTCGGTCGCGGATGCCCGCCGTGCGGTCGATTTTGCCGAGGTCGTGGTGCTGTTGCTCGATGCGACTCAGGGCCTCGAGCATCAGGACCTCAAGATCGCCTCGATGGCGCTCGAAGAAGGCCGCGCGCTGATGGTCGCGATCAACAAATGGGACGTGGCCGAAAACGCCTCCAGCCTGTTCAACGGTATCCGCGCAGCTCTCGACGATGGTTTGGCGCAGGTGCGCGGCGTGCCGCTGTTCGCGGTCAGCGCCAAGACCGGCAAGGGGCTCGACACCATGCTGGGCGCGGCCTTCGAAATCCGCGAGGCGTGGTCGCGGCGCGTGCCGACCGCAGCGCTCAACCGCTGGTTCGACGACGCGATGGAAGCCAACCCGCCGCCCGCTCCGGGTGGCCGCCGGATCAAGCTGCGCTACATCACGCAGGCGAGCACCCGCCCGCCGCGCTTCGTGATCTTCGGTACGCGACTGGACGATCTGCCCAAAAGCTACGAGCGCTATCTGATCAACGGCATCCGCGCCAAGCTCGGCTTCGATGCGGTTCCGGTGCGGATCACGCTCAAGAGCCCGAAGAACCCCTACAACGCCAACAAGGGCGGCGGAGGCAATTACAGCAAGGGCCCGGACAAGTCGTGATGCTCGAAATGCTCGCCGACGTCGGCACCACCGCCCAGCCCTATGCGTTCGAAATTCTCGAGCGCACCGCCTCGACCCCGCGCGTGCAGCAGGTGGTGCAGTTGAGCCTTGCTCCGGCGTTTCTTTTGGGCGCGATCGGTGCGGTGATGAATGTCATCATGACCCGGCTGATCTGGGTCGCAGGGCGAATCGAACGGATCGAGGCCGTGCCCAAGGCCGAGCGCACACAGCGCCAGCAGGTCGAACTGGGCTGGCTCGACAGCCGCCGCCGCGCCGCTCAGACGGCGGTCAAATTTGCGACCGTTTCGGCGGCGATCATCAGCGTGGTGATCGGCCTGCTGTTCATCTCTGCCTATATCAAAGCGCAGATCGGCACGCTGATCGCGACGCTCTGGGTGCTTACGATGATTTCGCTGGTTGCCGGCCTCGGCTTTTTCCTGCGCGAAACATGGCTTGCCGCAGGCGGGAGCCACCGCAAGCTCTAGAGCGCCTGAACGCAAAAGGGCGGAGCATCGCTGCCCCGCCCTCGCTATCAGTTCATCGGTGCGACCCTCAGGGCTTGATAGCTATTCTTCTCCGGCAGATTTGCTCTGCAACTGGACGTAATTTTCGAGCCCCATGCGTTCGATCATGTCGAATTGGGTTTCGAGGAAATCGACATGCTCTTCCTCGCTTTCGAGGATGTCGGCGAAGAGATCGCGGCTGACATAGTCACGCACCTTCTCGCAATGCTCGATGGCGTCCTTGAGCAGCGGGATCGCATCTTCCTCGACCGCAAGATCGGCCTTGAGAATTTCCTCGACCGTTTCGCCGACCCGCAGATTGTGGATCGCCTGGAAGTTGGGAAGGCCGCCCAGAAACAGCACACGCGCGGCGAGCACGTCGGCATGCTTCATCTCGTCGATGCTTTCGTGGCGCTCGTATTCGGCCAGCTTGGTCACGCCCCAATCGTCAAGCACGCGGTAGTGCAGCCAGTACTGGTTGATTGCGGTCAGCTCGTTGGTGAGCGCCTTGTTGAGAAATTCGATGGTCTTGGGATCACCCTTCATGGCGGTCCTCCTTTTGCACAATTGGGGGAGGCGCACAGCGTATCGCCGGGCCCGATTACCGGACCTAAATAGCCCCTTGCCCCTCGACGTGGCAAGAGACAGAGAAATTAATTTCTTTGAAAATCAGCGTCTTGCGAGGCGTTCGCAGTTGCGCTGCGGGAGCTTATATTGCGACTTTTTCGCAAGAAAGCATGCTTGCAGCAAGCGCGCGTTCCTGGTCCAGAATTTTGCCAGCCTTTGCAAGACATTGGCCGCAATTGGGTCGCTTGCCCAGGGTCGCATAGGTCGCCTCGGCATCGCCGCCGCTGGTCAGCGCAGCAGCGCGCAGGTCCGTTTCTCGGATCGCATTGCAAATGCAGATATACATAGGACCTAAGAATCACTCCTGCGAAGCGTTTGCAAAACCAAGATATGCGAATTAATCGCAATAGCAAGTCTATTTGCGGCGCAATGCCCTGCGTTTTCCATTTAGGTGGTCCGCTAGACAAGTCGCAATTCGCCATTGCCCGGTACAGCTGCGCGCCTATGACCGGTCAAAACAACAAGGCTTGAAGGAGCCACCCGAGGAATGATCGAAGCGACTGGAAATTTCCCCAAGGCCCGCACATGGGCCGTTCTGGCAGCCGCTGCGCTGTTGCTGGCCGGATGCAATGTCACCCCCGAGCAAGACGCCGCCGCGATCGAACGCGACATCCTTGCCACCCCCGGCGCACAGGATTTGTGGCAGGCGATCAAGGACGAGTATCCCGAGGATTTCGCAGTGCTTGTTGCGCGAATCCAGGCGCTCGATCCCGCGGAGCGCCGCGACCCGGTGCGCACCGAGGAAGTGGGCGGAACTTTCCTCATAGAATTCATCGACCGCATCGCTCCGCAAGCGGTGAAGGCCCCTGCCGCTGAAATGATCGTTTGGAGCAAAGCCGATAGCGACCTCTA
>JAYPMZ010000004.1:46158-52005 GCA_038130205.1 Erythrobacteraceae bacterium | reverse complement strand
CGGGGCAGTCTCGCAATGCGCGGCGCTCACCATGGGGCAGCCGATTGCTGTCGAACCGTCGAATGCCGCCGCTGTCTCCGCCATTGCACGGCGCACCGTGGCGATTGTCCGCGCAGCCGCTGCCGCACAGCGCGACCCGCAGGACTATGCTATCCCCGATGCCTCCGACTGGGACCGTTTGGGAGATGCGATTGTGCAGACCGGCCTGCCGCCTGAATTGCAGGAGACGCTCGGCTCCGAAACCGCGCTCATGGCTCTTACCGAGGCCCAACGCTGCGAAGTCGGAACCGCACTTTACACGGGAATTTCGAACCTCCCCGACGATGTAGAACCGCATATGGCGGCGTTCATGCTGAGCGTGGAATAGTCGGTTTCAGCGCCTGAGCGGGAAGAGCTTGCGATAGGTCACGCAGCGCCACAACCATTCGAGCGGCCCATAGCGAAACCGGTCGAGCCACGGCTTTGACCACGCCAGCATCAGCACCCAAGTGAGCGCGGTTACAAGGTAGAGCTGCGGGCGACTGAGCTCGCCGAACAGCCCCAGCGCCCAGCCGTGGAACACGAATAGCATCAGGATCGATGTGCCGAGGTAATTGGTGAAAGCCGCCCGGCCTGCTGCGCGCACACGCTCTGCCAGCCATCCGGTCCATCGCGGCGAATAGGCCACCAGTAGCGCCGCGATCCCCAATGCCATCGCGAGGCGCGGCAAAGTCGAAGTACCGATGAAAGACCATTGCGCACCGACCATGCTGAAACCGTCGGACTGGTTCCAGAGCGCAATGCCAAGCGTCACCAATCCGCCGCCCAGAAAGCCTACCCAGCCCCACAATATCTGTTTGCGGCGATCAAACGCACCGTTGAAAAGGCCCATCTGGTAAAGCGCCATGCCGATCAGCATCAGCGGCACAGTCTCGATTCCAACCTGAAAAATGAAAGCGACCGGCATGTACCAGTGCTCGCTCAGCGAGTGCATCACTACGCCGATATAATCGCCCGACTGGATCAGCGCAGCCTCCACTGCGCCGTCCGCAATCTCGCCTGATTTGGTCTCCGCCATCGCATCGGCGATCGGCCCGCCCGCGGACACGCCGTAATAGATCGCCCCGAAGAGCGCCGAATAGGCGAGCGCGCCGATCACGTAGCCGATTCCGCCGAGAACCAGCTTGTTCACCGGCTTCATATGAATGAACAGCAGGCTGAACATCCCGCAGACCGAATAGAGAAACAGGATGTCGCCCTTCCAGATCAGGAAGAAATGGATGAGGCCGAACAGGCCGAGCCAGCACAAGCGCTGCACCTGCAGCCAGCGCGTTGCGCCGCGCGCCCACGCGCGCTCCATGAAGAGATAGACGCCCGCTCCGAACAGGAGCGAGAACAAGGCGCGCATCTTGCCGTCGATCAGCACGAATTGCGCAATCCACATCCAGCCGTCCGGATCGCCATTGGGGACCAGAAAGGTATCGGGGACCATATAAGCGATGAAGGGCTGGCCGAAGGCGACGATATTCGCGCCCAAAATCCCCATCACCGCGATGCCGCGAATGAAATCGAGACTGGAAATGCGCTCGCTCGCCGTAACAGGGGCGCTCTGGTCGGCTGTTGCCTCGACCTGCGCCGTGCCTGCCGTATCTGTCATCTATTGTCCCCCGATGCCGTAAGCGCAGCGATCCTAGCACCGCGCGGGCCGAGGGGAAGCGGGAATGTCAGCCCCTAGCTATTCCCGGCAACGATGCAGCCCTGCCCTTGCCGTTTGAGCGTGTCGCAAGCAGCCTGAGCCTCGGCACGGCTGCCGAAACCGACGGCCTGCAAGCGGGTGACGTTGCCGCCCGAAACCAGCGTCTTGCGCGTGCCGGCGAGTGCGGGATTGGCCGAAACCTGCGCCCACAGTCGGTCGGCATTTCCGGCCACACCGAAAGCGCCAAGCTGCACACGCCAATTGCCCGAATGCTGCGAGGGTGCAGCGGGTTGCGCGGCAGGTGCCGGAGCGCGGCGGGTGGGCAGCGCCGAGGCAGTCTGCGCAGCGGCAACCTGGCGCGGCGCGGGTTGTGCGACAGGTTGGGCCACGGGTTGCGGCGATGCTTGCTCAGTGCCCAGTTCAACCGCTGCGAGTTCGGCCGAGCGGCGCTGTGCGGATTGCTCTTCGATCTGGCGTGCGAGCGACTGCGCCTGCTGGCGCTGGGTCATCGGCACATATTGATCCATCTGTGACAAGGCCGGCCCGGCCTGCGGCAGGCCTGCGCCGTTTGCCAGCGTCATCAAAGCATAAGCGCGCACCCAGTCCTTTTGCGCATAGTCGGCATTGAAATGGGCAAGCCCCATAACATACTGCGCGCGCGGGTCGCCGCGTTCTGCAGCCGCCTTGATCAGCGGCATAGCGGTTTGTTGCTCGCCTTGCTGGAACAGCAGCAGACCGTAATTGTCGGCTGCTTTCACATGGCCCTTGTTCGCGGCCTCTGCATAGAGTTCGCGGGCACGGGTAATGTCGGCATCGACCCCGCGGCCGAGGCGATAAGCCTGCGCGAGATTGAACAGCGCATCGGCGTCGCCGTTTTGCGCAGGACCCTGCCATTCGGTGACCGCACGCGCGTAATCGCCTGCGCTCCACGCATCGACTCCAGACTTAACATCAGCCGAAGCAGGTGCTGCAAACAGCATCAGCGCGGTCGCGCCTGCGCCAAGCGCAAACCATGAAAGAGCGTTCGAACGTGAATGGTATCGGGCCATGTCAGCAGTATCCTTCGAGTTCCGTATCGCCACAGCAATAGGAAAACTTGGTTAGCATTTGGTTGACTGCCCCATCCCGCGCTTTCGCTGCATTTTATCTGCCAAACGGCATTGTTCGACGCTGCCGCTGTTAACCCAAAATTAGGGGTAGTCTGCGATCCACGGTCTCAAGCAGCCGCAATCGGCGGTTTTTTTGACAGGTCACAAACCAGGGGGACCTAGCGTTGCGTGTACTCGCTTTGGCATCGCAGAAAGGTGGATCAGGCAAGACCACCCTTTCGGGGCATCTCGCCGTTCAGGCTCAGCGCGCAGGCGCCGGGCCGGTCGTTCTGATCGATATCGATCCGCAAGGTTCGCTTGCCGATTGGTGGAATGAACGCGAGGCGGAGTATCCCGCGTTCGCCCAAACCACCGTTTCGCGTCTAGCCACCGATCTTGCCGTTCTGCGCCAGCAGGGCTTCAAGCTGGCCGTGATCGACACGCCGCCTGCAATTACCATGGCAATCCAGTCGGTGATCAGCGTCGCCGAGCTGATTGTCGTCCCTACCCGCCCCAGCCCGCACGATCTGCGCGCCGTGGGAGCGACGGTCGATCAATGCGAACGCGCAGGCAAGCCGCTGGTGTTCGTGGTCAATGCCGCGACGCCCAAGGCCAAGATCACTTCGGAAGCCGCCGTCGCGCTATCGCAGCACGGCACCGTTGCTCCGATCACGCTTCACCACCGCACCGATTTCGCCGCCTCGATGATCGATGGCCGCACTGTGATGGAAGTCGAACCCGAAGGTCGCTCCGCCGCTGAAATCACTGCGCTGTGGAAATACATTTCAGACCGGCTCGAAAAGAACTTCCGCCGCACCGTCTTTGCAGCGCCGGGGACGATGCCGGGCACGCAGGTGCAAGCCGGTGGTCGTCCCGCTGGTGGCTTCGGCCGCCGGGTGGCGAACTAAGGAGCCGAGCGCATGTCCGAAGCCAGCTTCGCCTCGCTTGGACCCACTTTGCTCGCTCGCAAGGGCGGGGCAAAGCCCGCGATGCGCCCGCAACTCGCCCCGCTTCCCGAAGTCGTCGCAGCCGAGCAGCTCGAAGATCTCGGCTGGAACGATATGGGCGCCGATGAAGAGCCCGCAGCGCCCGAAAGCGCAACGGTCGTCTCGATCACGCCCGCAACCAGCATTGCGGCAAACGAAGATCACGCCGATCCGTTCGGCACTGACAGCCCGACCGTGAAGAAGCAGCAGCAAAAGCTCGCCGAACACGTGGCGAGCGAAGCCGTTCCGGCCCACCGCAAACCCGCTGCGAAGAAATCGCGCAAGGACAACGCCCGCCGCGCCGCATTCACTCTGCGGCTCGACGCCGATCGCCACCTCAAGCTGCGCCTTGCCGCCACGATGCAGGGCGTGAGCGCACAGGCGCTGGTGACCAAAGCGCTCGACGCACTGCTCGAAGAAATCGACGATCTCGATGCGCTCGCCGAGCGCTTCAACACACGCACGAAACCCAACTGATCGCATCAGCGATCCGTATCCAGACGCAACATTCGATGGTTAATTTGAAGGAAAAGCACATGGCCCGCCAAATCCAAGGCTTTACTGCCAATAGCACTCTTGGCCCGAAAATTGGCCTGTTTGTCAGCACTGCTGTGGCAAGCCTCGCGCTCGCAGGCTGCACCGCATCGGCTCCGCCAGCAGAAGCCTCCTTCGCCAAGGCGCAGGCTGCGCTGGAAAACGGCAAGATCGACAATGCGATCATGCACGCCGAAGCCGCCGTGCTCGCAGAGCCGCGCAACCCCGGTTACCGCGCGCTTCTGGGCGCGTCCTATCTCGAAGCAGGCCGGTTCGAATCGGCAGCGACCACGTTTGGCGAAGCGCTGGAACTGGGCGAAGACGATCCGCGCACCGTGCTGAGCTACGCGCTCGCCAAGGTTGCGACTGGCGACAACCAGGCTGCTCTGGCAGAACTGAGCGCCCATCAGAATATCATTCCGCCTGCCGATCTCGGCCTTGCTCTGGCGCTGGCCGGACAGCCCGATCGCGGCGCGCAATACCTCGTCAACGCGGTGCGTCAGGGGCAGAACTCGCCCAAGGCCCGCCAGAACCTCGCCTATGCCTATGCGTTGGCCGGCAATTGGCGTGCAGCGCGCGTGATGGCAGCCGAAGACGTGCCCGCCGACCAGCTCGACGCGCGCCTCAGCGATTGGGCCGCCAATGCGCGCCCCGAAGACTACCAGATTCGCGTTGCTTCGCTGCTGGGTGTGAGCCCGGCCTATGACGCAGGCCAGCCGCAGCACCTCGCGCTCGCCAATTTCCCGGAAATGTCGGTCATGGTCGCCGAAGCCGAAGCGCAGGTTGAAGCCGCGCCGGTTCAGGTCGCCGCTGCCGAAGCTCCGGCGCGTGTGAGCCAGAGCGAGGCCATGCTGTTCGGCATCGAAAACATCGACACTGCACAAACGGCTGCTCCGAGCGTCGCCACCGTCGATCCCGACACGGAGCGTTTTGAAAGCAATCCGGTTGTTCAGGACACCGGTGCAGCTCCGGCACGCACTCCCGTCCGTGTCGCTCAGGCTCAGGCTCCGGCTCCGGTTCCTGCAGCCAGCCCCGCCCCGGTCGCAGCCCGCGTTCCTGCGGTTGCTGCTGCGCCAACCCGCGGCGCATCGCGCTTCGTTTCGAACCCGGTTGTCCAGAATGTTCCGGCCGTAGCAGAGCGGGTTCAGCCCGCTCCGGTCCGCGCCGCAGCTCCTGTTCCGCAGCAGCGCCGTATGGCGGTTGCCAGCGGTTCGTCGGCGACCCACCTCATCCAGCTCGGTAGCTTCAACAGCCGCGAAGTGGCCGAACAAAAGTGGGGCGAATTCAAGCGTCGCTTCCCCGATCTCGCGAACCGCGACGTTGTCTTCACCGAAGCGCAGGTCAATGGCCGAACCTACTTCCGCGTCGCCGCAGCCGGCTTCGGTTCGAGCAGCGCGCGCTCTATGTGCAACACGGTCAAATCGGGCGGCGTGAACTGCTTTGCTTATGCCGCCTCGAGCCCGCCCGCAGGCGCGGTGGATCGCGGCGTGCGCGTGGCCGCGCGGTTACTCAAAACTTAAAGAACTTCAGCGAAACGGCCCTCGGTGCGAAAGCTACGGGGGGG
>JAYPMZ010000004.1:42321-46148 GCA_038130205.1 Erythrobacteraceae bacterium | reverse complement strand
CCCTTGATGAGTGCGAGCACGCGGCCCTCGACGCCTTGCATATCGAACGGCGTGTTGTCGGCGGTCGCTTCCATCTTGCGGCGATCGACGACCCATGGTGCGGCCGGATCGATGACGGCGATATCCGCCTCGCGCCCTGCCTCGATCACACCTGCGGGCACGCCCAGCAGCTCGGCGGGCTTGCCTGCAAGCAGATCGAAGGCGCGGGGCATGTCGATCACTTCGTCGCGCACGAGGCCCATCACCATGGCAAGCAGCGTTTCGGCCCCTGCCATGCCGGGCGCGGCATCCGAAAACGGCAGACGCTTGTCCTCCGGCCCGCGCGGATCGTGGCCGCTGGCGATCACATCCACCGTCCCGTCGGCAATCGCGGCCCGCGCGGCCTGCCGGTCTGCCTCGCAACGCAGCGGCGGCGAGAGGCGGGTAAAGGTGCGGAAGTTGGCGGTCGCAAGGTCGGAGAGCATGAAATGCGCAGGTGTAATCCCGCAGGTTACGCGCACACCGCGCGCCTTTGCCGCCTTCACCAGTGCAAAGCCCGCAGCCGTCGTCACCTGCCGGAAATGCACACGCGCCCCGCTCATTTCAGCAAGCGCAATGTCGCGGGCGAGCGCGAGCGTTTCCGCCTCGGCAGGCGCGCTCGGAAGGCCCAGACGTGTCGCGATTTCGCCAGCAGTGGCACAGGCCTCGCCGGTCAGCCCGCCGTCTTCGGCATGGGCGACCACGACGAGATCGAGCATCGCGGCATATTGCATCAGCCGCAGCATCACGCCGCTGTCGGCAATCCACTTGCGCCCCGTCGCAACACCCCTTGCGCCGGCATCGCGCATCATAGCAATTTCGGCGAGCTCCCTACCTTCCAGCCCGCGCGTCGCCGCGGCGAGCGGATGGACCCAGAGATCGGGCTTGCCGCTCTTGGCGATGTAATTGATGCGGCTGGGGTAATCGAGCGGCGGTGACTGGTCGGGCATCAGCGCGGCACGGGTGATACCGCCAAAGTGGAACGCGGGCTTGTCGATGGAGAACACGCCGAAATCGACAATGCCGGGCGCGACCAGCTTGCCTTTTGCCTGCAGCACTTCATCGCCGTCCTGCGGGGTGACGTTGGCACCGAAAGCATCGATCAGCCCGCTTGCGAGGCGCACAGCGCCTTCGACGATGCCATCGGGCGTGACAATCTTGCCGCCGGTTATCGTGAGAGCGCGGGTCTGCTTCATGACCAGCCCTCCACACCGCGCGCGCTTCGCGTCAGCACGTCGAGGCAGGCCATGCGTATTGCGACGCCCATTTCGACCTGCCGCGTGATGATCGAACGGTCGAGCAGATCGGCAACCTCGCTGTCGATTTCGACCCCGCGGTTCATCGGGCCGGGATGCATCACCAGCGCGTCGGGCGCGGCGCGGGCAAGACGTTTGGCCGTAAGCCCATAGAGGTGGTGATATTCGCGTGCCGAGGGAATGAACTGACCCGCCATCCGCTCCGACTGGAGGCGCAGCATCATCACCACGTCACACCCGTCGAGTGCCGCGTCGAAATCATGGAACGGCTCTGCCCCCATTGCTTCCACCCCTTGCGGCATTAGCGCGGGCGGCGAGCACAAGCGCACCGTCGCGCCCAAAGCTTGCAGGCACAACATGTTCGAGCGCGCCACGCGGCTGTGCAGGATATCGCCGCAGATTAGCACTTTGCGCCCTGTAAAATCTTCACAAGCCTCGCCGCGCAGGGCCAGCGCCTCGCGCAAAGCAAGCGCATCGAGCAGCGCCTGTGTCGGGTGTTCGTGCTGACCGTCGCCTGCGTTGAGCACCGGACAATCGACTTTGTCCGCGATCAGCTGGGTCGCGCCTGAAGATCCATGTCGGATCACAATCGCATCGGCACGCATGGCGTTCAGCGTGATCGCCGTATCGATCAGCGTTTCGCCCTTCTTCACGCTCGAGGTCGCGGCATGCATGTTGACAACGTCCGCGCCCAGCCGCTTGCCCGCGATCTCGAATGAGAGCAGCGTGCGGGTCGAATTCTCGAAGAAAGCGTTGATTATGGTGAGGCCGCTCAAAAGCTCGGTGTGCTTGGTACGCTGGCGGTTCCATTCGACCCACCGCTCGGCCTCTGCGAGCAGATAGAGAATTTCGTGCCGTTCAAGCTGGCCGATGCCGGTGAGGTCACGATGCGGAAACGCCAGACGCCCGGCCGGAAAGCGGGTATCTGCGGCGGAGGTGGGCGTCTGATCCATTAAAGCCACGCCCTTAATCGAGGTATGTGCAACGCTCAACCCAATTGCTGCACGCTTGCCCATGGAACTTTGCGCGCAATAGCCCTAGGTCAATCACAACTGGGTCACTCAAGAGCAGGGTTGCATTCACATATGAGCTTTATCGGCAAGGCATGGAAAGTCATCGTCGGGATCAAGGACGCGCTTGTCCTGGTCTTCATGCTGTTGTTCTTCCTGGCGCTTTTCAGCCTGCTGTCGGCCACACCCAACCCGGGCCAAGTGCGCGATGGCGCGCTGTATATCGACCTGTCGGGCTTCGTGGTCGAGGAGGCCTCCCCCGTCGATCCCTTCGCGGCGCTGCTCAGCGGTCAGGCGCCGCCGGTCGAACATCAGGCCCGCGATCTGGTCCGCGCGCTTGATGAGGCGGCAGGCGACGACCGGATCAAGGCGGTGGTGATCGACATGACCACCTTCGTCGGCGGCGGTCAGGTTCACATGCAGTCCATTGGCGAGGCGATGGACCGCGTGCGCAAGGCCGAAAAGCCGGTGTTGACTTACGCAATTGCCTATGGCGATGATCACATGCACCTCGCCGCACATGCCAGCGAGGTCTGGGCCGATCCGCTGGGCGGAGCGGTGATTGCAGGGCCCGGTGGCAGCAATCTCTATTACGCGCAGCTGCTCGACAATCTGAGCATCAACACCCGCGTCTATCGCGTCGGTGAATTCAAATCGGCAGTCGAGCCCTATATCCTCAACGGCCCCTCCGATGCGGCGAAGGAAAACCGCGCGGCGCTTTACGGCGCTCTTTGGGAGGAATGGCAGGCCAATGTGAAGAAAGCCCGCCCCGAAATCGATATCGAGCGTGTGACCACCGACCCGGTCGGCTGGGTCGCGGCATCCTCGGGCGATCTGGCTGAAGCCGCGCTTGCCGCAGGGCTGGTCGACAAGCTCGGCGACAAGGTCGATTTCGGCACCCGCGTGGCTGAACTGGCGGGCGAGGACGGCTGGAACGAAACCCCCGGCGCCTATGCCAAGAGCGACCTCACCCCCTACCTCGCCGATATCGGCCCCGGCGGCGGCTCGGGCGGCACGATTGCGGTCGTGACCGTTGCGGGCACAATCGTCGATGGCGAAGCCGGACCCGGTACCGCAGGTGGTGATCGGATTGCCGGACTGCTCAACGATGCGCTGTCCGATGACGACATCAAGGGATTGGTGGTGCGCGTCGATTCGCCGGGCGGATCGGTGCTCGCATCCGAAGAGATCCGCCGCGCAATCCAGCGCTTCCGCGACAAGGACGTGCCGGTTGCGGTTTCCTTCGCCAATGTCGCGGCCAGCGGCGGCTACTGGGTCGCCACCTCAAGCGACCGGATTTTCGCCCAGCCCGAAACCATCACCGGCTCGATCGGTGTGTTTGCCGTGCTGCCGACGTTCGAGGACGCCTCGAAGGAAGTCGGCATCACGGCCGACGGATACCGCACCACGCCTTTGTCGGGTCAGCCCGACATCATCGCCGGTCTGACCCCGGAGGTCGATGCGATCCTGCAAGCTTCCGTCACCGATACCTATTCCGATTTCCTCAGCCGCGTCGCCGAAGCGCGCGGGAAAACCGTCGCCG
>JAYPMZ010000004.1:40609-42311 GCA_038130205.1 Erythrobacteraceae bacterium | reverse complement strand
TGTCGATACGATCGCCCAAGGGCGCGTGTGGGACGGCGGCACGGCGCGTCAGCTTGGCCTAGTCGACCAGTTCGGCGGCATTGAGGACGCGCTGGCATGGGTGGCAGACGCAGCTGGGATCGAAGAGGGCGAATGGAAAGCCCGCTATCTGGGCGCGGCGCAGGCCAATTACGATTCGCTCATTCGCCAGTTGGTCGTGAGTGCGGTCGCGCCTGTGTCAGCGGCCTCCACGCCAAGATCGGGCGGCGATCTGTTTGCGCTTGCAGCGCGCCAGCGAGAGGTCGTTTTGGGTCAGGTACTGCGCGATGCACAATTGCTTGCAGGCACTCGCGGCGTGCAGGCCTATTGCCTCGAATGCCCCACCGAAGCCCGCCCGCTTACCGCCAGCGAGAGCAGCACGTTGATGCAGCTGTTTGGCGGGTGGTTCGCGCGCTAAAGTGGCGCTTGCAATAAGGGGCGGCTCGCAGTAGATGCGCGCCCCTGTCCAAACGCTGCGGCGTTTCCGGCGGGCGCGTAGCTCAGTGGTAGAGCACACCCTTCACACGGGTGGGGTCGCAAGTTCAATCCTTGCCGCGCCCACCATTCTCCAGATCGGGAACCGGTTTAGTCTGCGTCGAATTCGATGCACGACATGCCGAAGCGTTCGTCGAGCAGCAGCTTGGCAAGCGTATCGCGCGACAGCCTTTCGGCGAAGCTCAGGCCGGTCTGGCCGTTGATCGACCAGCGCACCGTAGTCGATGCCAGTTCCATCCCGCAGAAATTGACCGTCATCATCGTGCCGGTCGGGAGCGGGGGGAGCCCGCGGGTAAGCATTCCGCCAATGGAAATGTTCTGCACCAAGCAGCTGTGAATCTCGCCGCCGATCCAGCACACCGCTTCGGCTTCGCACGGAACGCGCACGGAACGCACGGGGAAGGTGTCGGTGTTGTTGTCAACCTTACCGAGATGCTCGAGACCGTATTCGCAGCCATCGGCCCACACGACTTTGGCTTCGATGCAATTGCCCTGTTCCCAGAAATAGACGATTTTCTCGCCAGCTTCGAACTCGGCATCGATTTCGATCTTCGCGCCACCTTCGGAGAAGTTGCGAACGATGCCAATGAAGGCCTTGCCGGATTTGAGCACACAGCAGGGACGATAGATTGCACGGTGGCGGGCATCCCGGCGGCGCTCGGTCACGACCGGATTACGTTCCATCGAAGATGCCACTACATTAGCTGAAATCGACATAATAGATACGTTCCTTGGACTCGGGACGCGTCACAACATTTCGGGTCATGTCGGCGCGTTTCGACTGATTGCTCGTGACGATCCTTCCAGACACAACGGAGGACCAACTCATACGTGTGCCTGGAAGGATCGTCGCAGTTGCGCTCGCTTGCCTTGCTATTGGCTCCGCACGCTCGGAGCCTGCATTGTTCGACGCGAGGCAGGGAAACCCCGAAAAAATGACTATCGAAAATGCAAGAACAAGTTTGCTCAACATGCCGCCGAGATTACGGCTGGATGTGCTTGACCGGTAGTTTCCCACCGTTACAGCAACGTCTCACGGCCCGGGGGTTAAGAAAATATGAAGGCATCGTAACGCGTGTAACGTGATAAGAATCAATCGCTTCGATGGGATGATGCCTAAAAACAAACGATAATTTGGCTCCATTTCCGGAAAAAATAAAGTGTCCCGATATTAACAAAAATCCATATC
>JAYPMZ010000004.1:21658-40599 GCA_038130205.1 Erythrobacteraceae bacterium | reverse complement strand
TGCTGTTATGGCGCACGATCAGGGTCCGCAATTCAGATTTGAGCACCAGCTGAGGCTGGAAGTGGATCGGGTCCTCGATGATCTGGTCTTCCGGCGTGCGCCCATCCAGAGTCGCCTGCTCCACTATCTGATGGAGCGCACGATTTCGGACCCCAGCCCTCCGACCCAATATGAAATCGCGGTCGATGGTCTGGGAAAGACTTCCGAATACGATATCGAGAACGACAGCTATCCGCGGGTCCAGGTTTCGCGGCTCAAGCGCAACCTCCAGAATTACTATGCCCGCAACCGGGCTGGAGACGGCTTGAAGGTCGAAATGCAGGACGGCTCCTACCGACTGCGTCTGGTGCCCAGCGAAGACAAGGTTGAACCCGGCGACGGCGAGGACGGCGAACTCGAGGAAATCGCAGCTCCGGTGAACGAGAAGCAGCAGGGACTGCTTCGGACGGCTGTTGCCCTTAGCGTAGCCATCTGGGTTATCGGTCTGATCGGGCTGGCTGTCTGGTTCTACAATTTCAGCAACGAACCGACTGGGTCCGATGTTCCCCGGACCGCTCTGGTTCTGGATATCGACACCCTACTCGCAGGGGAGCCGCTTCCTGCGAATGTCAGGCAGGGCATAGAGCAGATTGGCCGGATCCAGCTGAGAAACTCGCTCGTTTCGCGTTCGGCTATGCCGCTCGATAATACAGACGACGCGGAGTATCTCGTGTCGTTCAGTTCAGGCCTACAGGACGATACGCCGGCATTGTTCCTGACACTCTTTTCGAACCAAGGCGAAGTGCTCTTCGCGCACACGATCTCCTCTGTAAACGCAAGAACGGTGGAGTTCGAGCGCGAACTCGAAGCTTCGCTGGTTTACATAACCTCGCCAACCGGGGCGATTGCAAAAAACGAGCTGCAGAGCATCGATAACCCTACGGCCTCCGAATACACCTGCTTTCTCAGCATCGAAAACAACCGCACCCGCGAAGGGACGATGGCGGAACTGATCGAACGCTGCATCAACCGCTATCCCGAAAGCAGCTACGCCGCCTATTGGCATGCGCGCCAAGCGTTCGCGCTTTATCAGGCCAATAAATCCCAAGGCGAACCGATCCTCAAAGAAGGGCAAGCCTGGACAGAAGTGAACAAGGCGCTGGCACTTAACCCCACCAACGCTTTTGCGAACTTTGTCGCAGCAAAGGTCGAACTCGCATCGGGCCAATGCGACAATGCGAGGGCCCATATCGACCGGGCTCTGGAACGCGGCGCGTCCTACCCGGCCATGGTGGCGTCTGCCAATGCGGACGGGGCAACTTGCCCGGCGACCGAAGAAGAGCTCGCCAACTCATCGGAGCGCTTGCGCGCACTCGCACGCTTCACTCCGGACCCTGATCCGCTGTTGCACCTTTATCTGATGCTGGCACTGCTCGCGGTGGATGACAGGGCGGCAGCCGCAGATCTGGCAGAGACGCTGGTCATTACCAAACCGACGGGATCGGTAGAGCTTTCATCCGACCTCTTGCGTCAGGCTCTCACCAACCCTTCGCTGGCGACCGCCAAGCGCGCGCAGCTGCGCTCTGCGATCAACCTATACATCTGGAACCCGGAGCTCGCGGAGCAGATTCTGGACCGCATCACCGGTTAGGGTTCGCCCCACATCCTCAGCAGATTGGCGATCGATTTGTCGAGAGTAAGCAGTTCGGGACTGCCCGCAGCCAAGCTCGCACGCAGACTCACGCGCAGGTTTTCGAGGTCGAACAGCATTTCGCGCTGGGCCGGATCACGGATCAGGCTTTCGATCCATCCGACGCACACAATGCGAACCCCTTGCGTCACCGGGCGCACCTCGTGGATGCTCGCGCTGGGGTAGAGCACCAGGTCGCCCGCCTGCCCCTTGATGGCTTGTGTCATCCCGGCGGTATGGACCACCAGCTCGCCGCCTTTGTATGTCTCGGGATCAGTCAGGAAGAGAGTGAAGGACAGGTCGGTGCGCATCTGCTGATCGCCCTTCCCCATCATCGCATTGTCGACATGTGCGCCGTAATGCCCCGCATCTTGCGTACGGCTGACCATCAGAGGCGAAAAGCGGCGGGGACGTGCGGCGGCTTTCAATACCGGATTATCGGCAATGATCGGAGTCAGCCGCTCGCGCAGTGCCTTTCCGGCGGCGTCGGTCATCACCGCCTGTTCGTTGTGCTTGACCGAACGGGCCGTCGCTCCGGCAGTCGTGCGACCATCGCGCCACGTCAGGCGCTGCAGCGCTTCGTTCAGGTCACCGAGTGTTTCGTCATTGTCGATGGCAGAAATGGAGAGGATCACGCGAAATCCCTCTTGATAATGATTTGCAAAAACGTCTGGGCCAGCTATGGCCGCTGGCGAAACCTACTAAGGCTGGAGACAGTGAAATGAAAGTCGAGTTGAAGACCTGGGCCGCGCTGGGGCTTGCTACCGCATTGGCAGGCGCAGGTCTGGCAGGGTGCTCGGGCGAAGCCGGCGAGAACGGCGAAGGCGCCGACGCAGCACAGGTCGGTGAAGGCGGTGAAGGCGGCGAAGGTGGTGAAGGTGGCGAGAGCGGAGAAGGCGGCGTCGACATTGGCGATGCTGCAAAGGACCCGATCACCTACAACGCAGCGCTGGCGATTGCCGAAGCGCATGTGCTTGCCGGACGCGACGCCTATCGCATGGGCAAAACCGACGCAGCCGCCGAAATGTTCGTGCACCCCGTGTCGGAAGTGCTGGCCGATATGGACCCGGTTTTTGCCGAACTGGGCGTTGACGACTTCAAGCCGCTGTTCAGCCAGGCATCCCAAGCCGCGCTCGCGGGCGAAAGCTCCGAAGACGTCGATGCAAAGGTCGACGCCATCATCGAAGCGCTGCGCGCTGCATCGCACAACGCGCCCGATAACGGCACGACTGCCGGCGCAATCGCTGGCGGCGTAGTGGCAGACCAGATCGAACGCGCCGTGGCCATGTACGCCGAGGCGGCTTCGAACGATCAATACGCGCCCTATCTCGACGGCTATGGCTATTACATGGCCGCCAAGGCGCAGTTCGAGCTCTCGGAAAGCGCGATCCGCAGCGAAAACGAAAATCTGCACACACGGATCAGTCAGGCACTTGCATTGCTGGCGAAAGCCTATGCAACAGCAGAGCGTCCCGCCACGCTCGATGCGAACAAAGGTGCGCTTTCGGGCGCCTCGTCGAGCGTGATGCTCGCGGCAGGCTAACGCTTGAGAATACCGTCGGCGAGCAGCCGGTTGACGCCCTTGGCCACGGCCTCGGGCGTTACCGGCTCGCCGTCGCCCCATACGACATAGCGCAGGCCGACAAAGACGTTCATTCCCATCACGGCCCAGGCTTCGAGTTCGCCGAGGTCTTCGCGCAATTCGCCTGTCTCGCCGCCTGCCTTCAGGCGTCCGGCAATGCGGCCCGCAATCGTTTCATAGTGTTTGCGGTAGCTCGCCGGATCGACGAATTCAGCTTCGTCGATAATGCGGTAAATTTCCTTGTGATCGCGCGCAAAGGCGAGGAACGCCGCCAGCGCCGCCTCCTCGATTTCAAGCGCACTCATCCCCTCGGTCAAAGCCGATCGGGCGGAACTGCGCACATTGTCGCTCATATCGCCGACCAGCGCGCGGAACAGCGCATCCTTGCTGTCGAAATAGGTGTAGAATGTGCCGAGCGCGACTCCTGCACGTCGGGTGATCGAGCTCACCGACGCCTCGTGGAATCCCTTCTCTCCGAACTCGATCGCCGAAGCGTCGAGCAGTTTGCGCAAGGTCTTGCGCCCGCGCTCTGTGCGCGGCGTCTTAGCCTCTCTGGTCGCGCTTTCGCCCGTGCTCATGTCCCTCTCCAATCGCCCCGTGCCTAGGCAGCTTGAAGCCGATACACAAGTCTTAACTTGAAAGTTGGTTCACCTTTCAATATTGGGGTTCCAGAAACACAGGTTTGGGAGAAACCAATGATCACCAGTTTGATTCGCAGCCGCGGGCTGCTCATGTCGGGTTGTGCCGGTTTGGCGCTGTTCGCAGTGCCCGCCGCTGCGCAGGATGCAGAGACGGTTCCGGCCGCCGAGCAGACCACTGAAGGCAATGGCATCATCGTCACCGCCCGCCGCCGCGAAGAGCGTTTGCAGGACGTTCCGCTGTCGGTCACAGCGCTGACGGGCGAACAGCTCGAACAGCAGGGCGTGCTCGAAATCACGCAGGTTGCGCAGAGCGTTCCCAACATCACTCTGGAAGTCAGCCGCGGCACCAACACGACGCTCACCGCTTTCATTCGCGGCGTCGGCCAACAAGATCCGGTCGCCGGCTTCGAAGCGGGCGTCGGCGTTTATGTCGACGACGTCTATCTCAACCGTCCGCAGGCCGCCGTGCTCGATGTCTATGACGTCGAACGCATCGAAGTGCTGCGCGGCCCGCAGGGCACGCTTTATGGCCGCAACACCATCGGCGGCGCGATCAAGTATGTGACCGCGAAACTGCCCGACGAAACCAGCCTTTCGATCCGCGGCACTTATGGCTCCTACGATCAGGCCGATCTGGTCGTCACTGGCTCAACCCCGCTGACCGACAATCTGACCATCGGCGCAAGCGGCGCGCGGCTTTCGCGCGGCGGCTACGGTGACAACCTCACGCTCGGCACCGAAAATTATAACAAGGACGTCTGGGCCGCACGCGGCACGATCGAATTCGACAACGGCCCGGTCTTCGTGCGCCTGTCGGGCGACTATGTGAAGGACGACAGCGAGGCGCGTCAGGGCACGCGTCTCATCACCAGCCTGTTCACCGGCCAGCCGGTCCTCGACGACATCTACGACACCCGCGCGGGTCTCAATGTGGTCGATCAGGAAGTCGAAGCCTATGGCGGCGCGCTCAACATCGCGGTCGAGCTTTCGGACACGCTCACGCTCAAGTCGATCACCGGCTACCGCGAAGACAAATCGACCACGCCAATCGATTTTGACAGCCTTGCCGCTGCCGACCTTGATGTGCCCGCGATCTACGAGAACGACCAGTTAAGCCAGGAACTGCAGCTGCTTTATGAAGGCGACCGGCTTTCGGGTGTCTTCGGCTTCTACTATCTCGACGCCAACGCCTTCACCGCGTTCGACGTTGCGCTGTTTACCACTGGCGACCTGATCGGCCTGCCGGGTCTCAACGCGCAGACGCTGGGCGATGTCGACACCAAGACATGGTCGGTCTTCGGCGATTTCACCTATGAGCTGACCGACACGGTCTCGGTTTCGGTCGGTGGCCGCTACACCAGCGACAAGCGCACCAGCCGCGTGCTGCGCACGACCTTCATCGGCGGTTTCTCGGACCTGTTCATTCCGAACAGCCCGGCGATCCCGATTGCGGTGACAAGCGACTTCCAGGGTTCGGAAACATTCAAGGACTTCAACCCGCGCGCTTCGATCAGCTGGCAGCCGAATTCGAACCACAACGTCTATTTCACCTATTCGCAGGGCTTCAAGGGCGGCGGTTTCGACCCGCGCGGCCAGACCAGCGCTGCACCCGATCTCAACGGCGACGGGGTGATCAATTTCGACGACCAGTTCGAATTCCTGCGCTTCGCACCCGAAACGGTCGACAGCTACGAACTGGGCTGGAAGGCATCGCTGCTCGACAACCGTCTGAACATCTCGCTCGCGGCATTCCTCGGCCAGTATAACGATGTGCAGATCCCCGGTTCGGTCGGGCTCGACACCAATGGTGACGGGGTCAACGACAGCTTCATCGGCATCACGTCGAACGCGGCAAGCGCCGACGTCAACGGCTTCGAATTCGAGGGCCGCGCGCTGGTGGGCAAGGACTTCGCAGGTCCGGGCAGCCGCCTCAACTTCAACTGGTCGCTGGGCTATCTCGATGCAGGCTTCGACACCTTCATCGACGCCTTCGGCAATGACGTTGCCGACAGCCGCGTGTTCCAGAACACGCCCGACATCACCGCGCATGTCGGCCTGAACCTCGGCCTGCCGGTCGCAGACGGCATGCTCGACTTCTTCGGCAGCGTCTCGATGCGTTCCGATGCGAGCCAGTTCGAAGTGCCCAACCCGTTCCTCGATCAGGACGGCTTCGAGCTGGTCGACGCCAGCATCGTCTATACCGACGACGAAGGCCGCTTCTCGATCGGCGCGCATGCGAAGAACCTGTTCGACAAGGAATACATTGTCGCAGGCTACAACTTCGTCAGCGGCGGCACAGGCGGCACGCCGTTTGCACCGACGCTCGGCCTCGAAGGCACGCTCACCGGCTTCTATGGCGACCCGAGGCGCTTCTACGTGACTGCTGAAGTCAACTTCTAGGCACGCGTTTTGATTGGGATTGGCGCAGCACGGATCAGGGGGGCTGCGCCAATCCACCCTTTCTTTCATTTTGGGTTCGGGGCATAGGCGCGGCCATGCACGATATCCGCTCTATCCGAGACAATCCCGAAGGCTTTGACACAGCGCTGGCACGGCGCGGAGCGGAGCCTGTGGCAAAATCCATCCTTGCGCTCGACGAAGAGCGCCGCGCACTCACAACGCAGCTGCAAACCGCGCAATCGCGCCGTAACGAGGCCTCCAAGGCGATCGGCGCGGCGATGGGCAAAGGCGACAAGGACACCGCCGAAGCGCTCAAAGCGGAAGTCGCGCAGATCAAGGCCGACATGCCCGCGCTGGAAGAGCGCGAGAAGGCGCTCGGCGAGCAACTGCAAGACATGCTGGCGCGCATCCCCAACATCCCCTTCGACGACGTGCCGCAAGGCGAAGACGAAGACGGCAATATCGAGATCGGCAGCTGGGGCGAAAAACCTGCCTTCGATTTCGAACCGAAGGAACACGCCGACATCGCGCCCGCGCTCGGCATGGATTTCGAAACCGGCGCGCTGCTTTCGGGCGCTCGCTTCACCTTCCTTCGCGGTCACATGGCAAAGCTGCACCGCGCACTCGGCCAGTTCATGATCGACCGCCAGACCACCGAATATGGCTACACCGAATGCGCCCCGCCCGTGCTGGTTCGCGACGAGGCCATGTACGGGACCGACAAGCTGCCCAAGTTTGCCGAAGACAGCTTCCGCACCACCGATGACCGCTGGCTGATCCCGACTTCCGAAGTCAGCCTCACCGCCAGCGTCATGGGCCAGATCGTCGATGAAAGCGCGCTGCCGATGCGGCTCACTGCGCTGACCCAGTGCTTCCGCTCCGAAGCGGGCTCTGCAGGCCGCGACACCCGCGGTTTCATCCGCCAGCACCAATTCGAAAAATGCGAGCTGGTCAGCATTGTGAAGCCCGAGGAGTCCGAGGCCGAGCACCAGCGCATGCTCGGTGCCGCCCAGTCGATCCTGGAGGCGCTTCAGCTCCCCTACCGCACCATGTTGCTGTGCACCGGCGACATGGGCTTTGGCGCTCGCAAGACCTATGACCTTGAGGTCTGGCTGCCCGGACAGAACGCCTATCGCGAGATAAGCTCTTGCTCGAACACCGGCGATTTCCAGGCGCGCCGCATGAATGCGCGCTACCGTCCCGAAGGCGAGAAAAAGACCGAATTCGTCCACACGCTGAACGGCTCCGGCCTCGCCGTGGGCCGCACGCTGGTAGCGGTTATCGAAAATTACCAACAGGCCGACGGCAGCGTTCTGGTGCCGGAGGCGCTCGCGCCCTATATGGGCGGCGTGACAAAGCTGGAGACTGCCGCCTGATGAGAATTCTCCTCACCAATGACGATGGCATCCACGCCCCCGGCCTCGAAGTGCTCGAAGCGATTGCGCGCGAGTTCACCGACGACATCTGGATCTGCGCACCCGACGAAGAGCAATCGGGCATGGGCCACGCGCTCACCCTCACCCGCCCCGTCCGCCTGCGCCAGCATGGCGAGCGGCGCTTTTCGGTCACCGGCACGCCGACCGACAGCGTGACCATGGGACTGCGCAAGGTGATGGACGAAGCGCCCGACGTAATCCTTTCAGGCGTCAACCGCGGCGCGAACCTTGCCGATGACATCACCTATTCGGGCACGGCCTCGGCCGCGATGGAAGGCGCGCTTGCGGGCATCCGCTCGATCGCGATGAGCCAGGTGACGACGCGCCACGGCGAAGCCGACGGCGATACGTTCGATGCTGCCCGCAATTGGGGCAAGCGCGTCCTCGAACCGCTGTTCAGCGCGCCGCTTCCCGACCGCACGCTCGTCAATGTGAACTTCCCGCCGCTCGCAGCAGACGCGGTGAAAGGCATCCGAGTCACCCGTCAGGGCTTCCACGATTATTCGCGCGGCACCGTCGTCGAAGGACGCGACCCGCGCGGGTTCAAATACTTCTGGTTCGGGCTCGACCAGATCGAGCACACGCTCGACCATGGCACCGACCTCGAAGCCATTGACGAAGGCCACATCTCGGTCACGCCCTTGCAGCTTGACCTAACGCATTACACCTCGCTCGGCACGCTGGCCGAGAGGTATGAGGGCTGATCAACGAGCGATGTCCAGCAACCAGCCAGTCAAGAACAGACGCATCCAGTTCCGGCCGCTGCGGCGCGCAACAAGAATCCCGGTCTGGGGTGATCTGGGTATCCGGTTGGGCGCAGCGCTGGCGCTGATCACGCTGGTGGTTCTTATCCACTGGTGGGATCGCAACGGGCTGATCGACAATGCAGACGGGCACGTCAGCTTTCTCGACGTGGTTTATTTCACAATGATCTCGATCACCACCACGGGCTTTGGCGACATCGCCCCGGTCAGCGACCGTGCCAGACTGGTCGAAGCGCTGATCGTGACGCCGGTCCGGTTCGCAGTCCTTTTCATCTTTGTGGGCACAGCCTACAATTTTATCATCAAGCGCAGCTGGGAGAAGTTTCGCATGGCCCGAATTCAGGACCAACTTTCGGGGCATGTCGTCGTGCTCGGCTATGGTGTCTCCGGCTCGGAAAGCGTCGAGGAGCTGATCGAACGCGGCACTGATGCGAGCAAGATCGTCGTCGTCGACCCGAGCGAAGAGCGCCTCGTCGAAGCCGAAAAGCTCGGTGTCAATGTGCTCGCGGGCGATGCGACGCGTGATGAGACGCTTAAAGCGGTGCGGATCGGACAAGCCGCCAACGTGCTGGTTTCTGCCGGGCGCGATGACACCTCGATTCTGATCGTGCTTACCGTGCGTCATCTTGTTCCCAAGGTACCGATCAGCGTGGTGGTGCGCGCGGACGACAACGAAATCCTGGCGCGGCAGGCGGGCGCGAACAACGTCATCAATCCTGTTCGCTTCACCGGCCTGTTGCTGGCGGGCAGCGCCAAGGGCGCGCACATCGCCGATTACCTCGCCGATCTCGCCTCGGTCACAGGCCGCGTGCAACTGGTCGAGCGGGTCGTCAAAAAGGACGAATGCGGCAAGCCGATTTCGGAACTCGATAGCGGCGGACAGGGCCTGCGGATCTACCGCAACGGGCGCCCCATCGGCTTCTGGGAAGACGAATGCGCCAATCTGCAAGAAGGCGATGTCGTGGTCGAAATCGTTCCGACGAGGAACGGCACCACCAGCGGCGACGGTCACGAAGGCCAGTAATCGCGCCTGTTACATGAACAGCAGGAACACTCCTCCCATCGCCGCCATGCCGACGATGAAGTGGCCTGCATCGATCGCAAACAGCAGCCCGCTCTTGCGCTGGTAGAGGTAATTGATCCCGATCGCCGGGACCATCACGCCCACCGCAAAACCGACCGACATCATCATCACCACATGCGGCGGCGGCATGGTGCGCGCGAGTAGGTGCCACAACACCATCGCAATCAGCATTTCGAACAAGAATGTCAGGCCGAAGATCAGCGCCATATTGCCGCTTTGCACGTCTTCGTCCGAAAGTCCTGCCGCGCGCTGCCATACCTTGCCGAACAGCACGCCGTACCAGATCGCCCCCACGACGAAGAACGCCGCCGTTCCGGCCAGCACCGGCCAAAGTGAGAAGTCGTTCATTCCCCATCCCTCCCATTTGATACATGCGAAGATAGCGCGCAGGCCGCGCATAGGAAAGCTGGCGTTTACAGCGCAGCGGGTGTAGTGGCGCGCCGATCATGAACACCCCCACCACCCTCCCTGACCAGAAGCGCGTCGGTATGGTTTCGCTCGGCTGCCCCAAGGCGCTGGTCGATTCCGAACGAATCCTCACGCGGCTGCGCGCCGACGGCTATGCGATGAGCCCCGATTACGCGGGCGCGGACGTTGTGCTGGTCAACACCTGCGGCTTCCTCGACAGCGCGAAGGAAGAAAGCCTCACCGCGATTGGCGAAGCCATTGCCGAGAACGGACGCGTGATCGTCACCGGCTGCATGGGCGAAGAGGCGGATGCGATCCGCGCCGCGCACCCCAGCGTGCTCGCGGTGACAGGTGCGCACCAGTACGAGCAGGTGGTCGAGGCCGTGCACACCCATGCTCCGCCGAGCCAAGGCCCGTTCGTGGACCTGATCCCTCAGCCCGACATCAAGCTCACGCCGCGCCACTACAGCTACCTCAAGATTTCCGAGGGCTGTAACCACTCCTGTGCCTTTTGCATCATCCCGCAGCTGCGTGGAAAACTGGCGAGCCGACGGATCGACGCGGTGCTGCGCGAGGCGGAAAAGCTGGTCGCCGCCGGCACGCGCGAACTGCTGGTAATCTCGCAGGACACCTCCGCATACGGTGTCGATACGCGCCACGAGCCGCGCGAATGGAAGGGCCGCGAAGTGCGCGCCCACATGACCGATCTCGCCCGTGAACTGGGCCAGTTGCGCACTCCCGAAGGCGCTGCCCCTTGGGTACGGCTTCACTACGTCTATCCATACCCGCATGTCGATCAGGTCATCCCGCTGATGGCCGAGGGGCTGCTAACGCCCTATCTCGACATCCCGTTCCAGCACGCTGCGCCCAAGGTCCTCAAAGCCATGAAGCGGCCCGCGAACGAGGCCAAGGTGCTCGACCGGATCAAGGCTTGGCGCTCCATCGCGCCCGACCTCACGATCCGTTCCTCCTTCGTTGTCGGCTTCCCCGGCGAGACCGAGGAGGACTTCCAGTACCTTCTCGACTGGCTCGAAGAAGCGCAACTCGATCGCGTCGGCGCGTTCCGTTTCGAGCCCGTCGAAGGGGCCGCGGCCAACGACCTGCCCGATCCGGTTCCCGAAGCGGTGAAGGAAGATCGCTACGCTCGCCTGATGGAAGTCACCGAACGCATCAGCGCTGCAAAACTCGAAGCCAAGATCGGCCGCACGCTCCCCGTCATCATCGATGCCGTGGGCGAGCCGGACGAAGACGGCGACATCGGCGCAACCGGTCGCAGCCAGGCCGATGCACCGGAAATCGACGGTGCAGTCTATCTGCGCAACGTCCCCGAAACCCTCACGCCCGGCACAATCGTCGAGGTCGAGGTCGAGGATGCGGACGCGCATGACCTCTACGGCGTAATCGCGGGCTAACCGCCCGTCGCGTCACGATACTGCCCGCAGGGGCAGCGTAAGACTATTTCGATGCTCATGCGCTGCAGCTTTGCAGTGGCCCATCCCATGCGCCTTCGGACCGCGCACAAGAACCGGTTTTGACCTCATGCCTCTCCATCTCGCATCCCGATTCGCCTTTGACCTCGCGCAACCCGCTTCGGTCCTCTTGCAGTTCGAGGCCGCCGATATGGCCGGACAGAAGCTTGTCGAAACCGCATGCGACATCCAACCCGTCAACGAGCTGACGCGGGTCGCAGCGCAGGACAACATTGGCGAGCGCATCTGGCTTCACGCCGAAAGCCGCGTCGAAGTGCGCTACGAAGCGAGCGTAGCGGTCAATCGCGATCTGCCCGCGCTCGAAAAGCTCGACCAGCTTTCGCCGCACCGCTTGCCAGGCGACGCGGTGAAATTCCTGCTGTCCTCGCGCTATTGCTTCTCCAACCAGTTCCTCGCTTTCGTCGAAGAGGAATTCGGCGGCACTCAGGGCGGTGCGCGCATCGCGGCGATCCGGGACTGGCTGAACACCCATATCGCCTATGCTTCGGGCGTCAGCGGGCCGCAGACCACTGCGGTCGACACCTTCCACGCCCGTGCCGGCGTGTGCCGCGATTTTGCGCATATGCTGGTCACTCTGGCGCGCGCATCGTCAATCCCGGCGCGTTATGTCTCTTGCTACGCCCCCGGAGTGACGCCGCAGGATTTCCACGCGGTCGCGCAAGTCTATCTCGCCAACCCCCAAGGCACGGGCGGCGACTGGCATCTGGTGGATGCGACCGGCATGGCAGACCTCGAACATGCAGCGATCATCGGCGTCGGCCGCGATGCCGCCGATGTGGCCTTCGTGACCAGCTTTGCGCCGATGCAATTCGAATATGTGCATGTCGATGTGGCGCGCAGCTAGCGCGGAAAAACCGCCCTTTTGACAAGGGGTTTGCTGCACTGCGTCATAATCGCTAGTCTCGTTCGGGAAAGGCGGAGATGATGACGGAATTTGCTGCAGACCGTTTGCTGTTGTTCGGAGCCACCGGCGATCTGTCACGGCGCAAGCTGCTTCCCTCGCTTTGCGCGCTCGATGCTGACGGGCTGCTGCCGGAAAACCTCGCCATCATCGGAACCGCGCGCAGCGAGCTGAACGATAGCGAATTCCGCAATATGGCGCGCGAGGCGCTTGAAGAGTTCCTGCCAGCCGAACGGCGCGGATCGATGGCGCAGTTCCTCAATCGCCTAAGCTATCAGCAACTCGACGCCTCGACGATCGAAGGATTTGACGCGCTCGCGGAAAAGGTTGCCGATGCGGGCACACGCAAGGATGACGAGGACGGCGGCCTCGCGATTTTTCTTTCCACCGCGCCGAGCCTGTTCGGACCGACCATCGCAGGGCTGCAACACGCGGGACTGACCGGCGAACGTGTGCGGATGTGCCTCGAAAAACCGCTGGGCACCGATCTGGGAAGCAGCTGCGCGATCAACGACGCGGTCGCCGCCGCCTTCCCCGAGGACCGGATTTTCCGCATCGACCATTACCTTGGCAAGGAGACGGTGCAGAACCTGCTCGCCTTGCGGTTTGCCAATATCCTGTTCGAGCCGATCTGGAACTCGAACGTGATCGAGCACGTGCAGATAACCGTTGCCGAAACCGTCGGGCTTGAAGGGCGCGTCACCTTCTATGACGACGCGGGCGCGCTGCGGGATATGGTGCAGAACCACATGCTGCAATTGCTCGCGCTGGTGGCGATGGAGCCGCCAACCAGCTTCGATGCAACCGCCGTGCGCGACGAAAAGGTCAAGGTGCTGCGCGCTCTGCGCAAGGCCGCAGCGAATGAAACCGTGACCGGCCAGTATCGCAGCGGAGCGGTCGAGGGGAAGGTCGTTCCCGGCTATGACGAGGAGCTCGGCAAGCCGTCGGACACCGAGACCTTCACCGCGATCAAGGCGCATGTCGACAACTGGCGCTGGAAGGGCGTGCCTTTCTACCTGCGAACCGGCAAACGCCTGCCCGAACGGGTAACCGAAATCCTGATCCAGTTCCGCTGTGTGCCGCACTCGATCTTCGAAGGCGCTGGCACTGGCCTTAAACCGAACAAGCTGCTGATCGGAATCCAGCCAGAAGAGGACATCACGCTGTCGCTGATGGCGAAAGTGCCGGGGCTGGACGAAGACGGCGTGCGCCTGCGCGAAGTGCCGCTCAAGATCGCCATGCCCGATGCCTTCGCCGAAAAGCAGCGCCGGATTGCCTATGAGCGGCTGCTGCTCGATCTGATCAAGGGCGACCAGACATTGTTCGTGCGCCGCGACGAGGTGGAGGCGCAGTGGCACTGGATCGATGCAATCCGCGCCGAATGGGAAGCAAACGGCATAACGCCCAAGACCTATAGCGCGGGTACATGGGGACCGAGCGCCGCGATCGCCCTGACCGAGCGCGACGGGGTGAGCTGGCATGAGTAATCTCAACGATACCATCAATGCCGTCACCAAGCGGGTGATCGAACGTTCGAAGCCTTCGCGAGATGCATACCTCGACCTGATGCGGCGCGAGGCCGAGCGCGCTCCCGAGCACAAGGATGTCGCCTGCTCCAACCTCGCGCACGCTTTTGCCGGAGCGCAGGAAGACCAGGCCACGATGAAAACGGGCCGCGCGCCCAATCTCGGCATTGTCAGCGCCTATAACGACATGCTCTCCGCGCATCAGCCCTATGGCCGCTACCCCGACCGCATGAAGATCTACGCCCGCGAAGTCGGCGCCACCGCGCAGGTTGCAGGCGCGACCCCCGCGATGTGCGACGGCGTGACGCAGGGCGAGGACGGGATGGAACTCTCACTGTTCAGCCGCGACAACATCGCGATGGCGGCAGCGATTGCGCTCTCGCACCAGATGTATGACGGCGCGGCCTATCTGGGCATTTGCGACAAGATCGTGCCGGGGTTGATGATCGGCGCGCTGCGCTTTGGCCATTTGCCCGCGATCTTCGTGCCGTCGGGGCCGATGCCGTCGGGCATTTCGAACGCGCAAAAGCAGGAGACGCGCCAGAAATATGCGAGCGGCGAAGTCGGGCGCGACGAATTGCTGGCGAGCGAACTGGGCAGCTATCACTCGCCCGGCACCTGCACTTTCTACGGCACTGCCAACTCCAACCAGATGATGATGGAGATGATGGGACTGCACGTTCCGGGCGCGGCCTTTGTACAGCCGGGGACCAAGCTGCGCCAAGCACTCGACCGTGCGGCGGTGCACCGGCTCGCGCAGCTTGCAGGCACGACGACCCGCACGCTTGCACAGGTTGTCGATGAAAAGGCGATCATCAACGCTGCAATCGGCCTGCTCGCCACGGGCGGATCGACCAATCACGCGATCCACCTGCCTGCCATGGCGCGCGCGGGCGGTATCATCTTCGACTGGAACGACCTAGCCGAGCTGTCGAGCGTCGTCCCGCTGGTCGCGCGGGTCTATCCCAATGGCTCGGGCGATGTGAACCATTTCCACGCGGCGGGCGGCATGGGTTACGTCATCGGTTCGCTGCTCGACGAGGGGCTGGCGCATGGCGACATTCTCACCGTCTGGGAAGGCGGCTTTGCGGCCTATGCGCAAGAGCCAGTGTGGGAAGACACCGTCGATGGGGGGGCGCTCGCATGGACCCGCGTCAGCGAAAGCCGCGACGAGACTATGCTGCGTCCCGCTTCCGATCCTTTCCAGCCTGATGGCGGCATGCGACTGCTGACTGGTAATCTGGGACGTGCGTGCTTCAAATCCTCGGCAGTCACGAAGGAGCGCTGGACAATCGAGGCGCCTGCGCGTGTTTTCGAGGACCAGCACGATGTTGCGAAAGCCTTCAAGGCGGGGGAATTGGACCGCGACTGCGTTGTAGTAGTCCGGTTTCAGGGGCCTCGCGCTAATGGCATGCCCGAACTGCACGCACTCACCCCGCCCCTCGCCGTGCTGCAGGACAAGGGCTTCAAGGTCGCGCTTGTCACCGACGGGCGCATGTCGGGCGCGAGCGGCAAGGTGCCCGCTGCAATCCACTGCACACCCGAAGCGCTTGGCGGCGGACCGCTGAGCTTGATCCGCGACGGGGATATCGTCCGCGTTTGTGCCGAAACCGGAGAACTCTCTACGTCCGCTGACCTTTCGGACCGCTCGCCCGCCCCCGACCCCGCTCAGACATGGGGTGTGGGACGCGAGCTTTATCGCATGATGCAAGCCCATGCCGATGGAGCCGAACAGGGGGCCAGCGCCATGCTTGCCAGCGCGGGATTGTAGCGGGGTGCTGCAATGACCGATATCGTCGCTGTCGATATTGGCGGCACGCACGCGCGCTTTGCCATTGCCAGCATCGCTGCAGACGGAACCATCGAACTGGGCGAGCCGACCACGCTCCACACCGCCGACCACGCCAGTTTCCAGACAGCCTGGGAGGCCTACCGCGACCGTCAGGGCGGCACGCTGCCCGAAAACGCAGCTTTGGCCGTCGCTGCTACGGTCAGACCCGATGTGATCCGCTTCACCAACAATCCCTGGACCATCCAGCCCAATCAGATTTCCAGTAGGCTTGGTTGCAAGCGCCAACTCATCGTCAATGATTTCGAAGCGGTCGCGCATGCTGCCGCGCGGGCCTCAGCGCAGGAATTCCTTCACCTCGCCGGTCCCAGCATCGATCTGCCCGCGAGCGGAACGATCAGCGTTCTCGGCCCCGGCACCGGGCTAGGCGTCGCATATTTCCACCGCAACACCGACGGCAGCTATCGCGTGCAGGCGACCGAGGGTGGACACGGAGATTTCGCCCCTGTCGATGCGATCGACGACGCCATCCTGGCCCGGCTGCGCAAACAGCATATCCGGGTCTCTGACGAGCGCGTGGTCGCCGGCCCCGCCATTGTCGATATCTACCATACACTTGCCGCGATGGAGGGCTGCGCGCCGGTCGAGCTCGACGATGTCGCGATCTGGACCGCCGCAAGCGAAGGCACGGATTCGCTCGCAACCGCTGCGGTAGACCGCTTTTGCATGGCGCTCGGATCGGTCGCCGGGAACATCGCTCTTGTGCAGGGTGCCACCGGTATCATAGTCGCGGGCGGGCTCGGGTACCGTATCCGCGAAACGCTCTTGGCATCCGGCTTCGAGCAAAGATTTCAGGCCAAGGGCCGCTTTTCGGATTTGATGGCGAGCATGCCCGTCAAACTCATCATTCATCCCCAGCCGGGCCTGCTCGGTGCGGCTGCGGCCTTTGCACAAAACTATCTTGAGGACGTGCAGCCATGACTCTCCCTTTGACGACGCTCGCCCATCTCTCCGAACGCCTGCAAGAACTGCACGCCCGCACTCGCGAAACGCCGCTGTTTAATCCGGTGTTCCAGCTGGGCCTCGACCTGTCGCGCTCGCTGGAAGCAGGCGTGACCGACCTCGATGGGCTGGAGCAGTTGGTCGAGGAAATGGAGTGCACCGGACTGAAAGCACGTGCGAGCAGGCTCGAAGACCTGCTTGGCCCCGTTGCACCTGCCGCGAACAATGCCGCGCTGGGAGAAGTGCTTGGGCGCGACGGCGAACTCGACGCTTTCCGCGCGCGCTGGGAAACGCCCCGCCTCCATGCCGTCTTCACCGCGCATCCGACCTTCCTGCTCACTCCGGCGCATACCGAAGCCGTTGCCGAAGCAGCGTCGAGCGGGGCGTCGATCAACGGCGCGGTCTGCAAGGAAACCGACACGCGTCCGGCGATCACGCTCGAATACGAACACGCCGAAGCGATGAAAGCGATCGCCAATGCGCAGGATGCGCGCAGCGATATCGTGCGCGCGGCGCTGGGCCATGCGGCGGAGAAATGGCCAGATCAATGGCTCTCGCTGCGGCCGCTGCCGTTCCGTTTCGCCACCTGGGTCGGATACGACATGGACGGGCGTACCGACATCAAATGGTACACCTCGATCCGTTTCCGTCTGTCGGAAAAGGCCGAAAGGCTGACCCGCTTCGCCGCCCAGCTTTCCGCGATTGATAGCGCCCATCCGCTGATCGAAACGCTGGAGGCAGGTGCTGCCCACGCGACCTCCAGTGCCCAACACTTCGCCGGCGATCTCTCCAACGCCGCGGCCCTGTCGGCTGCAGCCAACCGCCTGACCGCCGACGATCTGGCCAAGCTCACCTCGCTCAATCCGCTCATCGCGCAGCTTGAAGAGGAAGCGGCGGGCACGGACGACATCGGAAAAGCCGTCGCGCTCAAGACTCTCGCCGCTGCGATGCGCGCAGACGGCCTCGGCATGGCGCACATCCATTTTCGGGTGAACGCCAAGCAGCTTCACAACGCGATCCGCGGCCATCTGACCGACACGCCCGGGCTTGACCTGTCGAGCAAGGGAGCGATGGCGACGCTGCGCAAAATGCTCGAAGAGGTAAGTCCCAAGCGCACCAATTTTGCCTCGCTCGCGATCGAAAGCTCGACCGCGACACGGCAGTTCCTCGCGATGGCGCAAATACTCGGCCATATCGATGCCGATACGCCGATCCGCATGCTGATCGCCGAATGCGAACAGCCCTCGACGATTCTCGCCGCGCTGTATTTTTCGAAGCTGTTCGGCATCGCGGACAAGGTCGATGTTTCGCCTCTGTTCGAAACCGAAGAAGCGCTCGAACACGGCGGACGTTTCCTAGAGGCGCTGTGCGCAGAGCCGCAGTATCAGCATTATGTCCGCGAGCGCGGGCGAATGTGCATCCAGACCGGCTTTTCCGACGCGGGCCGCTTCGTCGGGCAGATCCCTGCAAGCCTCGCGATCGAGCGGCTTCAAGGGCGTCTCGCGCAGGCGATGGAGCGCAACGGGCTGACCGATGTCGCAGCGCTGATTTTCAACACCCATGGCGAAAGCATGGGCCGCGGCGCGCATCCCAGCGGTTTTGCCGACCGGCTGACATGGCCGCTCAGCCCGTGGGCGCGCAGCAATTTCTACCGTCACGGGATCGAGCTGGAACCCGAAGTCAGCTTTCAGGGGGGAGACGGCTACCTGCCTTTCGCAAATCCGGTGCTGGCGCGGGCAACGCTGACGCGGATTATCACCGATGCGCCCGATGTGAGCGCGCAGTGCGATGATCCGCTTTACAAGCGCACCGATCTCAGCCTCGATTTCTATCGCGCTGTCCGCGCCCATCAGAGGCGGCATCTGCGCAGCGCGACCTATTCGCGCGCGGTTACGGCATTCGGTCTGGGGTTGCTGAACTCGACCGGTAGCCGCGTTTCGCGCCGCCAGTCGGACCTGAGCGCAGACCGCGATATGAACCTGCGTCAAATCCGCGCAATTCCGCACAACTCGATCCTCCAGCAGCTCGGCTTTCCGGTCAATGTGATCGCAGGGATCGGCGATGCGGCGGACGGCAATTATGAGGAAATCGCCGCGCTGCTCAGCGACAGCGAGCGGGGCCGTCAGCTGGTGCGGCTCGCACGTGCCTCGAACGAATTGGCGAGCATCAAAACGGTTGCCGCGCATGGCGAACTGTTCAACTCCGCCTATTGGGCAAGCCGCCCCTATCGCGGGACCGAGCCACATTTG
>JAYPMZ010000004.1:11732-21648 GCA_038130205.1 Erythrobacteraceae bacterium | reverse complement strand
GTGCTGGCCGAATATCTCACCAAGGATGACCGGACCGGCGTGTTCCGCCGCCTTGCCTCGCGCCTGCGGGTGGATGCGCTTAAATTCCACCGCCTGCTGGACCTGCTCCCGCCCGACAAGAGCGATAACTCGACACAGGACAAGCGGCGCATGATCGGTGCGGCGCAGGCTCTCAAACTTGCGTTGATGCAGCACATCTTCCTGCGCGCTGTTTCCGTCCCCGTGTTCTCGCGCGCCAATGACGTCAGCCGCGAGGATGTGCTGGAAATGGTGTTCTCCTTGCGGATCGAGGACGCGCTCGCGCAAATGCGGCGCGCCTTCCCGGTACACTTCCCCTCGCCCAGCGATTTCGCGATGGATGCGCCTGCCGACTATCCCGATGCAGAGGCGCAAGGCTATGCGGCAATCACGCGCGATTATATCGACCCGATCGAGCGCGCTTATGCGCTGATGCTGCGCTTGAGCGTGGCGATTGCCAACCAGTTCGGCGCGCATGGATAGCGAAGGCGGCCACTTGCCGCGTTAACGATTTGCCCCCCGGTGCGTCCCCGCAAGGGACGCCGCCGTGGTAGTCACTGGCAGTTAACCGCGAAAAAGCGCATAATGCCTGCATTGGATCAAGGACCCGGCATAATGGCTTTCAAAAACTTCCGCTTCGCAACCATTCTCGGCATCGCCGCATTGGGCAGCGGTGTGGCGCTTTCTGCGCAGACTTACGCTGACGAAGCGGCCAATGCTGCCGATACGGCAGTCGAAGTTGCCGAGCAGGCCGAAAACGCCATCCGTGCGATCGATCCGACCACGGGTGGCGACTCGCTGGTGGTCGATCCGAGTCTGCCGCAGCCCTATGGCTATGACGCGGACGTCGAAGATCTGCCTGAACTGCCGCCTGCACCCGCCGAATTGAGCAGCACTGTTCCTGCTGCTGCGCCCGCCATTGCCACTGCTGCACCAAGTTTCGATGATGTGACCTACAACACCGTGGCTGGCGACACGAGCGTGCCTGCACGCGGTCCGGCTGCACGGATGATCTCGAACCCGCAGGTTCAGGATATTCCGCCCGCACCGCCCGCTGCGGCGACCCGCACGCTGGCGCAGGCCGCGCCTTCGGACGATCCCTTTGTGATCAAGTCGATCTTGCCGATCGAGGGCACGATCCGCTACGGCGAATGGTATTGGGATGAATCGCGGGCTCCTGCATCGGGCAAGCTGGTCGTCACGGTCGATCTCGACGCGCGCGTCATCAGCGTGTTCCGCGACGGTCATGAAATCGGCACCGCCGTGGCACTGCTCGGCACGCAGCGCCACCCGACCCCGCTCGGCACTTTCCCGATCCTGACCAAGGAACGCGACAACGTTTCGGAAAAGTACAACAATGCTCCGATGCCCTGGACCCTGCGGCTGACATGGGACGGCATTGCGATCCACGGTTCGCCTGTGATGAACGGCTACGCCTCGCACGGCTGCATCGGCGTTCCCGATCCCTTCGCTGAGAAGCTGTTCGCCCTCGCCAAGCGCGGTGACAAGGTGGTGATCACCCGCGGCCAGTATATCGGTGTCGGCGACCGCATCATGTCGTAACCGGCGCTAATGGGTGCGGCGCGGCGGCTCCGGGCTGAACCGATAGACCCGCATTTCCACGCCCACCGGATCGACCATTTCGACATCCGAAGTCGCCAGCACGCCGCCCAGCGAGGCATTCTCGCCGCGCCATAGTCGGTCGGCCGCGCGCCCTGCTTCGCTTCGCGTGACAAGACCGCCAAGCTCCGCGACGATCCGCCACACCGTCTCGATCTGCACCGCACGCGGCACGTTGCAATAATAGCGAAACGCAGCCTCGCCGTCGCGCTCGACCATCTCCTCCCAATCGATTTCGGCATACCATTCGAGTGCACGCCAGCCTTCGGCAAGATGCTGCGCGCTGGTGGCGAGCGCCTGCGCATCGAGCCATTCACTGCCCGCGAGCGCCTCTCGCACACGCACCCTGTCGAAGGCGGGATCGCGGTTCGAGGGGTCTTGCACCGGAGTCAGGCCAGCCGCCGAAACCGCCGCTTCAAGCTCGTGCTTGCGGAAGTCCAGCAGCGGGCGGATCAGCGGAATCGGCGAATCCTCCCCGCTGCCCGGCAAATGCGTAATTGCGCGCACCCCGGCGAGCCCTGCCAGCCCGCTCCCGCGCGCCAGCCGCATCAGCAAGGTTTCGGCCTGATCGTCGGCATGGTGCGCCGTCGCTACCGCACCCAGCCCCCTATCCCCTGCCCACTGCGAAAGCGCCTGATAGCGAGCCTCGCGCGCGCGGGCCTGCAGGTTTCCGGCTGCCAGCCGCACTTTAGCAGAGGCGAAAGGCACGCCGAGCGTCGCGCACACGCCATGCACGAAGGCCACTTCGCTCTCTGCTTCGGGGCGCAGACCGTGATCGACCGACAACACCGCCACACCTTCGAGCAGGGCCGCTCTGGCAAGCAAAAGCAGGGCGAGGCTGTCCGGCCCGCCCGACACCGCGAGACCCAAGGGGCCTTCGCGTGCCTCTTCGGGCCACAACTCGTCAATTGCCGCTCGGAAGCGGACGATCAGGTCAGGATCGATCCGGTCGAGATGGATCGGCGTATCAATCAGCGCCCCCTATCGGCCCGCGTAGCTTACGGGCAGGTCACTTACGAGCAAGTCACGCGGCGACGGTTGCTCTCATACTGGTCGGACAACCGGCCTGTAGCAACGGCGGGATAAGTCTCGCCGAATTCGGCCAGCGCGATGCAGGCGCGCCGGGTGTCGCCCATCGCGATCATGCTTTCGGCAAGGAACAGCAGGCTGTCGGGAGCGCGGTTCGCGGTGCGATCAGCCTGATAGTTGCGCAGGAACCAGCGTGCTGCTTCTTCGGGCATGCCATCGTCGAGGAAGGCACGGCCCAAAAGGTTGCGTCCGTAGGTGATGCGGAAGTGGGTGGGATAATCCTCGACATATTTGGCCAGCTGCTGGCGAGCTTCGGGATAGAAGCCCGCGTTCCAGAGGCGGAAGCCGTAGGAATATTCGTCGTCGCCTGCATCTTCGGTTTGCGGCTTGGTAATTTCCTGCACAGCAGCGAGCCGTTCGGGCGAAGGCCCGGTGGCGGCAGGCGCTTCCTCGGCCTGAGCCTGAGCGGAGCCGCCGGTCATGGCGGTAAGATTGCTGTTGGTTGCACCGACCTCTTCAGGAGTGACGTCGGGCGCCTGATCGAACGATGGCCCTGCGGCCACCGCAGCCGTGCCGCCCGCTTCGAGTGCGGCGACGCGTTCATCGAGCCCGCCCAGCGCGTTGGTGTTTTCTTCGGTCTTCGCGGTCAGGCGCTGCAATTGCAGTTCGATCGCGTCGAGCCGCGCAAGAATGTCCGTCACCGCCGTGGTCGAAGGGGCCGTCGTGGTGGTCGGGCCGGTCGCGGTTCCGTCGGCAGTGATCTGCGGTTCAAAGAAGCGGCCGTCGCCGCCCGGAAACACGGCGCGTTGCAGCGCGCGGACTTCGGCTTCGACCCGACGCAGTCGTGCATCGGAGCTGTCCTGCGCCATTGAGGGCACAGGCATGGTCGCGACCACAGCCGCCGCAACGAGAGCAGGCACGCTCTTGCGCAAAAAAAGAACAGGTTTGGAGGTGCGGATTTCGGCACGCATGGCGGCTCAGGCTCCCTTTGATCGCGTTCGCCTGCAACATTGTGCAGGTCGCATGAATATCACCCGAATTTGTGCCCAAGCGTGGCTTCCAAGTCGAGCCTGAAGGGGCACTAAACGGGGGAATGTGGCTCAGGATCGGATGAATTGCGATTCCCGCAACCCAATTGCCCGCCTTCAATTGTTCGCTGAAGCTTCCGCCGGAGTATCGGCCCTTGCGAGCAGCGCCGCTGCCGAAACGGGCGTATCGCCCATTGTCACGGGTTCATCCGAAAGTTTGGGCACTTCGCGGCCGCCAATCGTGATCCCGATGGCGTCGGGACGGCCGGTGTTGATGCGCGGCTCGACCGCGTCGGCGGGCAGTTCAAACTGGTCTCCGCTCGCCATTTGCGCTTCGAACAGGCGATCGCCGCCGTCTTCATACACGCGCATCCACACATCGTCTTCGAGCGCGGTGAACACCACCTGCCCGGCGGCGATTGGTGCAGTTTCGGCTTCCGCGCTCGCCGCTGCGACTTGCTCTTGCACTTCGGCAGGCGCTTCATCTTCGGCGATCAGCGAAGGCAGCTGCGTTCCGGCGCTGAAATAGCTGCTGAAGAAGGCGATGAGCCCGACCACCAGCACCAGCGCCGCAATGCCGCCGAACCATGCCAGACCTGCCGATGGAAGTTTCGCCGGATCGCCCGGTTCCATCCCGCCTGCCATTGCGCTTGTGCGACCGTAATCGTCGGACAGTTCCTCGCGCACAGCATCCGTAATCTCGCTCTCGTCGAGATCGACCACGCGTGCATAGGTGCGCGCAAAGCCGATGGCGTAAGTGCGCGAAGGCAACGCATCGAATGATCCGCTTTCGATCGCTTCGAGATGGCGTAGCGGAATCCGCGTCTCTGCGGAGATGTGCGAAAGCTCAAGCCGCTTTGCTTCACGCGCGGCACGCAGACGCTCGCCGGCGCTTGCCGGTTGAGTTTCCTCATTACCGGGCAGCTCTTGAGTGGTGCTGTCCTGTTCGGTTTCCATGACCCTGTCCACATTCACGTGGTTTTTGATTTGGCGATTTTTTGTTTTGATTTCGTCGCACTCAAACGGCGAGCCAGTGCGCCTGTCAAGCGTTCGCTAAGCATATTTTCCGTCACCGAGCCCAAATGCCCTGCAACAACGCCAACCAGAGCGGAACAACGCATCAAAAGCGCTGCGCAGCGTCAATCCGCTTCGATATCGCGCTCTGCCGCCCATGCAGCAATGGTTTCGCGCAGATTGATTCCGGGTTCTGCGAGCCATCCCGTCATCGCCTGGGTGATCTCGTTGAGATCGACTTTACGCACCAGCTCCTTGATCGGGCCGACCGACGCGGGCGTGATCGAAAGGCGGCGATACCCGATCCCGAGCAGCGCCAGCGCTTCTAGCCGGCGCCCTCCCATCTCGCCGCAAACGCCCACATCGATATTGGTGCCCACTGTTGCCTGCGAAACGCGCCGCAGGAACCGCAAGATCGGCACGCTCAACCAGTCATACCGTTCTGCCAGAGCGGGATTGCCCCGGTCAGCTGCGAACAGGAACTGGGTAAGGTCGTTGGTGCCGATCGACAGAAAGGAGAGTCGCGGCAGCAGCAGGTCGAGCATTTCGGCCAGAGCGGGCACTTCGAGCATCGCGCCGTAACGGATATGTTCGGGCACGATCTTCTTTTTCGAGCGCATGAAAGCGAGCTGTTCTTCGAACACCTGCTTTGCCGCGTCGAATTCCCATACTTCGGACACCATCGGGAACATGACATAAAGCGAGCGGCCAGCGGACGCTTCGAGCAGCGCGCGAGCCTGCGCTTTCATCAAACCCTCGCGCGTGAGCGCCAGCCGCAAGGCGCGCCAGCCCATCGCCGGGTTCTCGTCATTCTCGGCAATGCTCGAGGCGAGATAGGGCACCGATTTGTCGCCACCGATGTCCACCGTGCGGAAAATGACGGGCTTGTCGCCCGCCGCGTCAAGAACGTCGCGGTAAAGCTTTAGTTGGCGCTCGCGCTGCGGCAGGGTGGCCGAAACGAGGAACTGGAATTCGGTCCGGAACAGCCCCACCCCGTCAGCGCCGGTGAGCGGAAGATTGCTCATGTCGTCGCGCAGCCCGGCGTTCATCATCACCTGGATGCGCGTGCCGCAGCGGGTGAAGGGCTCGACATCGCGCAGCTCGGCATAGGCCGCCTGCTTTTCCTTCGATTTGGCAAAACGCTGCGCGAAGGCATCGGCCATTTGCACCGAGGGGCGCACGGTGGCGGTTGCGGCGGTGGCGTCGAGCAGGATTTCGTCGCCTTCGCGGATCACCCCTCGCGAACCCTTGGCGCGGCCGAGCACGGGGACGCCCATGGCGCGCGCGACGATCACCACATGCGCGGTGAGCGAGCCTTCTTCGAGGATCACGCCTTTCAGGCGCCGCCGGTCATATTCGAGCAGTTCCGCAGGGCCGAGGTTGCGGGCGATCAGAATCGTGTCCTTGCGCAGACCCTGCTGCGCCGCAGTACCCAACTGGCCTGAAACGATCCGCACCAGCCGGTTCGCAAGGTCTTCCAGATCGTGCATTCGGTCAGCGAGCAGCGGATCGTCGATCTCACGCATGCGCATGCGAGTGTGCTGCTGGACGCGCTCGATCGCAGCCTCGGCGGTGAGGCCACTATCGATCGCTTCGTTGATACGGCGCGACCAGCCTTCGTCGTAGGCGAACATCTTGTAGGTCGCGAGGACCTCCTCGTGCTCGCCGCCGACGCCGAACTCGGCCTGACTGGTCAGCCCGTCAATCTGTTCGCGCATCTTGTCGAAAGCGCGATAGACGCGCTGGCGTTCGGCCTCTGTATCCTCGGCCACGACCTGGGTGATCTGAACGCGCGGCTGGTGATAAGCGGCGATGCCTGCGCCGAGCCCCTTCACCAAGGTCAGGCCACTCAGCATCTGCGGACCCGAGTCCGCCGCGCTTAAACCCAGCGCCTCTTCCTCGTCGACCAGATCGGCATTGGTGATGAGTTCGCTCAAAACCATCGCAGTGGTCTGCAATGCTTCGATCTCGATCTCTTCGTAGCGACGCGGATCGACGTGCTGGACGCACAGCACGCCTACCGCCCGTTCGCGGTAGACAATCGGCACGCCGGCAAAGGAATGATATTTGTCTTCGCCGGTTTCCGGGCGGTATTGGAAATCGGGGTGTGCCTTCGCCTCAGCGAGGTTCAGCGTCTCGACATTGGCCGCAATCGTGCCGGTCAGACCTTCGCCGATGGCCATGCGGGTGACGTGCACCGCGCTCTTGTTCAGGCCGCGCGTGGCAAACAGTTCAAGCATGCCTTCACGCAGGAGGTAAATCGAGCACACCTCGCTCGTCAGGCATTCGCCGATGATATCGACGACCTGATCGAGCTTACCCTGCGCGTGAAGGCGCGAGGCCATAACCTCGTGCAGGCTGGTGAGGATCTGTCGAGCGGAAGCGGCGGCTGTCATGTGTGCCCAAAGCCTAAGGCTTCGGGCGCACAAAAGCAAAGCCTCTTAACGGACGAACCGCGCGCTACCGGAATGTTTTGAAGCGAGGGGGAACCCGCGCGGTCAGGCGCGCCCAATCTCTTCCTTCAACCTTAGTTTCTGTTTCTTGATCGCTTGTATCATCGCCGCATCGGGGGCGGGCCGAGCCATCTCATCGCGGAGCTGGGCGTCGAGGCCTGCGTGTTTGGTCTGGAGAGCATTCATGTGGGATGAAGCTGCGGACGATGCCATATGCGGTCTCCTATATGTGTGCGGGGGGATACCCGCGGGGAGCGACTCGGCATCAAAGCGGCCGGGCCGCAGATCCAGAACAGATCACATCTTTGGCTAGCTTGCCAAGCCCTGACGAAAGATGAATCGATGCATCTGCAATTTTTCAGGGCGAATTGCGGCGCTTACTCAGGGCGATTGCCTAAGCGGGTCGGACTGGCCCGCGAAAATCCCATGGCAGAGCGACGAAATTTGCCGCATGAAACACGCCCTACGACACTGGGCAAGCGGGCGATTCGTTGACACCATGAATGAGCAGGAGCTCCTCAAACGGCTCGAATTGTTGCGCACCGAACACCGCGATCTCGACGCGGCGATCAGCGCATTGACCGAAGCCGGCTCGACCGACCAGCTCCAGATTGCGCGGCTCAAGAAACGAAAGCTGCGCCTGAAGGACCAGATCGCGCTGATCGAGGACACGCTGCTGCCCGACATCATCGCCTAGATTGCTGCGCTGATACAGGCGTTTGGCCTGCTTGGCTTTGCCCCCGAATTGCTCCGTTTCGGAGCGTTCTGCCGGCGTTTCGCCAAGCGCAACCTCTCGTTAATTCCGGCCCGATACTGTACCGCTACGGGACGTCAATAAATCTTACAGGGATAGTAACCATGGGCCGCTGGTAACGCGGCGCTTTGGAGAATAGCGCGCGCTTGTAATGCCGAGGACCACAAACCTTTCCCGCCCGATCATCGAGGCGCTCTACGACGAGGCACTCGTCCTCGCCGATGACGTGCGCGCCGTGTTCGCGCTCGGCACGCGGGAGCCTGTTTCCGGCGAAGATCCGACGCTGCGCCTCGCGCTTTCGACCGAGGGACTTAAGACAACGACGCGGATGATGCACATCCTCGCGTGGCTGCTGAACCAGCGCGCGTTCTTTTCGGGCGAATTGTCCGAAAGCCAGGTCCGCAACCACGGCACGCTGCCGCCTGACCGGCAGGCCGATCCCAAGGCACTCGAAGTGCTCGAACCGGCAACCTGCGAACTGATCGCCGAGACCGAGCGGCTGCACGAACGCATCGCCCGGCTGGACGAGGCATGGCGCAGCGGTTTTGAAATGGCATCTCCGGCGCGGGCGATCCACAGCCGCCTGCAACGCCGTTTGAGCGATCTGCTCTAAACCGCTTCCAGCGCTTTCTTCCAGCGCGTCAGACGTTCGTCGCGCACCGCATCCTCCATCGCAGATTCAAATGTGGTCAGCGTCCCGCGCATGCTCTGTGCAGCGCTCGCCAGATCGGGGTAGAGTCCTGCCCCCGCTGCTGCCAGCATCGCTGCGCCGAGTGCGGTCGTCTCGATAAAGCTGGGCCGTTCGACGCGCACGCCAAGCATGTCGGCAAGGTCCTGCGCCATCCAGTCGTTCGCTGCCATGCCGCCGTCGATCCGCAACGTGCCCCAGGCCGTTCCGTCGGCAGCGAAGGCCTGTGCAAGGTCATGCGTTTGGTGCGCCATCGCTTCCAGCGCGGCACGCGCGATCTGCGGCTTGCCGGTCGAAAAGCTCAATCCCGTGATCACCCCACGCGCCTCGGCATTCCAATGCGGTGCGCCCAGCCCTGACAGCGCCGGCACAATCGTTACTCCGCCGCTATCGGGAATTGAACGCGCCAGCACCTCGGTCTGGCTCGCGACCTCTACAATGCCCAGTGAATCGCGCAGCCATTGGACAAGACTGCCTGCAACGAAGACCGAGCCTTCAATTGCATAGGTCCGCTTGCCGTCCAACTGGGTCAGCACTGTCCCCAGCAGGCGATTGGACGACGCCGGCACTTGCTCGCCCTGATTGGTGAGCACGAATGCGCCTGTCCCATAGGTCGCCTTGGTTTCTCCGGGCGAAAGGCAGGCCTGCCCGATGGTCGCCGATTGCTGATCGCCTGCCATTCCCGTGATCGGAATCTCGCGCCCGAACAGGCTCCTTCGGGTCACAGCGAGTTCGCCCGACATATCGACAACCTGCGGCAATGCTTCGGAAGGCACGCCGATCAGCTCGCACAAACCGCTGTCGAAACCGCTATCGGCCAACCCCATCAACAAAGTGCGGCTGGCGTTGGAGGCATCCGAGATGTGGCTTGCCCCGCCCGACAGCTTGAACACCAGCCAGCTTTCTACCGTGCCGAAAGCCAGCGTGCCGCGCTCTGCCGCAGCGCGCACTTCGGACACATTGTCGAGCATCCAGCGCATCTTGGTGCCGGAGAAATAAGGGTCGAGCAGCAAGCCGGTGCGCGCCTGCACCTTTGCTTCGTGACCAGCGGCGCGCAGTTCCTCGCAAAAAGGCGCCGTGCGGCGGTCTTGCCAGACGATGGCGCGGGTCAGCGGTTCGCCGCTCTCGCGGTCCCACGCCACCACCGTTTCGCGCTGGTTGGTGATGCCGATGCCTGCGATCATCGCCGCACCGCCCGCCTTGGGGATCACCGCATTGGCGCAATCGAGCGTCTTCGCCCAGATTTCGCCTGCATCATGCTCGACCCAGCCGCTTTGCGGGTAGTGCTGCGTCAGCTCTTCCTGTGCCGAGG
>JAYPMZ010000004.1:0-11722 GCA_038130205.1 Erythrobacteraceae bacterium | reverse complement strand
GGTGGAGGTCGTGCCTTCATCGAGGACGAGAATATAATCGGACATAAATTGCGCTACCGCTTCGCTGCTTGAGCGCGAAGGACTACCCAGCCGCAAGCTGTGTCGCAAGCGGGGCCTGCCAAAGCACGAGCCTGCCACGACATCAGGGGGCCAAGCCTCGACATGGCGCGCTGGCCTCGCCATATGCAAAGCCATGGCAGGCATACCTCCCAAACCGTGGCCCACGGGCATCGCCGATCAGGTCGAGCCGCTGGTGATGCGCGTGCTCGCGCCCAATCCGTCGCCCTACACCTATACCGGCACACAGACCTATGTGGTCGGGCAAGAGGACGGGCCGGACTGTGCGGTGATAGATCCGGGGCCGGACGATCCGGCGCATATCGACGCGATCGAGGCGGCAATCGACAACCGCGTGGTGCGCGCGATCATGTGCACGCACACTCACCGCGACCACTCGCCCGCCGCCGCCCCGCTTTCGCAGCGCACCGGCGCGCCCGTGGTCGGCTGCGCGCCGCTTGTGCTCAGGACCGATTTGCCGCGCGCCGACGAAGCGTTCGACACGACCTATGCGCCTGACCGCGTGCTTGAGGACGGCGAGTCCATGAGCGGCACGGGCTGGACGCTAACCGCCGTCGCCACGCCCGGGCACACGTCAAACCACCTGTGCTTCGCGCTCGAAGAATCGCGCTCGCTGTTCACCGGCGACCACGTCATGGGCTGGTCCACCAGCGTGGTCATCCCGCCTGACGGCGACATGGGCGATTACATGGCGAGCCTTGAAAAGCTGCAATCGCGCGAAGATGTGATCTACCACTCCGCTCACGGCGCCGCGATCACCAAGCCGCGCCAACTGGTACGCGGCATGATCGGCCACCGCCGCCAGCGCGAGAACCAGATCCTGCGCCTGCTGGGCGAACAAGCGCGCACCGTCAGCGCCTTTATCCCGCAAATGTACAAAGGTCTGGACGAGCGGCTGATCCCCGCTGCCGAAATGAGCGTCACCGCGCATCTGATCGAACTCGAAAAGCGCGGTCTGGTCGGCAAGGAAGGCGAGGTGTGGCGGACGGTCTGAAGGAACAGGCCGAGATCGAAGCCGAACTGTTTCCTCCGGCAAAACCGGATGGCGGCATGCTTTCGCTCCGCGGCGAGAAAACGCTTGCGCTGGTCGCCGCGTTCCTGCTCGCCGCGACGCTGTTTCTAGGTTGGCGCGCCTATTTCTATCAGGAAGAGGGCGATCCCGTCGCCAGCGCTATGCTGGCGTTTGAAAAGCAGAACTCGCTGGTCGTCTTCGCCAGCCGTTTTGAAGTGGTGGCCGAAAGCGAATACGAGCAAACGATCGGCCCCGTCACCGTGCGGCGCGTGCGTCAGGCGGCGATCATTCCGGCCAGCATCGACTACCGGCTCGACCTGTCGGATATTGGCGCGAGCGACTTCGCATGGGACGAAGAGGCGCAGCTTCTCACTGTCACCCTGCCCCAGTTGCAAACCTCGCAGCCCAATCTCGACGAAGCATCAGCGCGCATTTTCACCGATGGTATGTTCAATACGGGCGGATCGCAGCAATTGCTGTCCGAAAGCAATTCGCGTGAGGCCGCGCAAAAGGCGCAGGCCTTCGCGAAGAACCCCGAAGTGCTCAACCTTGCCCGCAGCGCCGCACGCGAAGCGGTGCGCCAGAACCTCGCCGTGCCCTTGCAGGTTGCAGGCTACGAACAGGCGCGGGTGGAAGTGGAATTTGCAGGCGAATCTATCGCCCGCTAGGCGCGCTTACCACCTCCCCATTTGCCTAACCGCGCAAGCTGCGGCACAAGCGGCGCAAGGGTCAGGAGGGGGGATTTTCCATGGCTACTACCGCTGGTGTGCGAACCGCGAAGGTCGAGGGCACGCGCTTTTTCACCATCATGGCTTTCGTCATGGGGCTGGTCATCGTGGCCGGATTTTCGGTGCAGCTGGCGATGGGTCGCTCCACCTTCGCCGTGCCATGGCAATATCACCTGCACGGAGCGATCTTCATGGGCTGGATCGCGCTTTACCTTGCGCAACATGTGACAATTGCGGGTGGCAACCGCGCCTTGCATATCACCCTCGGCAAGCTGGCCTATATTTACATTCCGGTCATGGTCGCGGCGGGCTGCGCGATCATGATCACTGTGGCGCAGCGTACGGGCGGGCCGTTCTTCTTCCCGGTCAACGAATTCCTGATCAGCAATATGGCGCTGCTACTGTGTTTCGGCGGGATCGGCCTGTGGGCCTTGAGTCAACGCCGCTACACCGGCTGGCATCGCCGCTTGATGCTGGTGGCGATGACCGTGCTCACCGGGCCGGGGCTTGGGCGGCTGCTGCCGTTGCCACTGATGATCCCCTATTCCTGGACGATCACCGTGGCGACAACCTGCATCTTCCCGCTGATCGGGATGATAGCCGATTACCGCGCAAACGGACGGGTGCATCCGGCCTATTGGTGGGGTCTGGGCATCTATATCGGCGTGTTCGTCGCCTCGATGCTGCTCGCCTATTCGTCTGTCGGATATGCGCTGACCAATTGGGTGATCGCAGGCACGCCGGGAGCCGAACGTCCGATGGAAGCCTTTCTGCCGCCGGGTTTCTAGGCGCCCAAGGCGTCAACCACGCGGCCGCGCACCGCGTCCCAATCGTCAAAGCCCCAATCGGACGGCTCCTCGACCGAGAGCACGCGCACACCCTTCCCGTCATTGGGAATGATGATCTTTTGCGGCGCAACCATCTCTCCGGCTTCAACCGCGTAGAACTGAACCACAGGCGCCGCCTTGCCGGGCGGGTCGTTGTGCAGGGTAATCGCCAGCCGGTCGTTCGAGAGTTTCACCAAAAGTCCCTCGGCAAACAGGTTTAGCGCCACCATCAGCTCGGCCATCACCGCATGATCGAGGTGGCCTTCCCATGCCCACATTTTGGTAAGCGCCTGCTGCGGCGACCATGCATCCTTATAGGCGCGCTGCGATGTCAGCGCGTCGAAGATATCGCACACCGCGCCCAGCCGGGCAGCAAAGGAAATGTTCCCCGCCGACAGACCGAAGGGATAGCCTGTCCCGTCGATCTTTTCGTGGTGATGCAGACACACATCGAGCGCGGTTGCCGCGATATCGCCCGCGCTGGCAAGCAGCTTGTGCCCGTGCTCGGGGTGGTTTTTGACGATCGAGAACTCGGGATCGGTCAGCCGCGCAGGCTTGTTCAGCACTTCGTCGGGAATACCGATCTTGCCGACATCGTGCAGCAGTCCAGCAAGCCCCAGATCGCGCGTCTCGGCTTCGTCCATGCCGCGATGGCGCGCCACGCACAGCATAAGCGTGCAGACGGCCGCTGAATGGAGGAATGTGTAATCGTCCTTGGTCTTGATGCGCAGCACATTGAGCAGGGCATGCGCATCCTCGCCCACCGACTGCACGATATTGTCGAGCACACCGTCCACATCGGCCCGGTCGAGCGCCCAGCCCATTTGCAGATCGGTGAAGATACGCCGCATCTGCTGTTTGGTCCGGTTGACCAGCTGGCTGGCGCGGCGGTGCGCGATCGCCTCCTTGGTCATCTGGAAAGCGGGCCGCCTTGCTTTGCGAGCAGGGCGCAAGCGGTGCTCGCGCTGCTCTTGTGCGGCAATGTCTGCGCCTGTTTCGGGAGCCGCCGGCTCCGGCTCGACAGAGGCTCCCAAGGTCTCGTCGATCAGGACGTAGGGCACACTTGAATGCGTGACTTTTTCCAAATCGCGCTTGTTTTCAATCACGAATTTCGGACGCCAGAACGGGTGCTCGAACCACGACCCGCCGAAGCCTGCGACATACATGCCAAGCCTTACTTCGGAGGGCGGGATCTTGACCAACATTGCTGACCGACTGCGTTGCTTAAAAAGGGAAATTCGTGCCTACAGTATCGGGCTTGCAGAGTTTCAGGGGCGCTGAACCCTGCCCCGTGGAATATACGCAAGGGCGCCGGGAAGGATTGTTTACCACGAGCCCGGCGGCACAGGCCAAAAGCGCTCAAAACGCTCGCAAATTGATCCATGCGTGCCTATGTCGCTCGCAACACTTTCAGCGAGGGATCAAATATGAGCATCGAGAGCAAAATCCCCCACGGCGAAGACCTGCTTGCCGAGATCGACCGGCTGCGCAAGGAACGCAATGCGGTGATCCTCGCCCACTATTACCAGACCCCCGATATTCAGGACATTGCCGACTTCGTTGGCGACAGCCTAGAACTCTCGCGCAAGGCCGCCGAGACCGATGCCGATGTGATTGCCTTCTGCGGCGTGAAATTCATGGCCGACACGGCCAAGATCCTCAGCCCCGAAAAGATCGTGGTGCTTCCCGATATGGATGCAGGCTGCAGCCTCGAAGACAGCTGCCCGCCCGAAAAGTTCAAGGCTTTCCGTGAAGCGCATCCCGACCACATCGCGCTGACCTACATCAACTGCTCGACCGAGGTTAAGGCGCTCTCTGACGTCATTGTGACCTCTTCCAGCGCCGAGACGATCCTTGCGCAAATCCCCAAGGACCAGAAGATCATCTTCGGTCCCGACCGTCACCTCGGCGGCTGGCTGTCGCGCAATTTCAACCGCGAAATGCTGCTGTGGCCAGGCGTCTGCATCGTCCACGAAGCTTTCAGCGAGACCGAACTGCTGAAACTCAAAGAACAGCACCCCGGCGCGCCTATTGCAGCCCACCCCGAGTGCCCGCCCGCGATCGTCGATCATGCGGACTATGTCGGCTCGACCAGCGGCATCCTGAAGTTTGCAGAGAATTTCGAAGGCGACACGCTGATCGTCGCGACCGAACCGCACATCATGCACCAGATGGAAAAGGCGCTCCCGAACAAGACCTTCATCGGCGCGCCGGGTGCGGACGGCAACTGCAACTGCAACATCTGCCCCTATATGGCCTTGAACACGATGGAGAAGCTCTACGTCGCGCTGCGCGATCTGGAGCCGCGTATCGAGATCGAGGAAGACCTGCGTCTGAAGGCCAAGGCGAGCCTCGACAGGATGCTCGAAATGGCGAGCAATTCGGTCGGCAAGGGCGACATCGGGCAGGTGGAAATCGAGGAAGTCCCGAAGGCCGACATTCCGGACGGGGATTGATTGGTCACAATGAGGGGGCCGTTCGATGACCGCCAATCTCAAATTCCTCTGGGCGCGGCTTAACGCGAACTACTGGTTCTATCCGGCGCTGTTTGCGATCCTTGCCGCTGTGCTTGCGATTGCGATGATCGCACTCGACCGCGGCGGATTTGCCGAGGTTTTGAGCGACTATGACTTGATCGTGCCGGTCCGGCCCAAAGGGGCTGCCGATATTCTGACGGTCATGGCAGGAGCAACCATCGGTGTTGCCTCGACGGTGTTCTCGATCACCTTGGTCGCGGTCACCTATGCCAGCAGCACCTACGGCCCGCGGCTTCTCACGAACTTCATGGAGGACCGCGGCAACCAGATCAGCCTTGCGACCTTCATCGGCAGTTTCGTCTATTCCATCGTCGTGCTGCGCGCTGTGCGAGCGGAGGACGAATCCGCCAGTACCGCTGCCGATGCCACCGCCACCGCCCTGCCCGGTTTCGCGCCGCAGCTGTCGTTGCTGGTCGCCTATGCGATGATGGCGCTGTGCGTTGCGGTTCTGGTGTTCTTCCTCAACCACGTCCCCTCTTCGATCCGCATCAATTCTGTGCTCGAGAGCATTGGGAAACGCCTGATCGCCAAGGTGTGCGAGACTTATCCTGTCGAGGACGAATTCCGCGAGGCAAAGGAACCGAAGAGCGGCGAGGCTCTGACCGCCAATGCCACCGGCTACGTCCAGTTGATCGACTTTGGCGAACTCGAAGAAATCGCGCGCGAAAAGGGCTGCACCTTCTCGATCAAGGTGCGCACCGGCGACTTCGTTCATCGCGATCTGTTGCTGATCGAGATCGCCGGTTGTGCGCCTGACGAGGTTGACGACTGCGTGCGCGAATGTTTCACTCTTGGCCCAAACCGCACGCCCGAACAGGACCCGCAATTCCTGATCGACGAACTGGTCGAAATCGGCCTGCGTGCGCTTTCGCCGGGGATCAACGACCCCTTCACCGCGATCACCGTGCTGCACTGGCTGGGCGCCGCGACATCCGAGATCGGTCGGCGCGATCTGGTCAAGGATATATGCAGCGACGATTCCGACACTTGCCCGGTGATCCCCTGCCCCGATGGTTTTGCGCATTATGCCCGACGCGGGTTCGGCTCGATCCGCAGCGCGGTGGCCGCAAGCCCCAATGCCGCGCTCGTCATGCTCGATGTTCTGGAAAAAGCCTGCGTGCCGATTTCGCACCGGCCCCGCGTCGATATCCTGCGCGATCATGCGCGGATGCTGATCGAGCAGACTCGCCTAGCGCTCACCGGACCGGACTTGATGATGGTCGAAGAACGCTACCGCGAATTCGAGACAGCGACCGCCTAGCTACTTGCGCTGGACCATCCCCGGCCCTGCTTTTCGCGTGGTAGCGCGCGCCACGACTAGTGCGCTGCCGAGCAGCACCATCCCGCCAATGTCGAGCAGCGAAAGCACTTCTCCGAACACGCTGTAGCCGATCACCGCCGCAATCGCGGGCTGCGTCAACAAAGCCAGACCGATGATCAACGGTGGGAAATGGCCAAGCGAGAAGACCAGCAGGCCCTGCCCGATCAGCTGGCTGGTGATGAACAGCACCACCACCGGCGTCCAATCGGTCGGCAAAACCGGCTCGCCCAGCGCCAGCGCGAGTGCGAGCAGGACAGGGCAGGCAAACACGCTCACCCACACCAGCAGGCTCCACGATCCGAAGCGTGCGCGCTCGCCCTGCAAGGTCAGCAGATAGACCGCGTAAAGCAAACCGGCCGCGACGCAGAACAGATCGCCGACAAAGGTTGCGGTCGAGATTTCGAGGCTGCGCCCCATAAGGATCGCCGCACCGCCCAGCGCGCAGACGATCGCCAGCCATTCGAGCCCGCGCGGCAGCGTGCGGGCGATCATGAAGCCCCAGAACAGCAGGATGATCGAGCCTGCATTGCCGAACAATGTGGCATTGCCGAGCCGCGTCATGCCGATACCGATGTGCCAGCTGGCAAGGTCTCCAGCAAAGGCAAAGGCCCCGATAGCAACCAGCACCAGCGTCTTCTTCGGCATCCCGCCAAGCCGTTGCCCTGCCATGCGCGCAAACAGCACAAGAAACGGCAGCGCCAGAAACAGCCGCCAGAATGCAGCGCTTACCGGCCCGGTATCAGCCAGCCGCACCAGTAGCGGCCCGAGCGCGAGTGCGACATTTCCGCCTAGCAACGCGGCGAGCAGCAGCCAGTCGCGCATCCGGCCAAGTTTTGCTTCACTGCCCGCGTCTTTTTCCATCCTTGCGCCCTAGACCTGCACACTCCAAGTGGATAGCCAACACGAAACAAGCAAAGAGGATTTCCCCATGCACGACGCTCTGTTCCAGCCGCTCAAAATGGGCGCGCTCGAAGCACGGAACCGCATTTTCATGGCCCCGCTCACTCGCGGGCGCGCGGCCGATCCGATGTTCGTTCCCAATGAAATGATGGGCACCTATTACAAACAGCGCTCCGGCGCGGGCATGATCATCACCGAAGCGACCGGCATCAGCCGCGAAGGACTCGGCTGGCCGTCGGCTCCGGGTATCTGGTCGGATGAGCAGGTCGAAGCATGGAAGCCGATTGTTGAAGGCGTGCACGCCGAAGGCGGCCTGATCGTCATGCAGCTGTGGCATATGGGCCGGATCGTCCATTCGACTTTCCTCGACGGCAATCCTCCGGTCTCTGCCAGCGCCACCCAAGCCCCCGGCGAAGCGCACACGCCCAAGGGCCGCTTCCCCTACGACGTCGCGCGCGAAATGACGCATGACGACATCAAGCGCACGCTCGAAGACTACCGTAACGCCGCAGAAAACGCGAAGAAGGCCGGCTTCGACGGAGTGCAGCTTCACGCCGCGAACGGCTATCTGATCGACCAGTTCCTGCGCGACGGCACCAATCTGCGCACCGACGAATATGGCGGCTCGCCCGAGAACCGCACCCGTTTCCTGCGCGAAGCAATCGAAGTGCTGGTCGATGTCTGGGGCAAGGACCGCGTTGGGGTCCGCCTTTCGCCCAATGGCGACAGTCAGGGCACCGACGACAGCAACCCGCCTGCAACTTTTGGCGCAGCAGCCAAGGTGGTCGAAGAGCAGGGCGTCGCGTTTCTCGAACTGCGTCAGCCGGGACCGGACGGCACCTTCGGCAACACCGATGTTCCCAAGCAGGACGCGCTGATCCGCAGCATCTATTCTGGTCCGCTGATCCTCAATTCGGACTACACCCCCGAAGAGGCCGATGCCGATGTGACCAGCGGCCGCGCCGATGCAATCAGCTTTGGCCGCCCGTTCATCTCGAACCCCGATCTCGAAAAGCGGATCGCGGCGGGCGCCCATATCAACCCGAACAAGGACGTGCCCAAGAGCTGGTATTTCCCCATTGCCGAGGGATATATCGACTATCCGACGCTGGAAGAAGAGCAGGCCGAAACGGCCGCCTGACGCTTATTCTTCTGTCGCAGATTCTGGGGCCGGGGCTTCGCTGGGAGCCTCGGCCTCTGGCGTTTCGGCGGGCTCATCGCCTGCATCCGATGCCGCACTGCTGCCCGAGGAAGTCGAAGTGCGCTCGGCCGGTGGAGAGGTCGAGGTTAGCTCCTCCAGCGGCAGCATATCGTCGCTGATTGTGCCGCCCAGAACTTCGCCCTCGGCTTTGCCGCCCGTTTCGGGCGTATCGACCTGTGCCGCATCGTCCTCACACGCGGCGAGCAACAGAAGCGGGACGATCAGCGCAGGGGCGAATTTCAATTTCATGTGCGGCATTCTCACGTTCGACAGGCCTTCAACCGAGCCGCTTCGAGCGCGCCGAGGAAACCGTCCGCACGCGCAATCAGCGCCTCGTCCCATTGCGCGTTCGAGACGGGCTTGCCAAGCCGCGCGAGGCTCGTGACCCCGAATTCCTCGATCCCGCAGGGCACGATTCCGCCAAAATGCGAAAGGTCGGGGTCGAGATTGACCGAAAAGCCGTGCATCGTCACCCAGCGGCGCACGCGCACTCCGATTGCGCCGATCTTCGCCTCGCGCCCGTCCACATCCTCGCACCAGATGCCCACGCGGCCCTCGGCGCGCCATGCGGGGACTCCGAAGTCGGCGAGCGTGTCGATCACCCATCCTTCGATTGCGTGGACGAAACAGCGCACGTCCTTGCCGCGTTTGTTGAGGTCGAGCAGCAGATAGCCCACCCGCTGCCCCGGTCCGTGATAAGTGTAGCGCCCGCCGCGCCCGGCCTCGACCACTTCGAAGCGCGGATCGGTCAATTCGGCAGGATCGGCACTGGTTCCAGCGGTATAGACCGGCGGATGTTCGAGCAGCCAAGCCAATTCGCCCGCTTCGCCTGCGGAGATCGCGGCATTGCGTGCCTCCATCGTCTCGAGTGCGGAGCGATAAGGCACGAGCGCCTCTTCGCGCCGCCATTCGAGGCTGGCGCACGCAATCTGTGGGGGCAATGAGGTGAGGATGCTTGCCATAGCGAATGGGTGGGGGCATTGGACGATGAGATCAAGGGGGAGCGCACACTCACATGAATTTCGACATGAACAGCTGCTGGTCGCGCGGCGTTGAACTGGTGACGAGCAACTTCCAGCTCCTCTCTGCGATTGCCGCGATTTTCTTCCTGCTGCCCAACGTCGCCATCTATCTGCTGATGCCCGACATGCAGACCCTGTCGGACCCGATGGCCGACCAGCAAGTCGTGCAAGCGCGCATGGCCGAAATATTGCTCCCGTTTATGGGAGTGATGATCGTGAGCCTGATCGTCCAGTTCGTCGGATATGGCACGATGGTCGGGCTGATGAGTGACGAGCGCCCCACGGTCGGACAGGCTTTGTCAACGGCACTCAAGGCGATGCCGAGCCTGCTTGCGATCTTCGTCATTTTTGCGCTCGCTTACATTTTCGGCGCTTTCCTGATCATCCTGCCTTTCTCGATCCTCGGCGGTGTTGCCGGTAGCCCTTTCCTCGCCATTCTAGGCATCCTTCCAATTCTGGTGTTCGTCACCTGGCTCATGGCGCGCTTTTCGATGAGCTTGCCGGTCATGATCCTCGAAAATCGGCTGAACCCGCTGACGGCGATCTCCACCAGCTTTCGTCTGACCAAGCCCAAGCAATGGCAGATCCTGCTGTTCTGGTTTGTGATCTTCGTTGTGATGACGATCATCAGCGTAATCATCCAGAGCGTGTCGGGCCTGTTCGCCGCGCTGATCGGGACGGGAACCATGGCGCTGATCCTGCTCGGCCTAGTCAGCGGGACCTTTGCCATGATCACTGGCATGCTGGTGAGCGCGCTTGCAGTGGCGATGTACGGGCAACTGGATGGCCCGGATCCGGCCGGAATCGAAGAAACTTTCGAGTGACCCGCGATTGGTACGCGATTGAAAGCAGGCGCGCGCTGGCGTAGCGGCTTTTGACATGGCCGACGCCGATCCCTTGAGCGACACAGCGCAACAACCCGGGACAAGCACTTCCGCTGCGATCCCGGGCGGGCGCATGGCGCTGCTCTTCACGGTCATGCTGGTGACTGCGGCGGGCAACACCGCGATGCAATCGGTGATGCCTTCGATCGGCACCGCGCTGGAAGTCGGCGACGTCTGGATCAGCCTTGCCTATAGCTGGTCTGCTCTTTTGTGGGTCGTATGTGCCCCGATCTGGGCGCGGCGCTCCGACCGGCGCGGTCGCAAGGCGATGATGGCGCTGGGGCTGATCGGTTTTATAACCTCGATGGCGCTGTGCGGAGCCGTTCTCTGGGCAGGTCTTTCCGGCTGGCTCACCGCGTTCTGGGCGCTGATCGCCTTTGCCGCCGCGCGCAGCCTATACGGCGGTTTCGGCAGCGCTGCTCCGCCTTCCGTGCAAGCCTATGTCGCGGCCCGCACTCCGCGTGCCGAGCGCACCAACGCACTGTCGCTGATCGCTTCGAGTTTCGGTCTCGGCACGGTGATCGGGCCTGCGCTCGCACCGCTGATGGTGTTCCCCTTCCTTGGTCTGGGACTGACCGGGCCATTCATCTCGTTTGCGCTGATGGGCATCATCGTGCTGGTGCTGCTGCGCTTGCGCCTGCCCGACGACCAGCCGCAATTTGCCGCCAAGGGCGTTGCAACGAGCTATTCAGGCCCCGCCGACACGCCGGAGACGGCGGAAGCCGACAGCGAGGATGAGGGCGAAGGAACGGCCCCAGACGGAAACCTGACATGGCGCGACGCGCGTCTGCGGCCATGGATTGTGGCACAGCTGCTGGGCGGGCATGCGCAGGCGATGGTGATGGGAATCACGGGCTTTCTTGTGCTCGACCGGCTTGGCCTGCGCGACACGCCGACCGAGGGTGCTGGGCCGGTGGGCCTTGTCCTGATGAGCGGAGCGATTGCGACGCTGCTCGCGCAATGGGGGATTATCCCGCGCTTCAAGCTCGGGCCGCGGGCGGCCAGCCTCTCAGGCCTGCTGATCTCCTGCCTCGGCACGATCATGCTGGCGGTGGCGAGCAACATTCACATGATCGCGCTCGGCTATGCGATCGCATCGCTCGGCTTCGGCCTGTTCCGCCCCGGCACCACCGCAGGCACATCGCTCGCCGTGACCCGCGCCGAACAAGGGCAGGCATCGGGGATCGTCGCGAGCCTAGCAGGCGCAAGCTA
>JAYPMZ010000003.1:42192-63766 GCA_038130205.1 Erythrobacteraceae bacterium | reverse complement strand
GCGCTGTGGTCGTCGAAAGCTTCGAGCGTATCCACCGTTCGAACCTCGTCGGCATGGGCGTGCTTCCGCTGCAGTTCAAGGAAGGCGACACGCGCGAAACGCTGGGCCTGACGGGTGAAGACACTTTCTCGATCAAGGGCCTGGCCGATCTCACGCCGGGTCAGGATGTCGAGATCGCGGTCACCCGTGCAGACGGTTCGACCTTCAGCTTCACCGCGCTGTGCCGGATCGATACCGCCAACGAAATGGAGTACTACCGCAACGGCGGCATCCTCCAGTACGTGCTGCGCAAGCTGGCTGCCTAAAATGCGAAGCTCCGCCCTTGCCCTTTCTTCGCTATCCGCGCTGGCGCTCGTCGCCTGCGCACCGACGGGCGATGACGAGGACAAGGGCGGAGGCTCGCCGCCATTCGGCTATGAGCTGGCGGTGGCGAAACAGAGCGTCGCCGGAAGCTCCGAGAACGCAAGCGCGCAGGTCACGACACTGGATGTCGATCAGCTGCGCGCACTGCTCGATGCGGACGAGGCCATGCTGATCGACGTGCGAACCCCCGAAGAGTTTGCCGAAGGTCACATTGCAGGCGCGATCAACATTCCGCTCGACCGTTTCGACCCGTTGCATCTGCCGGGTTCGGGCGAGCGCGAGACTATTCTTTACTGCCGGTCCGACCGCCGCTCGGGCATCGCCGCGACGCAATATGTCGAGGCGACAGGTAAGCCGATCAGGCACCTCGATGGCGGTATTCTCGCCTGGCAGGAAGCGGGCGAACCGACGCAATAGGCGTTCACGCCCCGGACATCGCAAATGTCGCATCCTTCCGCGCAATGGAGGGACATCATGCATAAATTTGTAATCCTGCTGGCCGCCCCTGCGCTGGCGCTGGCTGTGCCTGCCCAAGCGCAGGAGAGCGCCAGTCAGATCGACTACCCGGGCTTCACCCAGCTCACCGCCGAGGTCGCGAATTTACGCTCCGAACGCCTGCTGGACGCCGCGTCCTTCTTCACCGCCGCTCGCACACAAGGCGCGCTTCTGCTTGATACAAGATCCGCCGCTGCTTTCGAGGCAGGGCATATCAAAGGCGCGGTCAACCTGCCCTTCTCCGACTTCACCGACGCCAAGCTGCGTGAAGTGATCGGGGAGGACTTGGACCGCCCTATCTACATCTATTGCAACAACAATTTCCGCGACAATATCATGCCGGTTGTGACGAAGCGCGCGCCGCTGGCGCTGAACATCCCGACCTTCATCAACCTTGTCGGCTATGGATATGCGAACGTCTGGGAACTGGGCGACGTGTTGTCGCTCTCCGATGTCGAATGGGTTGCTGCCGCAGACTGACATCGACCGATTGCAGATAGCAAAAGGGCGGCTCCCTGCTTGGAGGGAGCCGCCCTTGAGTTCTGGGGGTAATGGCCGGTCTTAAGCGTCGGCCTTCACACCAGTAAATTTCTTGCGTCCGAGGATCGCAGCGGCAGCAAGGCCGAACAGGATCATCATCGGCGGAGCGGGAACATCGGTGCCGCCGCTCGACGAGGAACTCGAGCTCGAAGACGAGGAACTGCTGCTCGACGAGCTGCTCGAACCGCCGAAGCTGGAGGTGCTGCTGCCTGACGAAGAGCTGCTCGAGGACGAACTGCTCGACGAAGAACTGGAAGAGCTGCCACCGAAGCTGGAGGTGCTGCTGCCCGAGCTGCCGCTCGACGAAGACGAACCGGAGCTCGAACCCGAGGAGGAGCTCGAAGAGCTGCCACTCGAACCGCTGCTCGAGGACGAGCCGCTCGACGACGAGGAACTGCTCGACGAACCCGAGCTTCCGCTGCTGCCGCCGTAGCTAGACGAACCGCTGGAGCTGCCCGACGAGGACGACGAGCTGGAGCTCGACGAAGAGCCGGAGCTGGAACCCGATGAACCGCCCCAGCTGGAGCTGCCGCCGTAGCTGGAACTACCCGAGCTACCCGAAGACGAGCTCGAGGAAGAGCTGCTCGAAGACGAAGACGAGCTGGTCGAGCTCGAGAAATCGCCGGTGCTGCTGGTGCTGGTTGCACCGCCCGAGCTGGAGCTCGAAGAGGACGACGAGCTGGAGCTGCTGCTGGAAGAGGAGCTCGAACCGCTCGAAGAGGAAGAACCACCGGTCGAAGTCGAGACCGAGCCCGTAGTGCTCGAAATGCTGCCTGTGGTGCTCGAAACTTGCCCGGTCGAGGACGAAACCTGCCCCGTCGACGACGAGACCTGACCCGTCGAGGAAGACACCTGACCGGTCGAAGACGAAACTTGCCCGGTCGATGACGACACCTGGCCGGTCGAAGATGAGACCTGGCCAGTCGACGAAGAAACCTGACCTGTCGAGGATGATACCTGGCCGGTCGAGCTAGAGACATTGCCCGAAGTCGTCGAGGTCGAAACACCGCCGGTGCTGCTCGATACCGCGCCGGTGGTCGAGGATGACGAAACCTCACCTGTTGAAGACGAAATCGTACCGGTCGACGACGTCGAAGTCACGCCGCCCGTCGAAGTGGTCGACGAGATCGTGCCCGATGAGGTCGAATTGTCGATATTGATATCGATATCGACGTCGCCCGACGATCCGCCGCTGCCACCCGACGAGGTAGAGCTCGAGCTGCCACCCGTGCTTGAACTGAATTCACCACTCGTGGTCGAGCTGAAGTTGCCGCCCGACGTCGTGGTCGTGGTGCTGACAGCGACATCGCCCGAGGACGAACCGCCGCCACCGAAGAACCCGCCGAAGAAGCCTCCACCAAAGCCGCCGCCGAAACCGCCGCTACCGCCGACGACAACCGGACCGCCAAAACCGCCACCACCGCCGGTGATCGGCGGAAGCGGGGGAAGCGGTGCAGGTGCGTAGGCTACCTGTGCGATCGGGGGGCATTCGGCTGCATCGAAATAGGCGCGGGTCGCACCGGCGGGCAGAGGTGCGCCGCCTGCGACATTGCCGTAGCGCGAAGGAAGCGGCTGACATTCGATCGTGCGCTCGACAATCCGGCGGCGCTGTTCGGGCACCGGAAGCGGCGGAAGTTCACGAACGCGCGGATCGCTTTTCACATAGATCGGCTCTGCAAGCGGCTGGGCCACGGCCAGCGGCTGGGTCTGGACCAGCTTTCCGTCCGCGTCAGACGAGTATGCAGGAGTGTCAGTGACCATCGGCTCGGCCACGCGAACGGCACCGCCCGTCATCAGGGCGACACCCGCAGCGGTGGCAGAGAGCTTAGCTACAGCCAGTTTCACAGACATAGAACCGAACCTTGTTTTATTGTCTTGGTCCGATGCGGCCCCTCCGCACCTTCACCAATTCAATAGTGTCATGCGATTGAAGAACGGTTCACAGCAACGCGGTTAACCATGATTCACGGCGCCAAGCGGTTCAAAATGGCACAAATGCGTGCGATTTCAGGGTGGCTGTCCCGTTTTGGAACCAAAAAACCCTGTAAAGTTAGGCGCTTTCGTCAAACATCCCGGGCTGATCCGCGAATCGCGCGGCCGGTTTGGGAAGCCCAAGATGCTCCCACGCGGAGTCGTTCAGCATCCTCCCGCGCTCGGTTCGTGCGATCAGGCCGAGCTGGATCAGATAGGGCTCGATCACCTCTTCGACCGTGTCGCGCTGCTCCGACAGACCTGCCGAAATCGCCGACACGCCGACCGGGCCGCCCTTATAGGTGGTCGCGATCATGGTGAGGTAGCGGCGATCCATTGCGTCGAGCCCCAGCGCGTCGATCTCAAGCCGGGTCAGCGAATCATCCGCCGCAGCGCGCGAGACCGTGCCCGCACCAGCGACATGCGCAAAGTCGCGCACCCGCCGCAGCAGCCGCCCTGCCACTCGCGGTGTGCCACGGCTTCTGCGAGCAATCTCCCGCGCACCCTCTGCGTCGATCTCCAGCCCAAGCAACCGCGCTCCGCGTGCAATCACCTGCTCCAACTCGCCCGACGAGTAGAATTGCAAGCGCACAGGGATGCCGAAACGGTCACGCAAGGGTGTCGTCAGCAGGCCTGAGCGGGTCGTCGCGCCGATCAGCGTGAACGGCGGCAGGTCGATCCGCACGCTGCGCGCCGAGGGACCTTCGCCGATGATGATATCGAGCGCGCGGTCTTCCATCGCCGGATATAGCACTTCCTCGACCACAGGATTGAGGCGGTGGATCTCGTCGATGAAGAGCACGTCGTGCGGTTCGAGATTGGTGAGCAGCGCGGCAAGGTCGCCCGCCTTGGCGATAACGGGGCCGGAGGTGGCGCGAAAGCCCACGCCCAGCTCACCCGCCACGATCTGCGCGAGCGTCGTCTTGCCCAGTCCCGGCGGGCCGTGGAACAGCGTGTGGTCCATCGCCTCGCCGCGCGACTTGGCGCTTTCGATGAAGACGCGCAGATTGTCCTTGGCCGCTTCCTGCCCGATGAACTCGGCAAGCCGCTTGGGCCGCAGCGCGGTGTCGGGGTCGCCGAATTGCTGTTCGCCGTCGTGGATGGGGGGATCGAAATCGCTCATATTGCCCTCACCCCGCGACCCGCCCGATGACCATGATCACCAGATAGAGCGGGATCATGAATACTGCTGAAACCAGCGGGAAGAACAGGACCGAGAAGAACAACGATTTTTCATCCTCACCGCCGCTGAAACCGTCAAAACCGATATAGGCCATGAACAGCAGATAGAGCGCGCCAAGCACCATGAACATGGTGCGCCCCAATTGCTTCGGACTGATCGCGCTGATGAGGATCGAGCCATAGCCCCAGAAACCATAGGCAAAGGCGACGACGCCCATCCAGACCCAGCTGGTCGGCTCGCTAACCATGTCCCAGTCGCCCGCCCCGCGCGACGCGGCAGCATAGACAAGCAGCGCCGTGAACACGGCGAAGGCGATGGCGACGATGCCGATCCTGACGAGGAAGGCCTGAGGGGTGATGCGGTGGGTCAAAACGGGTTCAGCGTATAGCCGTCCTGTTGCAACAATGCGTGCGCGGTCATGGCCGAAAGGTGCAGTTCGACGCCTTCGATGAGGTCATCCTTGCCCACGCCATAGACCGCCGCGCTCTGGCCGCAGACCACGAAGCGGATGCCTTGCGCAAGCATCGCCTTGACCATGCTCGCCGACGCATTGGGCGCCATCTCGCGTTCGGCGAGGCTTTCATCGGTGACGAGGTCGAACAGCGCTTTGCCGTGAACGACCACGACGAGGCTGATGTTCTCCTCCGGCACGCCTGCGGCGACATGCATGTTGGTAAAGCGTGCAGGCGTTGCGAGGCGGCGGTTGACCGTGCCGTCTTCTGCCTTTTCGCTGACGTCATAGGCGATCTTGAACACCGCATTTTCGGGCAGTGCCTCCATGCCTTCGACCGGCGCGACATCTCCGAATTCGGGGAACACCGGGCCGGACTGGAAAGCCGAGAAGTCAGGCGTTTGCGCCGCCAGCGGAGCGGCGAGCAATAGGGATGCGAGCGTCGCTGTGATAAGTCTTTGCATGGTTTTACTCCTGTTCCGGTTCGGCTGCTCTCGGATCAGGCTTCGCCTGATTGATGCATCCGTTCTCGATACGGATTCCCCCGCGATCTTCGCAGGTCTTGTACTTCCTATCGTCGGGATCAGCCCAACGATAGACCACGATAGCGATCGCGGCGCACACAATGAGAGTCCAGAGCATATCCTTGCGTTTCACCCTGCCGCCCTTTTCAGCGCTACGCGGATCAGTTCGCCTTCGGCTGCATCTTCGCCGAGTTCGGCCTGTGCCCTCGCCACCGCCTGTGCGGCAATCGCAGGCTTGAAGCCGAGGTTCTCGAGCGCGCTGACCGCGTCGGCGCTGGCGCTGCCTGCCTTCGACACCGACCCCACTGCCACGCCCGCCATACCGCCACCGGGAAGCGCGCCGGCCTTGTCCTTCAGCTCGTTAACGATCCGCCCTGCCAGCTTCGGCCCCACGCCGTTCGCGCGCGCCACGCTGGCTGCGTCTCCAGCGGCGCAGGCATCGCGCAACTCGCCGGTCGAGAGGGCAGACAGGATCGCAAGACCCACCTTGCTCCCCACCCCTTGCACCTGCGTGAGCAGGCGGAACCAGTCGCGCTCGGCGCTTTGCGCAAAGCCCAGCAAGCGCATGTCTTTCTCGCTCACTTGCAGATCGGTGTGGACGGTGCAGGCTTCCCCCACTTCACCCAGCGCCGAGAGTGTGCGCGCCGAGCAATGGACGAGGTAGCCAACGCCTTGCACATCGACGATGGCCCAGTCCTCGCCGGTTTCGTCGAGCCGTCCCTTGAGCTTTGCAATCATGGTTTGTTCTTGCGCCAGATGCGCGCGGATTGCCAGACCTTCGCCCCGTTTATCGTCGGCTGGGGTGGAACAGTGAACCACCCCGTTTGAAAATCCGCTCGCTGGCCGCAAAGTTCTGGGAACAAAGACTTTTCCGGCAAGCCCGCGCCTTGAACTGTCAATTTCCGATTTTCGCGCATGCAAGCCACCTGCCGCCTCACACTGCGAAATCGAAAATGCACCTGCACGTTCCGTCATGATGGCGCACCATATCGCCGCGTTGCGCGGTAGGAAAACGCGAGGCGGCGCGCGGGCATCTCGACAAGACGCGCTCTTGCGCTATGGGCTATCCGCATGAGCTACAACACGTTCGGACGCGTTCTTCGCTTTACCACCTGGGGGGAGAGCCACGGCCCCGGCCTCGGCGTCGTGCTCGACGGGGTTCCGCCGGGCATTCCGCTGCGCGAGCAGGACATCCAGCCCTATATGGATGCGCGCAAGCCCGGCCAGAGCAAGTTCACAACCCAGCGCAAGGAACCCGATCAGGTCCGCATCCTGTCGGGCGTGTTCGACAATGCAGAAGGCGTGCAGGTCACGACGGGCACTCCGATCCATCTGATGATCGAGAACACCGACCAGCGGTCGAAGGACTATTCCGAGATCGCGGCGGCCTATCGCCCTGGCCATGCCGATTACACTTACGACGCGAAATACGGCATTCGCGACTATCGCGGCGGCGGGCGCTCGTCGGCACGCGAAACCGCAGCGCGCGTGGCAGCGGGCGCGGTTGCGCGGCTGATCATCCCCGAAGTGAAGATCACAGGCTTCGTGTGCGAGCTGGGCGGTGACAAGATCGAGCGCGATGCGATCAACTTTGAAAACATCGCCGCAAACCCCTTCTTCTGCCCCGACAGCTGGGCGGCGAAGCGGTGGGAGGAACTGGTCGATAAAGCGCGCAAGGACGGTTCATCGCTGGGCGCGGTGGTCGAATGCGTCGCCGAAGGCGTCCCCGCAGGCTGGGGCGCGCCGATCTACGCCAAGCTCGACAGCGAACTGGCGAGCGCGATGATGAGCATCAACGCGACCAAAGGCGTCGAGATCGGCGACGGCTTCGAAGCTGCGCGCCTGACCGGCGAACAGAACGCCGACGCGATGAACCCCGGCCCCGATGGCAAACCAGTGTTCGCCAGCAATCACGCGGGCGGCACGGCAGGCGGGATATCCACGGGGCAACCAGTTGTGTGCCGCGTGGCCTTCAAGCCGACCAGCTCGATCCTGACGCCGGTTGATTCGATCAACGCCAAGGGCGAGGCCACACAGGTCCGCACCAAAGGCCGCCATGACCCCTGCGTCGGCATTCGCGGAACGCCTGTGGTCGAAGCAATGATGGCGCTGGTGCTGGCGGATGCAAAGCTGATGCATCGGGCGCAGGTGGGATGAAGTTCTAGTCCGCCGACTTGTAGTGACGGCCTTTATATTCGATTGGAGCGCCGCAAAGAGAGGCATCTCTCGCTGAAAACCCAGCATGCATCTCAAGAGAGGTGACGTATGCTTGATCAAGCATCTTTGAGCCGCGCACGAATTTTGAATTCTCACCCAATAACAGGAGTGGATCGGCGCCAAGTTCCAATGCGAAATTCTTTCGAATATCTTGGGCCCGATTACATGCTTCCAGCTCCCAATAGGGCTGTTTGCAGATCTCTATATAACAGCTTTCGCTCAGCTCGTAAAAGCGCTCAACTTTCTGCATCGGGACATCAGATTGTAGAGAACATCCGGAAAGAGCCGGTAGCGAGCTTAGCAACAAGAACCAAATGAACTTCACTCGGTTGAAGCTAGCAACGAATTGCACCTTTGAAAATCATTGAGTTAAGTCTGCTCGGGTCAGGCTTAGCAGCTGGAGTGGCGCCTATTCTATCGACTCCGCGCATAAGCCTCCGCCATCCACCCCTGCACCTCCGCATCGAACGCATCGACGCCATCAAGCCGTACTCGGTGCGAGCACATCACGTCGCCTTTCACCAACCATCCAGGTGGTTCACGGCCTTTAATCGGCGCAAATTGATCGAACGTAATGCCGAATGATCGACAAATCCGATCTTCGCAATCGCACAATTGCGCTTTTTTGCAGCGCGGCAGGCACTATCTGGGCTGTGTAACGAGTTTTCACCCTCTCCTATCAACCCAGAGACAAAGGACAATTTCACATGGGTATTATCGGTTCGACCATTAAGCCGTTCACCGCGACCGCATTCAAGGCGGGCGAAGACTTCTTCGACGTCACCGAAAAGGACATCGAAGGCAAGTGGGCCGTGTTCTTCTTCTATCCGGCCGACTTCACCTTTGTCTGCCCGACCGAACTCGAAGACCTCGGGGAAAAGTACGAAATGCTGCAGTCGATGGGCGTTGAAGTCTATGGCGTGTCGACCGACACCCACTTCAGCCACAAGGCATGGCACGACACTTCGGAAAAGATCGGCAAGCTGAAGTATCCGTTCCTCGGCGACCAGAACCACATCCTCGCCAACAACTTCGGCGTGCTGCGTGAAGGCGTCGGCCTTGCCGACCGTGCTACCTTCGTCGTCGATCCCGACGGTGTGATCCAGATCATGGAAATCACCTGCGAAGGCGTGGGCCGCAATGCCAACGAACTGACCCGCAAGATCAAGGCGGCACAGTACGTCCGCAACAACCCCGGCCAGGTTTGCCCGGCCGCTTGGGAAGAAGGCAGCGACACGCTGGCTCCCTCGCTTGATCTTGTCGGCAAGATCTAAGCCACAACTGACAAAAACCCGGACATGATCCGGGTCGCTGGAAAGCCCGGGGCCTATCCCCCTCGCCCCTCGGCTCCGGGCTTTTTCCAGCAAATCATCTGACGCCCCTCTCCCTCACTTCGAGGAAAACGGACGCGGCGATGCAATCCATGGTCTGACTTTTCTTCTAGGCGCGAAAGGTCAGGTCATGGGTTGCCCCGTCGCCCCAGATGGGCCCCTCGCCAAGACGAAGGACACACTCATGCTCGATGCAACCATGACAAACCAGCTCAAGCAATATCTCGCCAACCTGCGCGAGCCGATCGAACTGGTCGCCTCGCTCGACGACAGCGAAAAGTCCGCCAAGACACGCGAACTGCTGAACGAGATCGCAGAGCTGCATGACCTCGTCACCGCGAGCTTTGACGGCACCAACGAGCGCAAGCCCAGCTTCGTAATCCGCCGCGCATCCGACGCGACCAAGTGGGTGCGCTTTGCCGGCCTGCCGATGGGTCACGAATTCACCTCGCTTGTGCTCGCGCTGCTGTGGGCCGGCGGCCACCCGCCAAAGATTGACGCAGACCTCATCGAACAGGTGCGCTCGCTCGAAGAGGACTTCGAGTTCGAGATGTATTTCTCGCTCAGCTGTCATAACTGCCCCGATGTGGTGCAGGCGCTGACGCTGATGGCGCTGGAAAATCCGCGCATCACCGCAACGCTGATCGAAGGCGGCAGCTATCAGGACGAAGTCGAGGAACGCGGCGTGCTCGCGGTTCCCGCGACCTTCCTTAACGGGGAAAGTTTCTACAACGGCAAGATGGAACTTCCCGAAATCCTCAGCCGTCTCGACAGCGGCGCGGATGCCAAGGCAGCCGAGAAGCTGACCGCGAAAGAGCCGTTCGAAGTGCTCGTCGTCGGCGGCGGTCCCGCAGGGGCTGCCAGCGCCATCTACACCGCTCGCAAGGGCTTCCGCACCGGTATCGCGGCCGAACGTTTCGGCGGGCAACTGCAAGACACGCTCGGCATCGAGAACCTGCCAGGTACCTCCTACACCGAAGGGCCCAAGCTCGCAGGCGATCTGAAAAAGCAAGTCGGCGAGAACGAGATCGACCTCATCGACCTCGCCCGTGCAACCGAAATCAAACCTGCCGCCAAGGCCGGTGCGATGCACACGGTCACCTTTGCCAATGGCGCGGTGCTGAAGGCGCGTTCGCTGATCCTTTCGACCGGCGCACGCTGGCGCAATCTCGGCGTTCCCGGCGAAGCGGAAAATCGCAACAAGGGCGTGGCCTATTGACCGCACTGCGACGGCCCACTGTTCAAGGGCAAGCGCATCGCGGTGATCGGCGGCGGCAACTCGGGTGTCGAAGCGGCAATCGACCTTGCAGGCATCGTCGGCCACGTCACGCTGATCGAATTCGACAGCAAGTTGCGCGCCGACGAAGTGCTGCAACGCAAGCTGCGCTCAATGCCGAATGTCGATATCGTCACCAACGGCCAGACCACCGAGATCCTCGGCGACGACGCGCGGGTAAACGGCCTTGTGCTCAAGGACCGCGAGAGCGGCGAAGAGCGCACGATCGAACTCGAAGGCGTGTTCGTGCAGATCGGCCTTGTGCCCAACACCGAATGGCTTGCTGACTCTGGGATCGAATTGTCGAAATTCGGCGAGATCGTCACCGATGAACACGGCGCGACCAACCTTCCCGGCATCTATGCCGCAGGCGATTGCACCACCGTTCCCGACAAGCAGATCGTGGTCGCGATGGGCGAAGGCGCAAAGGCAGGTCTGGGCGCGTTCGACTATCTCATCCGGAACGAGCCGGTCGACGAGGTCGCGCAGGCCGCGTAGCTCGGCCAACGCTCTCTACTCGCAGGCGGAAACACCAAAGGCGCAGCGCTCTACCAACAGAGCGCCGCGCCTTTTTCGTTCACGTCACGCCCTCCCTCACAATCGTCAAATCCAATCATTCTCGACAGTTTAATCGATTGGACTGATCACCGGAAAGGGATCACTCTCCTGTCACGACACTCGGATAATGTCCGAGTCCCGTATCGTGAGAGGAGAACAACAATGGACGCGAAGACTGGTGAAATGAACGGCTGCCCGTTCCACGGTGACGGTGGCACGCGCTCGCTGCTGGGCCGGACGAACAACGACTGGTGGCCCGAAACCACGCAGCTCGACCTGCTGACCGAGGAAGGCAAGTCCGCCAATCCCTATGGCGAAGACTTCGACTATGCTGCCGCGTTCAACGCAATCGATTACAAGGCTCTCAAAGCCGATCTCACTGCGCTGATGACCGCTCGCCAGGACTGGTGGCCTGCCGATTCCGGCCACTACGGCCCCTTCTTCATCCGCATGGCCTGGCACGCAGCCGGCACCTATCGCATGGGCGACGGGCGCGGCGGAGCAGGCAGCGGGCAACAGCGCTTTGCTCCGCTTAACAGCTGGCCGGACAACGGCAATCTCGACAAGGCGCGCCGTCTGCTTTGGCCGATCAAGCAGAAGTACGGCAAGGGCATCAGCTGGGCCGATCTCTATATTCTCGCCGGCAATGTCGCGATCGAAAGCATGGGCGGCCCGACCTTCGGCTATGGCGGCGGACGTGCCGACACTTACGAGCCTGAAATGGTCTATTGGGGCACCGAGGAACTGTGGGTCGATACGGGCGCGGAAACGCGCATCCAGCCCGATGAGGGCATGGCGCTCGAAAACCCACTGGCCGCGATCCAGATGGGCCTCATCTACGTCAATCCCGAAGGCCCCGGCGGCAATCCGCATGATGACGAAGGCGCCGCGCGCGATCTGCGCCAGACCTTCGCCCGCATGGCCATGAATGACGAGGAAACCGTCGCGCTCGTCGCCGGTGGGCACGCTTTCGGCAAGGCGCATGGCGCCCAGCCGTCAGACACGTTCGGCGATGCGCCCGAAGGCGAAGCGCTCGAACTCATGGGCTTCGGCTGGCTCAACGATGCCGACGAAATCGGCAAGGGACACATCACCACTTCGGGCATCGAAGGTGCGTGGTCGAACAATCCGACTTCGTGGAGCCACGACTATCTGCGACTGCTGTTCAAATATGACTATGAACTGGTGCAGAGCCCTGCGGGCGCGAACCAGTGGCAGCCGATCAATCAGGAAGAAGCCGACATGGCGCCTGATGCGCGCGATCCTTCGAAGAAGGTTCCGACCATGATGACCACGGCGGACATGCAGCTGAAGCGCGATCCGGAATATGCCAAGATCGCCAAGCGCTTCCTCGAAAACCCGGCTGAACTCGACGACGCTTTCGCACGCGCATGGTTCAAGCTGTGCCACCGCGATATGGGTCCCAAGGTCCGTTATCAGGGCCCCGAAGTCCCTGCCGAAGAGCTGATCTGGCAGGATCCGATCCCTGCCGGAACCGCACCTTCGGATGGTGATGTTGCCGCGTTCAAATCGGCAATCCTCGGCAGCGGGCTGACCGTCAGCGAGCTGGTGAAGGCGGCATGGGCTTCGGCCTCGACCTATCGCCGAAGCGACCATCGCGGCGGTGCCAACGGCGCGCGCGTGCGGCTCGAACCGCAAAGCGGCTGGGCAGCCAACGATCCAGACGAGCTTGCAAAGGTGCTCGCCAAGATCGACGAACTGCGCGGCAGCATGAGCATGGCCGATGCCATCGTGCTCGCAGGCTCGGCAGCGGTCGAGAAAGCGGCGAAGGATGCAGGTCACGACGTGAGCGTGCCCTTCGCCGGCGGCCGCGGCGATGCCAGCGCCGAGCAAACCGATGCCGAAAGCTTCGAACCGCTCGAACCGCGTGCCGATGCCTTCCGCAACTACCTCAAGACCAAGGCTTCGGTGAAGACCGAGGACCTGATGATCGACAAGGCGCACCTGCTGGGCCTTTCGATCCCCGAAATGACCGTACTGGTCGGCGGGATGCGGGTTCTCGGCGCGCACACCGGCAACACGAAGCACGGCGTCTTCACGGACCGTGTTGGACAGTTGACGCCCGACTTCTTCACCAACCTGCTCGACATGGGTACCAAGTGGGAAGCTGTAGATGGCAGCGGAGACGAGGAATACGTCGGCTCCGACCGCGCAACTGGCGCAGAGAAGTTCCGTGCCACCCGCACGGACCTGATCTTCGGCTCCAATTCGCAGCTACGCGCGCAGTGCGAAGTCTATGCCGAAAGCGGAAGCGAGGCGAAGTTCGTGAAGGACTTCGTGGCCGCCTGGACCAAGGTCATGAACGCCGATCGTTTCGATCTGGGCTGATTTCCTACCAGCCCCCACCCCGGGCTTTCTGTCCTGACAGGCCGGGGTATTCAGGCCCCCTCGTCTCCCCGTGAAGAGACGGCGGGGCCTTTTTTTTCGGGCAAGTTACAACCAGCCTGCGTCCTTGAGTTCGCTCACCTGTGCGCGGGAAACCGGAGCTTCGAGCCCGCCTGCAAGCACCAGCCGGACATTGCGGCCCTCGCGGCTCACATCCTGCACCGCAAGACGCGCCACCCACCAGCTGCGATGCACCTGCGCCCCCTCGATGTGCGCGACATGCGCCATCGCATCACGCAGCCGCATCAGCACCAGTTCCGAACCGAGCGCGGTGTGCACGCGGACGTAATGGTCCTCCATTTCGAGCGCGATGACATCGCTACCGAGTGCAGGCGGGAGTTGGTCGAAAAGCGGGTTCGCGGGCTGTTGCTCGGATGCGGGAGCGGGTGTGGGTGCGGGTGCGTCTTCAGGTGCGTCTGCGGCGGCGCCCTTCCCCGGAAATTTCATCTCGATGAGGTTGAACAGCAGCGTCACCGCGCCGCCGACCACCAGCACATAGAAATAGCTGGTCAGCGCAATCTCCAGCCCCGGCCAGCGGAAGGGCGCTTGCGGATTGCCGACGGCGAGCACTGCCACCGTCATCGGGATCGTCGCGATCACGACGCCCGCCACCCACAGCCCGATGCGCGGCAGATCGAGAGTGTGCTCGGCCCAGTCGACCAGCGGCGCGAGCGGGCGATAACAGGCGTATCCGATGTAGGCGAAGGCGAGCCAGCTCAACAGGCGCACCGGCAATGGCAGGCTGATACTGCCGAACGGGCCGATGATCCCCATGAACAGGCCGATCACGGTCATAATCGCCAGATCGGAGAGCAAACCGCGCAGCACGGCGGCGCGTTTGCCGATAGCTCTTTGATCGTCTGCGCTTGTCATGGCGCATGGAAATGCCTGCCCGTTCGCGCTTCGTAAAGTGGCAATAGCGGCAAGAACCCCGTGATTCCGGCCATTTCACGCACAGCCACGCCCGCTTGCGCAGTCGCGATTGCGGGCGAACGGGCCGCTGGCAGTTTGGCTTCAACAGCAAACGCCAACCCGTTCAAAGGAGACGCCGCATGGCCATTCTCACCTCAATCCTGCCCCTTCCGACTTCTTTCGGAGCGCCAAAATCGAACCCGCTCGAAATCAGCCCTTGGCTGCGCGCTGTGATCCTCGCCGCTGCCACCGCCATGTCGCTCGCGGTCACTATCGCGCTTTTTCGGGGGCTCACGGGGATAGCGCCGGATCATCCCAACATCCGCCATTTCGCGATTGTGCTGCATGTCGCCACGGTGATCCCGGCGATCCCACTGGGCGGATATCTGCTGCTGGCGCGCAAGGGTACGGCACGGCACAAACAGCTTGGCAAGCTGTGGGTCGGATTGATGGTAACGACCGCACTATCGGCGCTGTTTATCCGCACCGGCGGCAGCTTCAGCTTCATCCATATCTTCGTGCCGCTGACGCTGTGGTCGTCCTACAAGCTGGTTGCCACGGCCCGACGCGGCGACATGAAGGCGCACCGCTGGGAAATCCTGACGCTTTACCTCGCTGCGCTGATGATCCCCGGCATCTTCAGCATCGCGCTGCCCGGCCGGCTGATGAACGTGTGGCTCTTCGGGTGAGCGCCTAGCGTCCCCGCTTGAGCACCAGATAGAGCGCGCCCTCTCCGCCGTGGCGGATGTGGGCGCGCCGCACTGCTGCGATGGCATCGGCGTGGTGGCTTGCCGCCAGCCAGTCGAGCAGCTTGGCGCGGATTGCCCCGCGCTTGTGTTGCCGGTCAGCAGGGTCCGCGCCGCGATCGCGCCCCGCAATCACCAGCACCACCCGCGCACCCATGCTGCGCGCCTGATCTATCCCGCTGATGATCCGGCCATAGGCCCCATCGAGCGTGTGGCCGTGCAGGTCCAGCGTGTAATCGGGCGCGATTTGCCCAGCTTTCAGCTTGCGGTTCCAATGCCCGTCGAGGCCTTCATCGACCCTGCGCGGACGCGGGGCCGGTGGCGGCGGGCGCAGCGGCATGAGTGGCTTGGGCGGTTTGGGCGGGGGCGGTGCCTTGGGTGCTGCTTTGACGGGAGCCGGCTTGACGGAAGTCTGAGCGGCGGTGGCAGGCGCGGGCTTGGGCAGCTTGCGGCCCGCCAGCGGCGTCACGCTTTCGGCAAGCTTCGCCCATGCGGCTTGCTCCGCATCGCTAAGGCCGCGCGGTGGTCTCATCGACCGGAATTGAGGCGTGCGACCGTGCCCTTGGGCAGCAGCACATAGGCCTGCCCGCGCGCGCTCATGCCGCCTGCTATCGCCCGCGCATCGGCGCCTGCACCCCAGAAGGTGTCGAAGCGGTTTGCGCCCTTGATCGCGCCGCCGGTGTCCTGCGCGATCCACAGTCCGTTGGCAATATCGCGGTCCATGTCGAGCCATACAGGCGCACCCAGCGGAACGAAGGCGGGGTCTGCCGCCACCGAAGCCTCGCGCCGGACCGGCACGCCCAGCGCGCCGAGCGGGCCATCGCCGGTCAGTTCGCGGAAGAACACCCAGCTTTCGTTCATGCGCATGAGGGCGCGGCCCTCCTCCGGGTTCTCGCGGATATAGGCCATGATCCCCTGCATCGATCCGGGATACTGGCCCGGACCGTCGCCCAGCAGGCCGCGCTCGCGCATTACCCCGCCGATGCCGGTATATCCGCGCCCGTTCTGTCCGGCATAGCCGATGCTGATGACTTCGCCTTCGGGTGTCCGCAGGCGGCCCGATCCCTGGATTTGCAGGAAGAAGAACTCGACCGGGTCGGCAGCCCAGCCGAGCACGGGGACACGGCCCGCAATCGCGCCGTCCTCGATCTGGGCACGCGTGTAATAGGGGACGAACTCCCCTTGCGCGTCATACCGTCCTAGCGGCGCACGCCCCGTGCGCTCGGAAGCAGGTGTATCGGCAGGCCATGCGCGCACCAGATCGTCGGGCATGGCATAGACCGGGACATCGAAGCCGGGGCGACGGGTGCGGCTGCCGAGAATTTCGGGCTCGAAATAGCCGGTCGCATAGGCCTTTCCATCGCCCACGCGCGCGGTTTCGAAATGGGTCTGAAAAAAGCGCGACGCATCGCCGAGCGACCATCCGACCGCGGCATCGCAAGCCGGACGCCAGTCCGCGCCATAGGCCAGCCCGCTCGCATCGTCGCGGCGCAGCAGTTGCGGGCAGGATTCGATAAAGGCGGATAGTGCGGTGGCCGCATCCTGGCTGCCGATGCCGAGCGCGCCGACGCTTGGCCCGCGTTCGACGCCTGCCATCATTGCGCTTACAACGCCGACGTCGGTCGGCGGCGTGCCGACACTGGTTCGCGGGCCGGAGCTTTCGGGGATCAGCCGCACACAGCCGCTTAAAAGCACAATCACCGCCAGCGCTGCAGCGCCAGCGCCGATCGAGTGTTTATGTCGTTCGGGTGTGTCGGGGCCGCCCAGCCGGATGACTTCGGCCGTGTCTGCGCGCCCCCGGGACAAGGGTTTAACCCTCGTCGGTTTCGTCGAGCACCCAGTTGGGATCGCTCGAAGAGACATTCCGGCTGAACGTCCAGATATCGCGGCTTTCGATCGCATCGTCGAGCGAGCCTGCGATGACATTGCCGTCCTTGTCGCGCGTGACCGATGCAATATCGGCCACGAACAGGATTGCGATGCGTGCGGTGCGGACATCCATCGAAGCCGAGTGGATGCGCGTTTCCTCAATCCGGATCAGTTTGCTGTCGAGCGTGTGACCGGCTTCCTCGCGCGCGTCGATTGCAGCGGTAAAGCCTTCATAGACATCGTCATCGCACAGGTCGCGCAGCGTCTCGCGGTCGCCCGACCAGAACGCTTCGAGGATCATTTCATAGGCGCCCTTGGCACCTTCGAGGAATCCCGCGATTTCGAAATTGCGGTCGGCAACAACAATGTCGCGGATACCGCGTTCGACGGCCGGCATTGCGCCTTCGAGTTCCGGAACGCGCTGCGGCGGAGCGGGAACGGGATTGCGTGCCTCGGGCGAGCGAGCACCGGGAACGTCGCCGGTTTCGAACCGCTGCGGCACCGATTCCTCTTCTTGCTCCGCGCGTCGGCCCAGCACCGAATAGAGGCGCAGACCCAAAAACGCGGCGATCATGGCGAGGACGATAATTTCAATCACTGTAGTACCTGGATACCCTTTCAGCGCCTTGTGCGCGCCTGTTGCATTCGCGGCGCATATTTCCGGGCCGGCGAGCCAGCCTAACCATGAAAAGTTACGAAGGCCGCTCTGGCTGGATGCGTCTCGTCCCATAAATAGGGATCAATTTCAATTCGCCAACGCCCGATCCGGGCCGGAATCGCGGAAATTGACGTCGAATTGCCTTATATTGACGTTGTTTGGGGGCCATTGCTTGCCCCATTGCCTGTAGCCCCCGCCCCTGCTAGTCGCGCGGGCTTCAAGTTTAGCTCTACGCAGGCCGGCATTAACCAGCGCTTGCGCACAGACCACCTGCAACGACACGAAAGACCAGATCCATGGCCGAAGAAGGCGACGTTCTCACCGATCTCGACAACATCAATCCGGGTGCCAACGGCGCTGACAACCAGCCTGCCGCCGGCATCATCACGCAATATGTGAAGGATCTCTCGGTCGAGAATCCGAACGCGCCAGACGTCTATCAGTGGACCGACAGCCCCAAGGTCGATGTGCAGTTCAACATCGGCGCGCAGCCCAAGGGCGACCAGGTCACCGAAGTCGAGCTCAAGATCAACATCACCGCGACCGGCGAAAAGGGCACCGCCTATGTCGTCGAGTTGAGCTATTGCGGCCTGATCGGCCTGCGCAACATTCCCGAAGATCAGGCGCACGCCTTCCTCTTTGCCGAAGCACCGCGCATCCTCTTCCCCTTCGCCCGCCGCGTCGTTGCCGACGCCGTGCGCGATGCAGGCTTCCCGCCGCTGATGGTCGATCCGATCGACTTCAATGGCCTCTACGTGCAGCAGCTTCAGGCGCGCCGTCAGCAGGAAGCAGCGGCAGGCAACGCGCCTGCGCCGACCGGCGGGGACGCGTAAGCGCGATGACGCCAGCGGGCCTGCTCGTATGAGCCTGCTTAAAAACGTCGGGACCATCGGGTCCCTGACCCTCGTCAGCCGCATTGCGGGGATGGCGCGCGAGATGATTTTCTCGCGCGTCCTCGGCGCTAGTGCGGTGACCGACGCGTGGTTTCAGGCGTTCATCATCCCGAATGTCTTCCGCCGCCTGTTTGCAGAAGGCGCGTTCTCGGCCGCTTTTGTGCCGATGTTCTCCAAGCGGCTGCACGGCCACGACGACCCCGAAAAAGGTCTGGAGGAAGCGCGCAGTTTCAGCGCCGACGTGCTTTCGGTGTTCCTCCCCGTCCTGATCGCTCTGGTGGCGGTGTTCGAGATCGCCATGCCGGGCGTCATCTGGCTGCTCGCGGACAAGCCGGTTGATCCGACCGAGTTCGACCTCGCGGTCGATTTTGCGCGGATCATGTTTCCCTACATCATCCTCGTCAGCCTCGTGACGCTGTTTACAGGCATGCTCAATTCAGTCTCGCGCTTTGCGCCCGGGGCGAGCTTTCCGATCATTCTCAACCTTGTCCTGATCGCCGCGCTGCTGACAGGCGAGTGGATCTCGCAGCGTACCGGCGCGAGCGTCGAACAGATCGCTTATGGCATCGCCTGGGCGGTAACGGGCGCAGGGGTGATGCAGCTGGCGTGGCTCTATTACTGGACGCGGGTCGAAGGCTTCCGCCCCAAGCTGCTGTGGCCGCGCATCACACCGGAAGTGAAGCGCTTGTCGATCATCGCACTGCCCGCGGCAATCGGCGGCGGCGCGTACCAGATCAATACGCTAGTGCAGCTCTACTTCCTCAACCAGCTTGAAGACGGCTCGGTTAGCTACATGAACTATGCCGACCGGCTGAACCAATTGCCGCTTGGCATCATCGGCATCGCTCTTTCGACCGCGATCCTGCCGACGCTGTCGAAGTTTGTCGGCGGCGATAACAAGGAAGGCGCGGATCGCATCCAGTCGGACGCCATCGAGCTTGCGATGTTGCTGACCATCCCCGCAGCCGTCGCTCTGGCAATCTGTGCGGAAGCCTTCGTGACGATGATATTCCAGGGCGGACGCTTCGATCTGGCTGACGCGGCTTCGACCGGAAGCGTGCTCGCAGCTCTCGTCATGGGTCTGCCCGCCTATGTGCTGGTGAAAGTGATCGTCCCCAATTTCTACGCACGCGCCGATACGCGCACGCCGGTGGTGGCGGCGTTCATCTCGCTGGTGGTCTTCGTTGTCTCGATCCTTTTGCTGATCGACGATCTGGGGGTGGTTGGCGTCGCCTTTGCCAGCGTCATCGGGGCATGGATCAACGTGGGTTTCCTGCTCGTGGTGCTCGCCAGGCGCGGCCACTATCGCATCCCCGGCGCGCTGATCTTCCGTATTGCGCGGCAGGTGTTGGCAGCGGCAGCCATGGGCGCAGCGCTCTACTACGCGACCGACCTGCTCGCAGGCTGGTATTCGGCAGGACTGTTCGCAAGGCTCGGCGCACTGGTCGCGTTGGTGGGCGCGGCGGCGGTGGTCTATTTCGGCATCGCCTTCGCCGTCGGCGCTATCGACCGCCAGCGCATCGTCACGCTGACCCGTAGGCAATCGCCTCCGGTCTCCGAAACGGGCGGTTCCGACACGGCGGGCGAGTAACCTTGCCCCTAGGGGTTCCTGTGCTAAAGCGCTGCCCATGACTGCAAAGCCTCTCTCGATTGGTTCGGCCCCGGCGCGATTCGTGCTGCGCGGGCGGGCGGCTTGGCGATGGCTTGCTTGCTCTACGATTTGAGCAAACCAGTCCTACCCAGTCATTTGAAAGAGTAATCCCATGAGAGTCGTCTCGGGCATCCAGCCCACCGGTAAACCGCACCTTGGCAACTACCTCGGCGCGATCGTCAATTATGTGAAACTGCAGGACGAAGCGCAGGCCGCCGGCGGCGAATGCTTCATTTTCCTCGCCGATCTGCACGCGATCTCGCAGCCGCACAGCCCTGCGGAACTCACACAGAACACCCGAGAAATGGTCGCCACGCTGGTCGCCTGCGGGGTCGATCCGGCCAAGACCGTGCTGTTCAATCAGGCGCAGGTGCCCGCCCATGCCGAGCTGCAATGGCTCCTGAACGGAACCGCCCGCATGGGCTGGTTGAACCGGATGACGCAGTGGAAGGACAAGGCGGGCAAGAACCGTGAAGGCCAGTCGGTCGCACTGTTCACCTATCCCGTGCTGCAAGCCGCCGATGTGTTGCTGTATCAGGCGACCCACGTGCCCGTGGGCGAGGATCAGAAGCAGCATCTGGAGCTGGCCCGCGACATCGCGCAGAAGTTCAACAACGACTTCTGTCCGGAGGAAACGCCGCTGTTCACTCTGCCCGAACCCTACATCCCGCCCACCGCCGCTCGCATTATGAGCCTGCGCGATGGCACCGCGAAGATGTCGAAATCGGACCCTTCGGACATGAGCCGCATCAGCCTCACCGATGATGCCGATACGGTGATGAAGAAGGTCAAGAAGGCCAAGACCGACCCCGAACCCTTGCCCAGCGAGGAGAAGGGTCTGGAGGACCGGGCCGAGGCAAAGAACCTCGTCGGCATCTACGGCGCGCTCACTGGCAAGAGCACGGCAGAAGTGCTCGCCGAACATGGCGGTCAGGGCTTCGGCGCGTTCAAACCGGCGCTGGGCGAGTTGCTGGTCGAGACGCTCGCCCCCATCAACGCGCGCTTCATGGAGCTGAAGGACGATCAGGAATCGCTCGACGCAATCCTTGCACGCGGAGCATCACAGGCACGTGAAGCGGGTCGGGCAACGCTCGATGCGGCCTATTCCGCATTGGGACTGGTGCGCGGCTGATCCGAAACCGGACGGCAAACGGCTGGCCGCCATTCAATATCGGTTCAGCCCGCCTACATATAGTGTATCACTCGCAATGGCCCGTTCGCCAATGCGTCGCCGACGCTTTCGTCGGCGCCGCCTTGGCGAGCTGGCAAAGGATATGCCATGTATAGCTCCAGAACAAAGTCGCACAGGATGCCTATGAAACGCCTCATTTTTGCCGCTGCAATCGCACTCGGCCTTTCCGCCTGCGCCCCGTCTTTCAAGGCAGACGTGTCGCGTTTTCAGGCGCAGCTTCCTGCGCCGCAGGGCCAGACCTTTGCGGTCGTGGCCGAAGATCCCGCGCTCGCGGGCGGGATCGAGTTCGGCATGTATGCCGATATGGTCGCCGCCGAAATGGCGAAGCTCGGCTATGT
>JAYPMZ010000003.1:29303-42182 GCA_038130205.1 Erythrobacteraceae bacterium | reverse complement strand
ACGGGCGCGAACGGGTTCGCGGCGACACCACCGGCTTCGTCGATCCCTACTACCGCGCATGGGGCCGTTTCGGCGGCTTCGGCTATCGTCGCGGCTATGCGATCGGCTTCTACGACCCGTGGCTCGCCGGTCCCGAAGTGCGCAGCTACACCGTCTATACTTCAGACATCGACCTGAAGATCGACAGCACTGCCACAGGCGAACGTCTGTTCGAAGGCTCGGCGCAGGCTGTCTCGCGCAGCAACCGTTTGCAGAACCTCGTGCCCAATCTCGTCGATGCGATCTTCACCGACTTCCCGGGCAATTCGGGCGAGACGCTGCGCATCACCATCCGCGAGGATGGCAAGGACGTGCGCACAGTCGACTAGGCCTGCATTAAACCAGCTACCCCGTTTGGGGGCGAAGGGCGGCGCATCGCATTCTGCGCCGCCCTTTTTGATTCTGCGATTTGGTGTGAGGAGGGCGCGCGCCCTAGCTGCTTTACGAAACTAAAGCTTTGCGTGACCGCCGGTTGAGCCAAAGCCGCCTTCGCCGCGCTCGGTCGCGTCGAGTTCGTCGACCACTTTCCACGAGGCTTGCGTGACCGGCGCAAGCACCAGCTGCGCAACGCGGTCGCCGCGCGCAATCGTGAATTCCTCGGTCCCGTGATTGATCAGCAGCACTTTCAATTCGCCGCGATAATCGCTGTCGATCGTGCCGGGGGTGTTGGGCACGGTGATCCCGTGCTTGAAGGCAAGGCCCGAGCGCGGACGCACCTGGATCTCGTATCCTCGCGGGATTGCCATCGCAAAACCCGTCGCAACCGGATGCCGCGCGCCCGGCGCAATCGTCACATCCTCGGCGCTCACCACGTCCATTCCGGCTGCCCCGCTGGTGGCGTAGGCAGGCAGCGGCAGACCATCCCCGTTCGGCAAGCGCTTCACTTCTACGCCAATTGACGCACCAGCGCCTGCTGCTTGAGCGCCAGAGTTCACTCGGCGGCTTCTTTCGCAAGCGCAGTCGCAATCCGTTCGGCCAGTGCCAGCGCGACTTCGTGCTTGGGCATGCGGTCGAGCGTTTCGACCCCTTCAGACCTGACGATATGGACGAGGTTTTCATCGCCGCCCATCACATCGCCCGACACATCGTTCGCCACGATCCAGTCGCAGGCCTTGCGCTTGCGCTTCTTCTTGGCGTTGTCGAGCAGGTCGTCGGTTTCAGCGGCAAAGCCGATCACGAGTTCGGGGCGGTTCGCACCGGCTGCGACGTTGGTAAGGATATCGGGGTTCTCGGTCAGCATAAGCGCGGGCGGGGCCGAGCTGCGTTTCTTGATCTTTTCGCCGCGATATTCCTTGGGCCGCCAGTCAGCGACCGCGGCGACCATCACCGCGACATCGGCAGGCAACGAGGCTTTGACCGCCTTCGCCATTTCTGCTGCGCTTTCGACATCGATGCGGTCGCAGCCCGCCGGCGTCTTGAGCGCGACAGGGCCTGCAACCAGCGTCACCTTTGCGCCCAGCGCGGCAGCCGCGGCGGCAATGGCAAAGCCCTGCTTCCCGCTCGAACGGTTGGCGATATAACGAACCGGGTCGATGGCTTCCCAGGTCGGTCCGGCGGTGACGAGCACATGCCGCCCTTCGAGCGGGCGATAGGATGCGTCGATGTCGAAGGTGGAAGTGACTTCCTCTTCGTCCGCCTCGATAACTGCGGTCTTAGCAGGGGTTGCCTGCTTGGCTGCCTGTTTCGCGGGCGCCTTGGCGTCTTCCACGGCTTCGGGCGCGAGCCTGCGCTCGTCCACTTCGTGATTGAGCGCCTCGGGGTCGATCGGCGGCGCGGCCTTGCCCTTGCCCTTGCTGGCGAGCAGCGGCCCGCCGAAATCGGGCTTGAATTCGAATTCTTCTTCTTCGGGGAGCTCGGCGGCTTCGGCCCCGTCATCCCGTTCGGGGTCATCCCATTCGGCAGCGATTTCTTCGTCGAACGCCTCGTTGTCGGCCTCGATCTCTTCGGCGCTGCGCGATGCGGTCGAACGCGGGATAAGCCGCGAAAGCAGGCCGCCCAGTCCGCCGCCGCTCTTGATGCTGTCGTCTTCAGGCTCGAGCGCCTCGACTTCGACTTCTTCGGGTTCGGGCGCAGCGTCATTGGCAGGAACCGGAGCGGGTGTCTCGTCCTCGACCTCGATGCCGAAGTGATCGGCAATCGCGTGCCAGATCGCTGTGGGTTCAGGCAGACGGCCATAGCCGAACTCACCGCAAGCCATTGCGCCTTCGTCAGGGTGCAGGACGGTGACGCCCGCATCCTTGAGCCATGCGACATTGCGCTGGGTCGATTCGTGCTCCCACATCTTCACGTTCATCGCGGGAACCGCCATCACCGGCTTGTTGGTCGCAAGGATCAGCGTGGTTGCCAGATCATCGGCAATGCCCGCTGCCATCTTCGCCATCAGATCGGCGGTGGCGGGGCACACAACCACGAGGTCCGCCTCACGCGAAAGCTCGATATGGCCCATCTCGACTTCGTTCTTGAGATCGAACAGCGAGGTATAAACCTGATTTTCGCTCAAGGCGGCAAGCGACATCGGAGTGACGAATTGCTGGCCGCCCTTTGTGACGACGCAGGTGACATCGCCCCCACCCTTGCGGATCAACCGGACAAGCTCGCACGACTTGTAGGCAGCGATCCCGCCGCCCACGACCAAAAGAATTTTTGGCCCTGCTGAAGCCATGTCCCGTATCACTCCTTGCCTGCCTGACACGCCTGCCGACGCGCCTGTTTAATCCGGCGGCAGCATTTACAATACCCTAGCGCCCTGCCTCTGCCGCGCCAAGCCCGCCATTGCTGTGGGACAGGATGGTTAAGATTGTCCTTAAGCAAATTGCCCTGCATACAAAGCGCGAGAGGGGAAAATCATGGTTCTTGCCGTTCGTATTGTGCTCAGCGTGCTGGGCTTGCTCTACCTGTATATGGGCTTCGGCTTTCTCACCGATCCGGTGGGAGCGGGTGGCGATTTCGGCGTGACTGCTGCCGGACCGCAGGGCCTCGCCTCGATCCGGGGCGATTTGACCGCTTTCTTCTGGGTGTTGAGCGGATCGCTGTTGCTGGGCGCATGGCGCGGCAATGTGACGCTGCATTATGTCGCGGCGGCGCTGGCAGGGATCGTGCTCGCAGGCCGCGCGCTCGGCGTGGCGCTCGACGGGCCCTATGACCAGTGGTTCGTGCCGATGATCGTCGAAGGCGTGACGGTGGTCGCCGCCTTGATCGGCGCGCGCCTGATCCCGCGCGACTAGATCAGTCCGAAATGCATGGCGCTCCACACCGCGCCTGCACCGGCCAGACCCGCCACGAAATAGCCGAGCCAGCCACCGCCGGTCCCACCGGCGCGTTCGCGGCGCTCGGTGATCAGCTTGATGTCGGGTAGCGGCGGCGGTTCGGGTGCGCCGCCCTTGGGCGGGAACTTTTCTTCCAGCCGCCGGATCAGGCCCGGCAGGCGCAGCAGCGTGTCGGTATCCTGCTTAAGCCGGTCCGCCAGCGCCGCTTCCGGCCCCAGTTCGTCGCGAATCCAGCTTTTCACATAGGGGCCGGAGACGTCCCACATATTGATTTTCGGATTGAGCTGGGTGGCGATGCCTTCGACCATCACCATCGTTTTTTGCAGCAGCAGCAGGTGCGGCTGGGTCTGCATGTCGAAATCGCGGGTGATTGCAAACAACCCGTCGAGCATTTGCCCGACGCTGAGTTCGCTCACCGGCTTGCCGCGCATAGGCTCGCCCACTGCACGCAGCGCGGTCGCGAATTCGCCGACCGAGTGATAGCTGGGCACATATTGCGCTTCGAAGTGGATTTCGGCGACGCGCTGGTAATTGCCGGTCGTGAGCCCGTAAAGGATTTCCGCCAGCCACTGCCGTGCGCGGCGATCAATGCGGCCCATGATGCCAAAGTCGATCGCGACGATGGTCCCGTCGTCTTCGACGAAAAGGTTCCCCTGATGCATGTCGGCGTGGAAGAAACCCGCGCTGATCGCCTGCGTCAAAAAGCTGATGACGAGCTTGTGTGCGAGCGCTTCCAGATCGTGGCCGGCCGCGATCAGTTCGTCTCGCTTAGATATCTTGATCCCGTCGACCCATTCGATGGTCATCACGCGGCCATTGGTGCGATCCCAGTCGATGGCGGGGATGCGGTATCCGCCAACACCCGACATCTTCTCGGCAAGCTCGCTCGCCGAGGCAGCCTCGCGCCGCAGGTCGAGCTCGGAATTCGACCAGCGCTTGAAATTGGCGATGGTCAGGCGCGGGCGCAGGCGCGATGCCTCGCCGCCCATCGCCTCGACATGCGCGGCAGCCCATTCATAGGTCTGGATGTCGCGCGCAAATTTCTCGCGGATACCGGGGCGCAGCACTTTGACCGCAACCGCGCGGCCTTCGGTCGTGATCGCGCGGTGAACCTGCGCGATGGAAGCCGCGCCGACGGGCTGCGGATTAATCTCTGCAAACAGCGATTCGATCGGCTGGTCGAAACTTGCCTCAATTGCCGCGCGGATCTTGTCGAAGCTGACGGGCGGCAGATCGTCCTGCAGGCTCAGCAGATTGTGCGCCGCCTCTTCGCCCACGATATCGGGCCGCGTCGCCAGCGACTGGCCCAGCTTGATCGCGGCCGGACCGATGGCGCGAAAAGCCCCGGCATAATCGCGCTCACCCGTTTTGGAGGTGAAAGTCGCCAGCCGCGCCAGCTTCACCAACCGCCGGACTGAGCTCGGCGCATTAGGATCTTCTTCGATGCCCACCAGTGCGCGGCGGCGCGCCAGCGTGACGCCCCATCGCGCGAGGCGGAAGAGATGCGTGGCTGGAGCGGTCATGGCCCTCTAGACCTTCCACCCCGAATGGATCGCAACCGCACCGCCAAGGATGCTTTCGACCTTGGTGTTCACAAAGCCAGCTGCGCGGATCATCGCTTCGAATTCGGCCATCTTGGGGAATTTGCGGATCGATTCGACCAGATAGCGATAGCTGTCGGCATCGCCCGCAATCGCCTGACCCATGCGCGGCAGCAATTGGTCGGAATAGATGTCGTAAATTTCGCGGAAGCCCGACCATTCGCTGGTCGAGAATTCCATGCAGAAGAACCGCCCGCCGGGCTTGAGCACGCGATAAGCCTCGGCCAGCGCCTTGTCCTTATAGGTCACGTTCCGGATGCCGAAGACAATGGTGTAGGCATCGAAGCTGTTCGAGGCGAATGCGATCTCTTCGGCGTTCTGGCAGGTGAATACGAGGCTGCCGCTGTCTTCGTCCTCGTCGCGCTCCATCGCGCGTTCGGCGCCAACGTCGAGCATGTCCTGATTGATGTCGGCGACGGTGATGTTCGCACCGCGATCGGCCATGCGGAAAGCGATATCGCCCGTGCCGCCCGCCATATCGAGGATCGATTCGCCCGGCTGCGGCTTCACGCGCTTGACGAATTTGTCCTTCCACCCGCGATGCATACCGAAGGACATGGCATCGTTCATGATGTCGTATTTCTTCGCGTCGCTGGTGAAGACTTCGCCAACACGGCGGGTCTTTTCGTCCGGGGTGACATCTTCGTAGCCGAAGGAGACGGTATCGCCCGCGGTATCGCTGATTGGGGTGCTTTCGGTCATGCCCAACCCCCTAGATGGAATTGTGCGGCGCGCAAAGGGTGTTAGAGCGGAGGCAATGCCAGAGTTACCAGAAGTCGAAACGACCGTTCGCGGACTTGCGCGTTTTCTTGACGGAGAGCGGATCGAGCGCGTCGTGCTAAACCGCCCCAACCTGCGCCGCCCCTTCCCGGCCGAACTGGTGCAGGTGATGACGGGTGCGCGTGTTTCGGGGCTATCGCGGCGGGCTAAATACGGTCTTGTCCATCTCGATCGCGGATCGACCATGATCTTCCACCTCGGCATGAGCGGGCGCTGGCGGATCGATCCCGAGGAACCCGACCGTCACGATCACCTTATAATGGAGACCGCGCACAATCGCTTTGCGCTGTGCGATCCTCGACGCTTTGGCTCGGTCGATCTCGTCGCGACCGATACGCTCGACCTGTGGCCGCAATTTGCCGCGCTTGGGCCCGAGCCGCTCGGCCCCGGTCTGACACCCGAACATCTCAACGCCGCGCTCAAGGGCAAGACCCAGTCGATCAAGCTGTGCCTGCTCGATCAGGCCATCGTCGCAGGGCTGGGCAATATATATGTATGCGAGGCGCTGTGGCGCGCGGGCATTCGTCCGACCAAAGCCGGCGGCAAAGTGACCAAGCCGCAGCTCCAGCGGCTCGTCCCGGCGATCAAGGACGTGCTCGAAGCCTCGATCCGCGACGGCGGCTCTTCCCTGCGCGATTATGCAGCCCCGACGGGCGAGCTGGGCTATTTCGCCACCCGCTTCGATGTCTATGGTCGCACGGGAGAGCCTTGCCACCGCGCGGACGGCGGGATAATCCGCCGCATCGCACAAGGCGGACGCAGCACCTGGTACTGCACGAAGTGCCAGAAGTGAGGGAATTCTTGACCTTCGGCAGCCTGCGGACTATGTGCGCGCCTTTCCGGCGGTGAATCGCCGTTTTTCGAGCATTTAATAGAATCACCCGGTCGCGGTTGCGGCCAGCACAGAACGCGAGACAGAAACAGATATGGCCAACACGCCGCAAGCCCGTAAGCGCATCCGTCGCAACAACGCCCGTGCCGAAGTCAACGGCGCGCGCATGAGCCGCATCCGCAGCTACGTGAAGAAGGTCGAAACGGCCTGTGAAGCTGGCGACAAGGAAGCGGCTTCTGCTGCACTCAAGGCTGCGCAGCCGGAAATGGCTCGCGGTGTCGCTCGCGGCGTGATGCACAAGAACACCGTGGCGCGCAAAATGTCGCGCCTGACGAAGCGCGTCGCAGCACTCTGATTCGCGATTCGGGCGAATCGCTGACCTTTTGGTAAGCCGCCCGATACGCATTTCCTGCTAGCTTCTGTGGATAGGGGCCGTGCCGTTTGGCGCGGCCCTTTTCATGTGTGACCGATGTGACAGGCGTGCGGTGCAGCAATGTCAGGAAACTCAACGATTCGCAGCCATATTTTGGACAAATCGTTTGAAATCATAGACTTGAACGGACGCCTGCGGGGTTGCCGTGAGTCAACAGGATTATTTAAGTTTTATTGCAATTCCCCGCTTGCTCTGAATGGCTAAGAGTTCTTTAGTCATCTCCGCACCCGGGGCGGGACAGCCCGGTGTCTTACATTCTAGTCGATAGGGGTACTCGGGAACAATGATTCCCGAGGGGGAAACTTTTGCCTGTCGTAATCGTATATCGCTCTCGGAATCGTGATTCCGGGGTTAGGGAAGTAATGGGGAAGCAATGGCGCATAAGATCAACAAGGCGGGTACTACGCGCCGCCAATTGGATGATGATTTGATGGAGGACGCAGAAGCGGTAAACCTCGCAGCCGATTGGGCAGACATCTCGCAAGGACTTCGCAAGGACCTCGGGCACCAGCTGCACAGCCAGTGGATCAAGCCGATCCAGGTTGGCGGCATCAACAAGGAAACGGGCACTCTCGACCTGTTCCTGCCGACCGAATTCTCGGCCAACTGGGTCAAGGACCGTTTCCACGACCGGTTGCAGCTGGCATGGAAGATCGTGCGCGGCGACGTGCGCAATGTGAACATTCAGGTGCATCCGGGCCGCCGCCAGTTGCCCGAACTGCGTCTCGACGACGGTCGCCGCGCTGCCAATGACGGCGCGAGCGCGATTGCCGTCGCTGCGGGTACGATCGGCGATGCCGGCTTCACCTCCTCGGTGGGCCTCGACCCCTCGCTGACCTTCCAGGCTTTCGTCACCGGCGAAGCGAACGTGCTCGCCAAGAACGCTGCCGAGCGCATGGCCGCGACCGAACAACCCCAGTTCTCGCCGCTCTATCTCAAGGCTGCGACCGGTCAGGGCAAGACGCATCTCTTGCACGCTATCGGCCACGGTTTCCTTCAGGCGCACCCGCGTGCACGCATCTTCTACTGCAGCGCCGAGCGCTTCATGGTCGAATTCGTGCAGGCGCTGAAAGCCAACCAGATGATCGAGTTCAAGGCGCGCCTGCGCTCGTTCGATCTGCTGCTGGTCGATGACATCCAGTTCATCATCGGCAAGGCATCGGCGCAGGAAGAGCTGCTCTACACGATCGACGCGCTGCTCGCCGAGGGCAAGCGTCTGGTGTTCGCCGCCGACCGCGCACCACAGGCACTGGACGGCGTCGAGCCGCGCCTGCTCTCGCGCCTGTCGATGGGTCTGGTTGCCGATATCCAGGCTGCCGACATCGAACTGCGCAAGAAGATCCTCGAATCAAAGCTGTCGCGCTTTGCGCCGCTGTCGGTGCCCGAGGACGTGATCGATTTCCTCGCCCGCACCATCACGCGCAACGTGCGCGAGCTGGTGGGCGGTCTCAACAAGCTGATCGCCTATGCGCAGCTGACGGGGCAGGAAGTGTCGCTGCAACTCGCCGAGGAACAGCTCACCGATATCCTCTCGGCCAACCGCCGCCGGATCACGATCGATGAAATCCAGCGCACGGTCTGCCAGTTCTACCGGATCGACCGCAGCGAAATGTCGTCGAAGCGCCGCGCGCGCGCCGTCGTCCGTCCGCGTCAGGTGGCGATGTATCTGTCGAAGGTGCTCACGCCGCGCAGCTATCCCGAAATCGGGCGCAAGTTCGGCGGACGCGACCATTCGACGGTTATCCACGCCGTTCGCCTGATCGAAGACCTGCGTCAGCGCGATGCCGATATGGACGGCGATGTGCGGAGCCTTCTGCGCCAGCTCGAGAGCTGATCCGCACGGGTTTGTGGCGGATTTCCCTTGAGGATTTCTGCGCGGCCGGCACACAGGAAACACACAGCTTCATCGACAGCCTTGCCCACAAGGCTGTCGACAGGCTGTGCACAGGATGCCAACAGCCTTTGCCATGGTTGATCCACAGACCTCTCCACCGCGAGTCGAGCTGCCCGCGAGCGCGCCCGAAACCCTGTTGCGCGGTCTGCGCGGCCGCTGTCCGCGATGCGGCGAGGCGAGCCTGTTCCGCAAATGGCTTAAGCCGGTCGATACCTGCCCAAACTGCGCGCAGGACTGGTCGGTGCAGCAGGCGGACGACTTCCCTGCCTATATCGGCATCTTCGTGGTCGGCCACTTGCTCGCCCCCATCGTCATCATGATGATCAGCACTTTCGGCATGTCGACTTGGCTGACGCTGGCGATTATCCTGCCGGTTTCGGTCGTGATGCTGATCGCCATGCTTCAGCCGGTCAAAGGCGGGGTCATCGGCATGCTGTGGTGGTGGGGTGTCGGCGCGTTCAAGCAGGAACGCCGCAAGGTCGAACCGACCGAGGAACCATGACGCCCCCCTTGTCTCCGGCCCGTCTAGACCGCTTTGCCCGCCATATCGTGATCCCCGAGATCGGCGGCGCAGGTCAGGTCGCGCTCGCAGGCAAACACATGGTGGTGATCGGCCTCGGCGGCATAGGCTCGCCCGCGCTGCAATATCTTGCGGGCGCAGGGATCGGACGTTTTACGCTGGTCGATGACGACGTGGTCGATGCCTCGAACCTCCAGCGCCAGACGATCTTCACCACCCGCGACGTCGGCCACGGCAAAGCCACCAGCGCGCGCCGCTGGCTCGCCAATTACGACGATGCGCTGGAGGTAACGCTGAGCGACAGCCGCGTCACTGCCGACACCATTCCCGCGCTGCTGGAAGGCGTCGATCTGGTGCTGGACGGCACCGACAATTTCGCCACGCGGCTCGCGGTCAGCGATGCGTGCGTAAAGCTGCGTGTTCCGCTGCTTTCAGCCGCTGTAGGGCGCTTTCAGGGGCAGATCGGGGCCTTTTCAGGTCATTTGCCGGAAAGCGCCTGCTACCGCTGTTTCGTGGGCGATGCCTTCGATGCAGAGGATTGCGACACCTGCGCCGAAGACGGCATGCTGGGCGCAATGGCAGGCTGGGCCGGCAGCTTTGCGGCGATGCAGGCGGTGCGCATCCTGCTTGACGGCGTCGCCCGCTTCGGCGATCCGCAATGGGGCAAGCTCCACCTGCTCGACGGGCTGCAACCGGGCATGCGTACGATGAACATCGCCAAGGACCCGGCGTGCAAGGGGTGCGGTCAAAGCAATGGGTGACGACAAGAGTTCGAACGGCCTCGCCGAAGAGCGCACCGATATGGCGCAGGAGCGCACCGACTGGGCCGAAGACCGCACGCTGATGGCAAACGAGCGCACGTTTGCCGGCTGGATGCGCACGGGGCTGGCAGCAGTAGGCATCGGCCTCGGCTTCAACGCACTGTTCGGCAAGCTTGAACCCTTTTGGCTGCCGCGCGGCATCGCGACGATCTTTATCGCCATTGGCATATTCATCTTCTGGGCGGCGCAGCGCAGAGGATGCGACGTGCAGGAGCGTATGGACGCGCATTCGGTCAAGCCGATCAAGCGCGCCAACCTGCGGCTCATCGCGGGCGCGATGGGATTCGCAAGCCTGTGCCTTGCGGTCGGGATGTGGACGATCGAACTGCCGGAATAAATTAGCTGCCCAGCACCTCCGCCACCCATTCGGGCACCAATTGCCCTGCCGGTCCGTGGCGCGATTCCTCGAAATAGTGCGAGCCTTCGCTTGGCTCCAGATTGAGCTCCAGCGTCGCCGCGCCCTGCGCGCGCGCCTCTTGTACGAAGCCTGCTGCTGGGTAGACCGCGCCAGAAGTGCCGATGCTGACGAACAGGTCGCATTCCGCCAGCGCGGCGTAGATGCGCTCCATCTGGTAGGGCATTTCTCCGAACCACACGACGTCGGGGCGCAACATGGGCGCTTGGCAAACGGGGCATGGCGGGTGCCCCCCGTCTTTGGCGATCATCGACGCATTCCACGGGCTGCGCATTTCGCAGGCCATGCACAGCGCGCTCTTCAACTCGCCGTGCATATGTAGCACCTTTTCTGCGCCACCGCGTTCGTGGAGGTCGTCGACATTCTGCGTCACCAGCAGCAGCTCGCCCGAAAACTCGCGCTCCAACCGCCCCAGCGCTTGGTGCGCGGGGTTGGGCTCGACCTTTGCCAAGGCCTCGCGCCGCGCATCGTAGAAACCCAGCACCAGTTCGGGATCGCGGGCAAAGCCTTCAGGGGTCGCCACATCCTCCACGCGGTGCTGTTCCCACAGCCCTCCGGCCGAGCGGAAAGTGTCGATACCGCTCTCGGCGGAGATACCCGCGCCTGTGAGGATCACGATTTTCTGCGTCATATTCGCTTGTCCCTGTGCCATCGGCCTGCTTTGATTACTTGAGGATTGTGCGAGGCTTCGACAAGCTTAGCGGCAAAGGGAACGGTAATGGCCAATTTCGCAGTCATCGGACACAAGGGCCGGATGGGCCACGCGCTGGCGGAGGCGATTGCCGCTGCCGGACACCAGTTGAGCGTCGGCGTGGATGTGGGCGGCGATCCTTGCGCGCATGCCTCGCAATGCGACGTGATCGTCGATTTCTCCGCTCCCGAGGCGCTCGCCGCCAATCTGCGCGCGGCCAAGGCGGGCAACACGCCGATCCTGATTGGAACGACCGGTCTGGGCGAGGAGCATTTTGCGATGATCGACGAGGCCGCGGGCGCCGTGCCTGTGCTGCAAACCGGAAACACCTCGCTCGGTGTGACCCTGCTTGCGCATATGGTGCGCGAGGCAGCGGGCAAGCTTGGTCCTGATTGGGATATCGAAGTGCTCGAAATGCACCATCGCATGAAGGTCGATGCGCCCTCGGGCACGGCCAAGCTGCTCGGCGAAGCGGCGGCCAAGGGGCGCGGCATTGCGCTGGCCGAGAACATGGACAGCGGACGACACGGGCACACCGGCGCGCGCGAAGAGGGGGCGATCGGTTTTGCGACCCTGCGCGGCGGCACGGTGGCAGGCGAACACAGCGTGATCTTCGCAGGCGACGAGGAACGCATCACCCTTTCGCACTCGGCCGAGAACCGCATGATCTTTGCCCGCGGCGCGGTGCGCGGGGGCGAATGGCTGATTGGCAAAGCGCCCGGACGCTATACGATGGAGGACGTGCTGGGGCTTTAGGCCGCACATATGGGGGGTAAGCAATGGCGCGTTTCCGCGCACAGCTGCATGAGCAACTCTTCGTCGGAGCGCATCCCGACGGGCGGCTGACGCTGCTGAACAAGCTGTTGATCGTGGTCATCCTGCTCGCCGTGGGAGCGGGCATCCTTGCGACCGAGCCCACCTTCACGCGCGAATTTCACCAGACAATCGTCTATGCCGAGCTGGTGTTCGGGGCGATCTTCCTCGTCGAATATATCGCCCGCGTCTATTCCGCCGCCGAGGAACCGGGAGAGGGTTCTGCGTGGGCCAAGCGGCTGAAGTTCATCATCTCTCCCATCGGGCTGATCGATCTGCTGGTGGTGCTTTCCACCCTCGCCCCGCTCGTCACCGCCGACGCCGCCATTCTGCGCTTCGTGCGATTGTTCCGCGTGTTTGCGGTGATGAAATTCGGGCGGTTCAACCTTGCGGTCAAAAGCGTGTGGGAGGCGATTACCGATCGCGGCGACGATCTGATCGTGACCGGCGCGCTTGCCCTGATCTTCGTGCTGGTAGGAGCCACCGCGCTCTACATTGTCGAGGGGCATATCCAGCCTGACGCCTTCGGTTCGATCCCGCGCGCGCTGTGGTGGGCGGTGATTACGCTGACCACGGTGGGCTATGGCGATGCCTATCCCGTTACTGCGCTTGGCAAGTTCATCGGTGGGACGCTGGCGCTGTCGGGGATTGCCTTTGTCGCCATGCCGACGGGCATTATCGCCGCCGCCTTTTCCGACGCGATGCAGCGCCGCCGCGACCAGCGGATCGAAGAAATGCGCCTTTTACATCGTTAATTTTTTTCTTACGCAAATA
>JAYPMZ010000003.1:0-29293 GCA_038130205.1 Erythrobacteraceae bacterium | reverse complement strand
AAGAAATGCGCCAGCACCTCGAAAGGCTTGACCAGGTGGACGAACGCGTCGAGGCGCAACTGGCAAAGCTTGAACGCTCGAAGAACCCGCCGGGATCATGACCAAAGACCAGATTTTCGAATTTTTCCGCCGTCTGGCGGAGGACAACCCAGAGCCTGAAACCGAGCTTGAATACGGCAATGCCTATCAGCTGGTGGTGGCGGTGGCATTGAGCGCGCAGGCAACCGATGTCGGCGTGAACAAGGCAACGCGGGCGCTGTTCGCAAAGGTCGAGACACCGCAGCAGATGCTCGATCTGGGGCTTGAGGGGCTTGTCGAGCACATCAAGACGATCGGGCTGTTCAACTCCAAGGCGAAGAACGTGATGCTGCTCTCGCAGCTGCTGATCGACGATTACGGCGGCGAGGTTCCCGACACGCGCGAGGACCTCGTGCGGCTACCCGGCGTGGGCCGCAAGACCGCGAATGTGGTGCTCAATTGCTGGTTCAAACAGGAGACCTTCGCGGTCGACACCCACATATTGCGCGTCGGCAACCGCACGGGACTGGCGAAGGGCAAGACGCCCGAACAGGTCGAGGCAAAGCTGGAAAAGCGCGTCCCCCAGCCCTTCCGCCTGCACGCGCATCACTGGCTGATCCTGCACGGAAGATACGTGTGCAAGGCGCGGACGCCGGAGTGCTGGCGCTGTCCCGTGGTGGACTTGTGCAGCTTCAGGAAGAAGGTGCTGGAGAAGCCTAGGGGGCGGTAGATTCCTGACATGTAACAGAAAAGCTTGGCCGGGAAGACATCAGGCTCGCCGTAGCGATATGATACATACCGTCGTCATTCGGTTCGAGTACGAACATGAAGCGCTTGCCTTCAACAAAGTAGGTATGACCGAAATAGCGAACAGCGACGCGACCATCCAACTCGGGACCAGCTAGAGCTCGCTCGATCTCCACCGTACCGGTCATCCAACCGTGGCCGAGTATATCTCCCACTAGTTCGACATGCTCGTAATCTCGGTTGTTCGACAAACGACCAACAACAATAGAATCTCCGCAGACCGCTTCGAGCGCTAGGCGCTTATAGTCGTCGTCGTAAGTCGTAGCGCAAGAAGCGACAGCCAAACTTGCCGCCATCAATGCAGCAAATCGAGCTGCGGTCCTAAACATCGTCCGCCGAGATCATCTCCGCCCGGTCGATCTCGCCCGTCATGCTCGCCACCGTCGTCGCCACCGCCGCGTCGCCGCTGACGTTGGTGGTGGTTCGCATCATGTCCATGATACGGTCCACGCCCGCGATCAGCGCGATGGTTTCAAGGTCCACGCCGACAGCGGTGAAGACCAGCACCATCATGATCAGGCCCGCGCCCGGAATACCGGCCGCACCGATTGCACCGATCGTGCCGAGGATCGAGATCGTGATGTAATCGCCCATGCTCAGATCGACGCCGTAAATCTGCGCGCCGAACAGCGTGGCGAGGCCCAGATACATCGCCGTGCCGTTCATGTTGATTGTCGCGCCGAGCGAGACGACGAAGCTCGACACCGAATTCGACACGCCGAGGTTGCGCTGCGTGCAGCGCAGGGTCACAGGCAGCGTCGCGTTGGAACTGGCAGTTGAATAGCTGACCGCAATCGCATCGACGATGCCGCGGAAGAAATCGATCACGGGCAGCTTGGCGAGGAACTTGATCATCCCGCCGTAAATCAGCGCCATGATCAGTATGCAGCCTACGTAAAGCAGCAGCACCAGCTGGCCAAGCGCCGCCAGCGCCCCAAGCCCCAGCGTGCCGACCACCCATGCCATCAGCGCAAAGACGCCGAACGGGGTAAGCTCCATCACCACCATGGTGACTTTCTGCATCACGACGCTGCCGCTTTCGAAGATCTTGAGCACAGGCTCGCCTTCTTCCTTGGCCATCAGGATACCGATCCCGATCAGCAGCGAGAAGATGATGAGCGGCAGCACGTTGACGTCGGCCATGACCTGAACCGGGCTGGACGGCACGACCTCAAGGATCATTTGCGAGAAGGTCTGGGCGTTCTCCTGCCGGTCCACCGCCTTTTCCAGCGTGCCCGCATCGACCTGGATCGAACTGGTGTCGAGACCGGCACCGGGCTGGAACAGCGTGCCGAGACCCAGCCCCAGCCACACCGCCAGCTGGCCGGTTACAACGAACAGCAGCATCGCCCGCCAGCCCACGCTGCCCAGCTTGCGCATATCGCCGATACTGGCGACCCCTGCGACAAGGCTGAAGAAGATCAGCGGGACAACCAGCATCTTGATGAAGGCGATGAAGATATCGCCGACGATCTTGATGCTTTCCGCCCCCGGTCCCCAGATATAGCCGACGATAATGCCCAGAATGAGCGCGCCGATCACGCGCTGCCACAGCGGAATTGCAAACCAGGCTTTCATCAGGCGTCAGACCCCTCTTGTGTCGTGTGCAGCGCCAGCGCCCCCAGCGCCGCGCTGCGATAGATGCGTGCGAGCGCATCGAGATCGGCAATGGCTACCGCTTCGTCTCGCTTGTGCATAGTCGCATTGCAAAGCCCGAACTCGATAACCGGGCAAACGTTGCGCAGGAAACGCGCATCCGACGTGCCGCCGGTGGTCGATTGTTCGGGGGCGACACCCGTCTCGGCCTCGATCGCATCGCTCAGCATTTGCGAGAATGCGCCGGGTGCGGTGAGGAAAGGCTCGCCCGAAATGATCGGCAGGGCGGTGCCGTCGTGTTTCTCTGCAATCGCGCCGATTTTCTCCGACAGGCTCGCGCCCGAATGGCAATCGTTGAAGCGGATCGAGATGCGTGCCTTGGCGACCGCGGGAATGACATTGTGCGCGCGGTTTCCGACTTCGAGATCGGTGATTTCGAGGTTCGAGGGCTGGAACCAGTCGGTCCCTTCGTCGAGCACCAGCGCGTCGAGTTCGGCCAGCATTGCGACCAGCTTCGGGATCGGATTGTCGGCCAGATGCGGATAGGCGACATGGCCCTGCGTGCCCTCGACGCTGAGCCAGATGTTGACCGAACCGCGCCGCCCGATCTTCATCATGTCGCCCAGCCGGTTGACGCTGGTGGGCTCTCCGACAAGGCACAGATCGGGCCGGATACCCTCTGCCGCCATATAGTCGATTAGCGCGCGCGTGCCGTGGAGAGCAGGGCCTTCCTCGTCGCCGGTGATGATGAAACTGATCGTGCCTGCGTCCTGCGGAATGTCAGCACAGGCGGCGACCATGCAGGCAATGGCACTTTTCATATCAACCGCCCCGCGCCCATAGAGCAATTCGCCGTGCTCGGTTGGCTCGAACGGGTCGAACGTCCAGCTATCGCCCGGCGGCACGACATCGAGGTGTCCGGCAAAGGCAAAATGCTTCGAACCTTCCGGGCCTTTGCGGATCGCAAACAGGTTCTCGACCGGCGCTTCGTCGCTGCCTTCAGGGCCGTCGCCGCGCCGGAAGCGGTGGACTGCGAAGCCGAGCGGGGCAAGCATCGCCTCCAGCGCGTCGAACACGCCGCCGGTTGCAGGAGTGACACTGGGAACGGCGATCAGGCGCTTGGCGTAGTCGAGGGATTGGCTCATGGTGTGCATCGCTAACAGGAGTGCCGTTCATGCCCAAGCTCGATCTTGATGCGATCCCGCAAACCAATGCGACCGGCTATCCGCCGCAATATGCCGACAAGGTGCAGGAGCGGTGGTACCGGCGGATCGCTCCGGCGAGCGGCCTTGTCGATTTCGGGGTGAGCCATGTGGTCCTCAAGCCGGGAGCATGGTCGGCGCAGCGCCACTGGCATGAGGATGAGGACGAGTTGGTGGTGATGATTTCGGGCGAGGCGGTGCTGGTCGATGACGATGGCGAGCATGTGATGCACGCAGGCGACATTGCGGCCTTTCCCAAGAACGACGGCAACGGGCATGTGTTGCAAAACCGATCTGACGCGCCATGCGTCTATGTTGCCATGGGCAAGCCGTCGGCCAGCGCGTGCCACTATCCCGATATCGACATGCATCTGTTTGCAGGAGCCGGCGAGCAGCGGCGCAAGGACGGCTCGCGTTTCGAGGCTGACGGAGCCTCCTGACACCCACATCCATGGATCTTCTCGGTTTTGCCCTCGCCGTTCTACTGATCGAGCTGACGCCCGGCCCCAACATGGGCTGGTTGATCGCGCTCACCTTGACCAAGGGGCGGCGCGCGGGGCTGGCGGCGATGATCGGGATCGCCAGCGGCCTTGCCTGCAACGCGGCGCTCAGCGTGATCGCAGCAAGCCTGATCCTTTCAAGCGGGGCCGTGCTGGTGCAGATCGTCGCGGTGCTGGGCGCGGCGATGATGGCGTGGCTCGCATGGGAAGCATGGCGCGACCATGGCGATAGCTCCCAAAGCGCCACTCCCGATGATGCCGCGCAGGGGAGCCTGCTGGCAGGGTTCGTCATCAACCTGCTCAACCCCAAGGCGGCGCTGTTCTTCATCACCGTGATGCCGCAATTCGTTGCCGGCGGTCAGCCCGATTTCGGCCAGGGCTTCACCTTCGCCGCGATCAGCGTTTCGGTGGCGACGGCGGTGCATCTTGCGCTGATCCTCGGCGCGGCGCAGCTACGGCCCGTGCTGATGCACGAGCGGCGCGCACGGATTGTGCGCCGCGTGTTGGCGGTGGCGATGCTTGGCGTGGGTGTGTGGTTCCTCGCCAAGGCTTTCGGATAGCGCCCCTAGCGTTCGGGAATGGGCAGCGGCCCCGGCGCAAAGGCGCTTTCGAGCAATTCCGCGATTCTCAAGCCAGCCTGCTGCACGCGCCGCTTGGCAATGGGAACGCCGCGGGCAATGTCCTCTTGCGTCAAAGCGGTCTTCATCGGCAGATCGCTTTCGCACACATCCTCACGATCAAAGGCGGTCGGATAGACAAAGCTGCGGCTGATCTCCCAGCTTTCGCGGCCCCAGTCATCTGCCGTTCCCCCGCCAAGCTCGGCGCGTTCGGCGGCGCTATAGCGGCGCACTACGGGATCGGCAGGATCGCTGATCGCACGCTCGGCGAGCGGGCCGTCCCAGATCCAGTGCAGGTTGAGGCTCGGCACGATGCCGTAATCCACTTCGCGATCGTTGCCGCCGCGATCCTCGCGGTCGCCGGAGTGCAGCGGCATGTGCACATCGCCTGCGAAGTGAACCATGAAAGCGAGCGCTTCGAGCCGCACGGCATCGGGCAGACTCTCGTCAGCAAGCACGCGGTGGGCACGGTCGATCTGGCCGGTCACGCAATTGCCGCCGGGGCAGTTGGCGCGCGCGTTGAACGCCTCGCAAATCGGCGCGGTGCGATAATGCCATGCAAAGGTGTAAGCCCAGCGCCAGCCGCTGCCGCGCAGGCAATCGGGCCAAACGCTGGCGTCTTCGAGATCGGACAGCGCGCAATCGGGCGTGCCGAGCTGCTCTTCGGAGCGCATCAATTCGCGGATCTTGGCGCGGGTTTGCGGCGAGACATTGGCCTCGGCGATCTCGGCGGTCTTGCGGTGGGCATAAAAGCCCCAGGCCTGCGCCGGAGCAGGTGCCAGCACCGCAAGCATGCAAAGGAGTGCGATAAGCTTTTTCATCCAACCGTCTCGTATTGTTCGATTACCCATTCTTCTTCCTCTGAAGACGCGACCCATTGCGCCATCCAGTCATGCTCCCACACGGCCTGCATATAGCTTTGTGCAAAACCGGGAACCCCGATGCCATAGGTGATGAAGCGCGAGACCACGGGAGCGTAGAAGATGTCCGCTGCGCCGAAAGTCCCGAACAGGAACGGTCCCGCGCTGCCGTGCCGCGCGCGCGCTTCGGCCCAGAGCTGGAGGATGCGCACGACTTCGCTCTTGGTCTGTTCGCTGATGTCTTCCAGCTTGATCCGGCGCCGCACGTTCATCGGCATTTCCTTGCGCAGCGATGCGTAGGAGGAATGCATTTCGGCAACCATCGCGCGGGCCATGCCGCGCGCGGTGTCATCCTTGGGCCAGAAGCGGTCGCGCCCGACCTTGTCGCCAAGGTATTCGAGGATGGCGAGGCTGTCCCAGATCACCGTATCGCCGTCCCAAAGGATCGGCACCTTGCCGGATGACGGCTGGAACTGGTCGTCCTGCTTGCGGTTCTCCCAATGCTCGCCGAGCATCGGAACGGTGATTTCCTCAAAGTGCAGACCCGACTGCTTCGCGGCCAGCCAGCCGCGCAGCGACCAGCTTGAATAGTTCTTGTTGCCGATGATCAGCTTCATGCGACTCAGCGCTCCACCTTGCGTTTCCGGGCGCTGTAAGCGTTCATCATTGCGCCGTCCATGCTGAACCGTGGAACGGGTGGAACACAGTTCAGGGAAGAGATTTTCCCCCGCATCTAGCCGCTTCAGTGCGCGGGCGAGAAATCCGGCAGGGTCGGCGCGCATGGCAGCTTCGTCGGTCATCGCGTTGACGCTGGCAGAAAGCAGGCGAGTAGGAAAATGTGGCGTTCGGCGAAGCCTTAAGGCAGACAATCGCGATATGACCCTACCGCCCTTCCATCTCGCCTTTCCGGTTCACGACCTCGCCGCCGCGCGCGCTTTTTATGGCGAGCTTCTGGGCTGCGCGGAAGGGAGATCATCGGACGAATGGATCGACTTCGACTTTCACGGCCACCAGATCGTCGCGCATATGTCAGGAGAAGCGAGCGGGGCAGGCGATCGCACCAGCAATGCGGTCGACGGGCATGACGTGCCCGTCCCGCATTTCGGTCTGGTGCTCGATATGGACAGGTGGGAGGCGCTCGCCGCACGGCTCACCGCGGCGGGCACCGAATTCGTGATAGAGCCCACCGTGCGCTTCAAGGGCAAGCCGGGCGAGCAGGCGACGATGTTCCTGCGTGATCCATCTGGCAATGCGCTCGAATTCAAGGCTTTTGCCGATATGGGCCAGTTGTTCGCCACCTAGGCGGCGCTTACCGCCCCTCGCCCACCAGCACGAATGGAGCCCAGACCGCCGGGTGCGACGCGTCGATGTCGCGGTTCATCCGGATCTCGCGCATCGCCGCCTGCAAGGCCTCGGCACGCGGCATGCCTGCTTCGGACCGGCGCAGCGTTTCGGTCGTGAGGCGCGGTGCGATATCGTCGAACACCGGCCAATGGCTCACCAGCAGGCTCTCGGCGCCCGCATAGAAGAACGCCTGCGCCAGCCCCGACAGGCCGGTTGCTCCCGGCTTTCCAGAAGGCGAGGCGGTGTTGCAGGCTGACAGGATCACCCAGCGCGCCGCATCGAGATCGAGCGCGACCACTTCGGATGCTGCAAGATAGCCGTCATCCTGCGGACCTGCCTCGGCAGGCGGGGTGAAAACCAGACCCGGCTCGGCCAGGCTTCCCGCTTCCTCGCTCGTAAAGCCGTGGGTGGCGAGGTGAAGAATGCGGGTACGCGAAAGATCGGCATCGCGGATCGCGGATTCGGTCATATCAGTGTCGAGCCACAGTTTCGAAGAGCCGCCTCCGAAAGCTCCCGCCACCTTTTGCAATTCGTCCTTGGTTCCCGGGAGCGAGGAGAGCTTGCGCAGCGCTTCGGGGTTCATCAGCGCGAGTTTGCCGCCCGCCCGCACCTCGCCAATCAGCGAGGCCGCGTCGAGCGCATCGAGCGTTGCCGAACGCGCACCGCGAGTACGCGCCGCGCCGCCGAGCACGGGCGCGCCGAAGCCCGCATAGGCAAGCTGCCCCTTCGAAGGCTCGCCGCTCGCAGTGTGAAACTGGCGGATATAGACCAGCGACTGGACCGATGGGATCTGCACCAGCGCATACCGATCGGCGAGCCACGGCGCATTGCGCAGCGTCTCGGGATCGTCAGAGTCTGCGTCCGCATCGGGTGCAGCGGTAATCAGCGTGCCGAGCGACAGGCGCGAGAGCGCTCCATCGGCGATTACATAGACCCGCGCTTTGCCCGCCAGCGCGCTTTCGACAGGGGCGATGAGGTCCCTGTAGAGCGAATGGGCAAGCCCGAGATCGAAGGTGGGAAGGAATACGTCGCCGGCCCTGATTTCGAGCCCTTCGCGCAGCTCCTCGACCTTGGCCGCGACGGCTTTGGCGTCAAGCTCGGCAAGCTGCCACTCGATCCCCTCTTGCGTGACGACCATCGAATGCGTGCCCATCCGGCTGGAGACAAGGAACAGGATCGCCTCGTCCTCGCCCAGCACTCCGCGCAAGGCGTCGATTTCGACCGCCTGCTGGCGCAAGATTGCGAAATATTGCGGCGCGCTCTCGGCCAGCTTGGCGTCGAGTTCGCCCAAGCGCTGCTCAATCAGGTCGATCTGTTCGCGCAGTTCAGCGCGCCGATCCGCCATCTCCGCGCCGCCTGCGACCGCTTCAACCAGCGCCGCGTCTGCCTCGGACCATTGCGCGACACGCTGCTGACGCTCTTCGACCACTTCGCGCAGCCCCTGCCCGGTGGCAAACCGCGCCGCTGCTGCCTCGGTCACCGCCTGCGAGGCCGACCCTGCGCTGGCAAGCTGGAGCGCGGTAAAGGCTTCCCCCTGAAGCGACAATTCAGGGTCTGCGACTTGATGGTTGGCCCAGAGCGCGTCCGCGAACAGGCCTTCGTTGATGCGCTGGCCGGACGCCTCGCGGGTGCGCAGGGCATCCGCCCCGACCCCGCCCGTCGCTTGCCTCGCTCCGCGCGCGCGCAATTCTCCGGTGACTTCGCGCGCGAGTTCCAGCGCCGGTTGTGGCCGGTCGGTGTCGAGCAGGATCAGGCTCAGCGAACGGCTGATCGTGAGCGCCACGATCGAGCGTTCGCCGAGCACTTCGCGGGCAATGGGAAGCGCGGTGCGATAGGCTGTTTCAGCCTCCTCGAGCCGGTCGAGCTTGGACAAGAGCGCGCCCTGATTGTTGAGCGCCTGCAAGGTATCCTGATGGCGCAGCCCCTGCATGTCAGTGCGCAATCTCACCTCTTCGGCAAGCAGCGCAACGGCCTCTTCGTCGCGGCCGACATAGGTCAGCGTCGTGGCATAGGTGCCCAGCGAGTTGAGGGTGTCGGGATGGTTCTCGCCCAGCACTTCGCGCCGCACCTCGAGCACTTGCTCAAAGATCGGCAGAGCCTCTTCGGCGCGGCCCACTTCAATCAGCCCGCCGGCATAATTGTTCATCGCGAAAAGCGTCTGCGGATTGCGCTCGCCGAGCGTTTCTCGAAACACCTCAACGTTCTGTTCGAGCAGCGGCAGTGCCTCTTCCTCGCGTTGCAGCTCTTGCAGCGCTTGGGCGTAATTGCCTCGCGCCAGAACCGTTGTGCGGTGGGTTTCACCGAAATAGGCGCGAGAGACACGCAGCGCCTCGGCGGCATAGGGTTCAGCTTCTTCTGCACGGTAGAGATCGAGCAGGAGCACGGCGTAATTGCTCAGTGCGCGAGGCAGATAGCCATCGGCCTCGCCAGGCGCATTGCGGGTGATGTCGATTGCCAAAAGGTAGTAAGGCTCTGCCTCCTCAAGCCGACCGAGCGCATTGAGCACGCCAGTGTAGACGAAGATGCTTTCGAGCCGGTCGGGCGAATCGGGGCCGTGGAGTTGCTCGGCGCGGCGCAGCGCCTCCTCGGCCAACGGTTCGGCCTCCTTGGCGCGCCCGAGCAAGCGCAGGACATCGGCGAGGTCGCTCATCGAGGTGATCGTCGCCCTGTCCCAGTCGCCCAGCACTTCGCGGCGAAGACGCAGCGTTACGCCATACATATCGGCGGCCGACTGCAATTCGCCGCGCAGCATCAGCAGATTGGCATAGGAACTGAGCGCATCGAGCGTATCGGGGCTGCGGTCGCCGACTACCTGCCGGGCCAGAGTGAGCCCTTCGACATAGGCGCGGTCGGCTTCGTCCAGCCGCCCGGCTGCGGTCAGCACGCGGGCGTAATCGAGCACCGCAAAAATCGTGTAAGGGCTGCGTTCCCCCATCGCCTCGCGGTTGATCCGCACAATTTCGCGATAGAGCGGCTCTGCCTCTTCGATCTGGCCGTTCTGGAGCAGGCCGAGACCGCGCCGTTCGAGCGCGCGTAGTTCGGCCACCCCGCTCTCGCCCAGCACGTCTTCAATATAGACGTCCTCGTCCTGCGCCGCGAGCGGAGCCGATAGCGCCAGCCCTACGCATAGGGCTGTCATTGCGAGTCTTCTGATCAACACCCTGCTCCCCCAAGCATCTGCCAGGAAGCTGTCTTTAGCGCGAAACCGCGCCGCGGGTCTTGTATGAAATGGTCGGGCGCGTCAGCCCTGCTGGAACCAGCTATCGCCCAGCGCATCGGCAACCACCGCTGCGCGCAGCGCCTCGATGCCCATGCCCTTTTCGCTGCTGGTGAGGTGCAATTCGGGAAACGCCGCGACGTGCTTCTTGGCTTCGTCTGCGGTCTGGTTGGCGATCCGCTCCAGTTCCGATGCCTTGATCTTGTCGGTCTTGGTGAGGACGATCCGATAGCCCACCGCGGCTTCGTCGAGCATCTTCATCATCTCGCGATCGACCTCTTTGATGCCGTGACGACTGTCGATCAGCACCAGATTGCGCGCCAGCACCGCACGGCCACGCAAATAGCTTTTGACAAGGTTTTTCCAGCGTTCGACGACCTTCACCGGCGCCTTGGCAAAGCCATAGCCGGGCATGTCGACGAGCCGGAACAGCGGATCGCTGCCCGCTTCGCCGCCGACGTCGAAGAAATTGAGCTCCTGCGTGCGGCCCGGCGTCACGGAAGCGCGCGCAATCGCCTTGCGCCCGGTGAGCGCGTTGAGCAGCGAGGACTTGCCCACGTTCGAGCGCCCGCAAAAGGCGATCTCGGGCGCGGTCGGTTCGGGCAGGAATTTCAATTGCGGTGCGGATAGCAGAAAGTCCACGCGCCCTGAAAACAGGCGCGAGGCCGCGCGTTCGCGGTGCTGCTGCTCGCGCTCTTGTTCTGGCGTCACGCTTTACTCTTTTCTGCCTTCTCGCGCTCGACCTTCGCGGCCATCTCGGCCTTCTCCTTCGCCGCCGCCGCTTTGAGCTGCGGGTGCTTGGAGTAGAGATATTTTTGCTGCGCGAGCGTGAGGATGTTCGAAGTTACCCAGTAGATCAGCAGGCCCGAGGCAAAGCCCGCCATCACGAACATCAGGAACCACGGCATCAGATTGAAGATCTGCTGCTGCATCGGATCCATAGCCGACGGGTTGAGGCGGAAGGTCAACCACATCGTGATGCCGAGCAGCACGGCGAGCACGCCGATGCCGAGGAAGCCGGACACCTCATAAGGCAGATAGCCGAACAGGTTGAGGATCGTCGCCGGATCGGGCCCCGACAAATCCTTGATATAAAGGAACGGCTCGTGGCGCATGTCGATCGACAGGATCAGCACCTTGTAGAGCGCAAAGAAGATCGGAATCTGCAGCAGCATGGGCAAACAGCCGGAGAGCGGATTGACCTTCTCTTCCTTGTACAGCTCCATGATCTTTTGCTGCTGGGTCTGCTTGTCGTCCTTGTAGCGTTCCTGGATCGCTTTCATCTTGGGCTGGACGGCCTTCATCGCAGCCATCGAGGCAAAGCCCTTTTGCGCGACGGGGAACATCAGCGCGCGCACGGTGATGGTGAGCATGATGATCGCGAGGCCGAAATTCAGCACCCAGCCGTTGTAGATGCGCAGCAGCCACAAGAGCGGCTTTTCAAACCATTCGAACCAGCCCCAGCTGATCGCCTTGCCGAACAGGGTGATGCCGGAATCCTCGTACTGGTCGAGCAAGGCGCTTTCCTTCGCCCCTGCGAACAGGCGCGTCGTCTGCGTCATCGAACCGCTGACGGGCACGGTCTGCGTGTCGTAGATCACGTCGGCACGGAACAGCTCGTTGCCGAGCGAGCGCCAGCCTGCCGAATCGGCGGCGTTATCGCCGGGGATAAGCGCCGATGCCCAGTAATTGTCGGTAAAGCCCAGCCACGCGGCAGTGCCCGCAGGGTTGTCGCGGCCCAGCTCGGCCAGTTCTTCATAGGAATTGGGATCGTAGAGCGAGCCGCCGAACACGCCGGTGGGGCCGGCATGGGCAATAAACTGGTCAGGCGTTGCGGTGGTCGAGGTGCGGTTGATCAGCGCGAAAGGCTGAACGATCGCCGCGCCTTCGGAGGCGTTCTCGACGCTCTGATCGGCAGTAATCATGTAATTGTCGTCGATCGACAAACGGACATTATAGATAATGCCGCTGTCATCGGTGCGCGACAGCGTGACCGGGGTTGCAGGGGTCAGCTTTTCGCCATCGGCCTGCCACACCGCATTCGAGGGCATGCGCTTGCCGCCCACGACAAAGCCGAACTCGGCAAAATACTGGCCGTCGGTGTTTTCGGGGGCGAACAGGCGGACCGGCCCCGAATCCTTGTCGGTGGTCTGCTTGTAATCCTTGAGCACGATGTCATCGATACGTGCGCCGACGAGGTTGATCGAACCGGCCACTCGCGGCGCATCGATCACCACGCGGTTGGGGTCGGCCAGAGCGGAGGACAGATCGATCGGACCAGCCGGTGCTGCCGTCGCATCGCCGAGATCGCCGCTGCCGCTATCGCCTGCCACGGCAGTCGTACCGGGCGCTGCGCCCGCATCGGTTTCGGCCACAACGGGTTCGTCTGGCTGCGGATAGAGGTATTGCATACCCATATCCCAACCAAGGATGAGCAGGCCGGAAAGCACCACGGCGAGCAGGAGATTGCGCTGGTTGTCCAAGTTCGTACCCTAGCGAGAAGTCATTCGAAGTGTGTTATGTGGGCATTACACTAACGCGTTTCCAGCCCCTTGAGAATACCTCAGGGAACCGGGTCGTGACCGTGGCCGCCCCATGGATGGCAGCGCCCTATACGCTTTAATGCCAACCATCCACCCTTGAGAGCACCATATTTCGTCAGCGCCTCGATCGCGTAATGGCTGCAAGATGGCGAATATCGGCAAGTCGGCGGCAGGATCAGCGAAGGACCCAGCTGCCATGCGCGCGCGAGGAGGATGAGGATGTACTTCACGTTCTCGCGTTCCGACCGCGATTCCCCCGCTTGGGGCGGCGTCCGCGGCCGCTGTCCCCTTTGCCTTCCGCCGCACGGGCCAGCGCCTTTTCCAGCTCCTCAGCCATCAGGTGAAAATCGCGCTCCACCCCTCCTGCGCGCCCGATCAGGACGTGATCGTGATCGGCCAACGCATGTTCGGGCAGCGCAGCGCGCAGAAGCTCGCGAAACCGCCGCTTCATCCGGTTTCGCACCACCGCGTTGCCGATTTTCTTGGTGACGGTAATTCCATAGCGCACGCCTTCACCGCCATTGGGGCGCGTCAGCAGCACAAATCCGGTCCGCGCATTGCGCAGCCCCTTGTTCGCCGCGAGGAAGTCAGCGCGTTTGGTCAGCACACTCATAGAATCGGCAGCACTTTTGGCCTGAGTCATTTGCTTTCGCCCTCAAACGCCGGGCGCGACCCATACGGGCCGCTTGGCTTCGCGGCATAAGCCGCGGCGGCCCGTCGGCCTTGCGAGCCGCCTGCGGCGACTCGAATAGTGCTACTTATCAGGCGTGGAAACGCAACGGGTCCCCGCAAGGGGACCCGCAAGGGCGACTGCCCGCCCGCAGCGATGCGCCTGTAGGGCGCATGAGCGAGGAGATCGCGCGCCCGGATGGGCGTGCGCAAAAAATTAAGCCGAAAGCTTCTTGCGACCGCGTGCACGACGGGCACGGAGAACCTTGCGGCCACCGGGAGTCGCTTTACGCGCAAAGAAACCGTGCCGACGGGCACGCACAAGATTGCTGGGCTGGAAAGTCCGCTTCATATCGTCCTCGAATAACTGGTTCGGTATGCAGGCCTGAAGCGATCTGTTCGCCCCGATCCCTGCCACCATTGTTCGGCCAGTCGTGAAACCAGCCAAGATCAGGCGCGCGCACCTATGGCATAGCTACCCCTGAGTCAAGCAATGAGAACGCAAGGCTGGCAAGCGTCACGTCGCTCAGGTCGGTATAGGTGATCGCAGGATCAACCGGAAGTCCCTGCATGGCCGGCCGCATTGCTGCCGCACGGGCAAGCTCGCCCAATACGATCGTGCGACCCGTAATCGTGCGGCTGGCAATCGTGCGCTGCACAGCGCGCTCAGGTTGCAGCCATGCGCGCATATCGTCGGACTGGAGCCACAGCGCGCTCGCATGCGGGACCGAATTGGTCATGGCATAGAAGTCGCGCGCGCGGGCCTCGCTCATGCCCATTTCGACATAATAGTCGAGATACATGCGGTTCGCGGGATGATCGCTGGCAAAATCGGCAGCCTCGCGGCCATAATTGTCGAGCCACGAGTGCACAGCGAATTGCGCGCCGTCATCGACGGTGCGGGTCGCACCTGCCAGAAACAGTTCGACCGCGCCCGAACGGACCGAGCCGCCGCGCGGCACATGGGTGGCGATTCCCGCGGCGCGAATCCGGCGACCAACGGCGAGATTGGCAATGTCGTTGCTGGTGCCGGGAGCCTCGACCAGTTCGAGCATGGCAAGCTGCGGGAAATCGCGCAGCATCGCGTCAAAGGCATGCGGCGTATTCGTATCGGTCGGGCCGATCATCGCCGCGCTGGTCTGGCTGGTGACGATGAACGGACCATATCGGCCCAGCATCGGCGCCGTGCCGCGCGGCTGCTCGGGCACGGCAAACCGTGCTGCCGAACGGCTCTCGGTCACTTGCACGCCATTGACGAAGGTGGTGGTGACAACAGGCAACTGCGCATCGGCGGGGATTGTGACGGCCTCTTCATCCGCAACGCGCACCCATCGGCCGCTCGCCGCGTCCCATTCTTCGACCCAGCTTTCGGTCACCACCGTGCGCATATTGCCATAGCTCGCAGCCATGTCCTGCGCGAGCGCAGGGCTGCCCAGCAGCGCGGCGGCGAGGATGGCAAGAATGGCGGCAAGCTTTTGCATGCCGGCAGGAATAAAACTGCCGCCCTTTTGGAATTGCCAATTTTTATGCTTGCGAAACCCTTTCGGTATCGCGCCTAGGCACTCGACAAGAGGTGTTTAACCAGTCACTTAAGCACGTGGTGCAGCGCAATTTGGGAGAATTGCGTGGTCGCGCTTGTCAAAACGGTTGCTTACCTCGGGCTGGAGGCCCGTGCGGTCGAGGTTCAATGCCAGGTCGCGCCGGGATTGCCGCGTTTCTCGATCGTCGGCCTCCCCGACAAAGCGGTCAGCGAAAGCCGCGAACGGGTGCAGGCGGCGCTATCGGCCATGGGCCTGGCGCTGCCACCCAAGCGCATTACGATTAACCTTTCGCCCGCCGACCTGCCCAAAGACGGCTCGCATTACGACCTTCCGATCGCATTGGCGCTGCTCGCGGCGATGGGCGTAACCGATGCCGAACAGCTCGGCGACTGGATCGCGGTGGGGGAGTTGTCCTTGGATGGCCGTATCGTCCCCTCCCCCGGCGTTCTGATCGCGGCTCTGCATGCGAGCACGCTGGAAACGGGGCTGATCTGCCCCGAGGCGCAGGGGTCCGAAGCCAAATGGGCGAGCGGCGTGCCGGTTCTGGCTCCCCGCGATCTCTCGGCGCTGCTCGGTCATCTCAAGGGCTCGCAAATGCTCCCCGACCCTACACGCGGCGCGGTCGAAGACACGCCAAATGCTCCCGATCTGCGCCAGGTAAAGGGACAGGAAACCGCCAAGCGCGCGCTCGAAATCGCGGCGGCAGGCGGGCACAATCTGCTGATGGTGGGGCCGCCCGGTTCGGGCAAGAGCCTGCTCGCCTCCTGCCTGCCGGGTATCCTGCCCCAACTCACCCCGTCCGAGGCGCTCGAAGTGTCGATGGTGCAATCGGTGGCGGGCACGCTTGAGCAGGGACGAATCAGCCGGGCGAGGCCCTTTCGCGCTCCGCACCATTCGGCCAGCATGGCGGCGCTGACTGGCGGCGGTCTGAAAGTGCGGCCCGGCGAGGTCAGCCTCGCGCATCTCGGCGTGCTGTTCCTCGACGAGCTGCCCGAGTTCCAGCGCCCGGTGCTCGACTCGCTGCGCCAGCCGCTCGAGACCGGACAGGTCGATGTCGCGCGCGCCAATGCCCACGTCACTTTCCCTGCACGGGTGCAGCTGATTGCAGCGATGAACCCGTGCCGCTGCGGCCATGCGGGTGAGCCGGGTCATACCTGCGCACGCGGTCCGCGCTGTGCGAGCGAATATCAGGCGCGGCTGTCTGGGCCGTTGCTCGACCGCATCGACCTCCACGTAACCGTCGGCGCGGTGAGCGCGATGGATATGGCGCTACCTCCTCCTGCCGAGGGCAGCGCCGAAGTAGCCCAGCGCGTTGCCGCCGCCCGCGCCAAAGCGGTGGAGCGCGGGGTCCGCTCGAATGCCGAACTCGAAGGCGAGCGTCTGGAAACCCATGCCGCACCCGATGATGAGGGTCGCGCGCTGCTCATGCGCGCCGCCGAAAAACTCCGGCTAACGGCGCGCAGCTATACGCGGATGCTGCGGGTGGCGCGCACGATTGCCGATCTGGCGGGCACGCGGCAGGTCGGGCGTGCGCACATCGCCGAGGCGCTGAGCTATCGCCAGACGATAGGACGCGGTTAGGCTCCCTCGAACTCGCGCACCACTTCCAGAAACGCGCCGCCCCATGTCTCCAGCTTTTTCGCGCCGACGCCCTGTATCTCGCCCATTTGCGAGAGAGTGCCGGGGCGGTCGGCGGCGAAAGTGCGCAGAACGCTGTCGTGGAAGATAATGTAGGCGGGAACACCATTTTCCTTGGCGAGTGCAGCGCGCTTGGCCCTCAGCGCATCGAACAGCGGATCGCCGACCGGGTTCGGAATCGCATCGGCCCGCTCGCGGCGGCCACGCTTCTTGGCGGGCGGCTCGGTGATCGCCACCGCAGTTTCACCCTTGAGCACATTGCGCGCGCCCGGCCCCAGAGCGAGCCCGCCGTGTTCGGTCGGCACCAAGATCTCGTGCGCGGTGAGATTGCGGGCAACCGCACGCAGCAAGGGCGCTTCGCCGTCCTTGAGGATGCCAAACACAGATAGCCGGTCATGCCCGCGGCTCGTCACGCGCTCGTCCTCGCGGCCCAGCAGCACCTTCTCGATATGGCCGATGCCGAAGCTCTGGCCGGTGCGATAGACCGCAGAGAGGAGCTTTTGCGCCAACTCGGTCACGTCGAGCACCTTGGGCGGTTCGAGACAATTGTCGCAATTGCCGCAGGTCGCGGGCGGGTCTTCGCCGAAATGCTTGAGCAGGATGGCGCGGCGGCAGCCGGCGCTTTCGACCAGTGCGGCAAGGTTGTTGAGCCGCGCCCGCTCTGCTGGCAGGCGCGATTCCTCGACATCGCCGAGCCATTGGCGCGCCTTCTGGAAATCGCCTGCCGCCCACAACATCACCGCCTCGGCGGGATCGCCGTCGCGGCCTGCGCGGCCCGTTTCCTGATAATAGGCCTCGATCGACTTGGGCAGACCCGCATGCACCACGAAGCGGACGTCGGGTTTGTCGATCCCCATGCCGAAGGCGATGGTGGCGACCATCACCATGTCTTCGGATTCGACGAAGGCAGCCTGTGTCGCCGCGCGCTGTTCGGGCGGCAAGCCCGCATGATAGGCGCCGACCGGGCGACCTGTTTCTGCGAGCTTTTCAGCAAGGTCCTCACATCCCTTGCGGCTGGTCGCATAGACGATCCCTGCGCCCGGTGTGCGCCGGATGAAGTCCGCAATCTGCTTGGGCCCGCTCTGACGCGCGGTGATCGCGTAACGGATATTGGGCCGGTCGAAACCCGCCTTGATCAGACCCTGCTCGGGGATGCCCAGCTGCTTGAGAATATCGGCGCGCGTGACTTCGTCCGCAGTCGCCGTCAGCGCGAGGCGCGGAACATGCTCGAAATGGTCGAGCATAGGGCGCAATTCGCGGTAATCGCGGCGAAAGTCGTGTCCCCATTCGGACACGCAATGCGCCTCATCGATTGCAAAGAGCGAGATCTCGGCTGCTGAGAGCAGCGACTGGAAAGCGGGCGTGTTGACGCGTTCGGGGGCGACATAGAGCAGGTCGAGCTCTCCCCTGAGTAGCGCCTGAGCGGTTTCGGCGCGGTCCATGTCGGCAGACGTCATCGAGGCGGCGCGGATGCCGACCGAAGTCGCGGCGCGGATCTGGTCGTGCATCAGCGCGATCAGCGGAGAGATCACAATCGCGGTCCCGTGACGGGCGAGCGCGGGGATCTGGTAGCAAAGCGACTTGCCCGCGCCCGTTGGCATCAACGCGAGCGTGTGCTCCCCGCCCAGAACGCGGGTGATGACCGCCTCCTGACGCCCCCGAAAGCCGGAGAAGCCGAAGGTCGAGCGCAAGATATCATGAGCGCGGGCAGCGCCCTCAATATCGGCAGCGTCTTGCATGGATTGACCGGCTCCTTCGATGGTCGGGTGCCGGCGCTAAGCGGATTATCCGGCGGCGGCTTTCTTCGCAGCCTCGAGATCGACGATGTCGCCTCTCCCGATTGCTGCTCCCGGCGTAGCTACAGTTCCGTCGGCGCGTTTGCCAAGGTCATCGGGACGAACAAGCCACAGATCCTGATGCGAAAGGATGCGGCCGTCATGTGCCAGGATCGAAACCGGACCGACCGGCAGGCGGTCACGCTCGTCCACCAGCACCGGGTTTTCCTGCATTTCGGTGCCGTAACGCTGACCCCATTGGCGCAGCGCGACCATCGCAGGCAGCAGGTCGAAGCCTTTTTCGGTCAGCCGGTATTCGATCTTGCGGCGATCATCGGCGCACGGTTCACGCTTGAGGATGCCGTTCTCCACCAGCTTGGCGAGGCGATTGGAGAGGATATTTCGCGCAATCCCCAGCTCGCTGAGGAATTCCTCGAAGTGCTTGAGGCCGTTGAAACTCGCGCGAAGGATCATGAACGACCAGCGTTCACCCATAACTTCAAGCGCTTGCGGCAGGCCGCATTCGATCAGCTCGCGCAGTGGTTCTCTGACTTCGCCCATATTTCAGTCCTTTTCCTGCAACCTATTTAGCGCCATGAGCGCTAATCGCAAAATTGCTTCTGAAATCGGGTCCACAGGCCCAGCTTTTTGATGCGCTTCAAAAAATTTCAGTTTTCAGTTGCAACCTAAAACCTAATGGAATAGGTAGTGATTCGCAACTGATAATAATTCGAAACGTTGCAGGCACAATTTTGCGATTGAATTCGATACCTACAAAACAAGGACCCTCTCCAATGAACCTCTCCATCCCCACCGTGGGCCGTGCAACGGTCTTCGTCCTCGCTCTCCTCTACACCGGCCTCAGCTTCGGTGTGACCACCTCGACCCCGCTTTCGGCGCAGGGTGGCCCCTACTACACCGCGACCCTCGCCCAGCCGGCCGACGAAAACCGCGCCATTGCAGGCGGCGTTGTGTGGGCCTGCGAAGGCAACACCTGCGTTGCCAACAAGGGCACCTCGCGCCCTTCGCGCGTGTGCCGCGGTCTTGCCCGCGAATTTGGTGAAATCACTGCTTTTACCGCCGACGGTGAAGCGCTCGAGGAAAAAGATCTGGCGCGCTGCAACGGCTAAGGCCGCCGACGCCTACTGAAATCGCCTGGCCGCATTTCCTCTTCTCGCGGCCCTGCGAACATCCAGCCCGACCTCCACTCGGGTAAGACTGAATTCCCCCGGTGCGCGCATCCCCAACGGCGCACCGGGGGATTTTTTATGAGAGGAAACCCGAGCGCCGGAGCTGCTGCTCGAGCGATGCTGCATCGGTGAAGAGATGCGCGTTCCAGCCGCGTGCGCGGGCTGCTGCGATGTTGGCGGGATTATCGTCGGTGAAGAACAGATCGCTACCGCTGCGCCCGCTGCGCGTCTCGGTGATCTCGTAGATACGCGGTTCGGGCTTGGCGACCTGTTCGGTTCCCGACACCACGATATCTTCGAACAGATCGAAAATCGGCTGCGTCGGGCGGAACTGGCTCCAGAACTCATGCCCGAAATTGGTCAGACAGAACAGCGGCACGCCCGCTGCATGGAGCCGCCGCACGATGTCATGCGTGCCATCGACCGCCCCCGGCACCGTCTCGTTGAAACGGATCGCATAGGCGCGGATATGCGCCTCGTATTCGGGGAACATTGCGATGCGTTCGGGAACCATATCGCCGAGCGGGCGGCCACGGTCATGTTCGAAATGCCATTCTTCGGTCACGACGGTGTCGAGGAACCAGTCAAGCTCGCGCTCGTCCGCGATCAGCTTCTCGAACAGGGCGCGCAGCTGCCATTGGAACAGCACGCGGCCGACGTCGAACACGACTGCCTTATTCATAAACCCTGCCCCTCAAATGGCTGCGGCCCGCGCTCCGGATGGAGGCGGGCCGCTGCATTCATCGGTCGCGCAAAACGACCGGCCAATCGGCTACTTAGCCCTGACGGGCTTTGAAGCGACGGTTGGTCTTGTTGATGACATAGGTGCGCCCGCGACGACGAATCACGCGGTTGTCGCGGTGGCGGCCCTTGAGGCTCTTGAGGCTGTTGCGAATCTTCATCTTACGTCTCTCAAACAAAAAGGCGCCAAGCCGAAGCCCGGCGCTCTCGAATTTCGAGGGCGGCCATTAACCCCCCAAGCGATTCTGGTCAACTGTTTCCGCGCAGGTCGGAGAGTTTGCGCTCCCATTGCACCGCATGCGCGATGATCGTGTCGAGATCGGCGTGCTGCGGCTGCCACGGCAATGTTGACCGGATAAGCGATGGATCGGAGATAAGCGCGCCGGAATCCCCTGCGCGCCGCCCTTCGATCCTGCGTTCCACCTTTATATTGGTAACGCGGTCCACGGCATCAAGTACCTCGAGCACCGAAAAGCCGCGACCATAGCCGCAATTCATGGTCAGCGAACGTTCGGGCCGGTCGATCAGAGCCTCCAGCGCGAGCACATGCGCTGCGGCAAGGTCGCTGACATGGATATAGTCGCGCACCCCTGTTCCGTCGGGCGTGTCGTAATCGGTGCCATAAACGCTGACGAAGTCGCGTTTGCCGAGCGCGGCTTCGACCGCGACCTTGATCAGATGCGTTGCCCCTGCGGTCGATTGCCCCGTGCGCGCTTGGGGGTCGGCGCCAGCGACATTGAAATAACGGAGCGCGCAAAAATTGATCGGATGCGCGGCGGCAACGTCGCCCAGCATCCGCTCGGTCATCAGCTTCGACCAGCCATAGGGGTTGATCGGCGCAGCAGGCGTTGTCTCGGTCACGGCATCGACATCGGGCGTGCCGTAAATCGCGGCGGTCGAAGAGAAGATGAAATGCGGCACCCCTGCTTCGACGGCCGCGGCGAGCACCGCGCGGCTCTTCACCGTGTTGTTGTGATAATATTTGAGCGGGTCGGAGACGCTTTCGGGAACCACGATCGACCCTGCGAAATGCATGATCGCCCGTGTGCCCTGTTCGGCAAAGATGCGCGCCATGAGGTCCGCATCCTCGATATCGCCTTCGTAAAGCGGAACGCCATCGGGAACGGCGAAGCGGAAACCGGTCGACAGATTGTCGATCACCGCCACAGGCCAGCCCGCATCCTTTAGAGCGAGCACGGCATGGCTACCGATATAGCCGGCCCCGCCGGTTACGAGGACGGAAGGTCTTAACGTCTCAGTCATGCAGCGGCGCATAACAGCTTGATCCTGAAAAAGCGTGAAGGCCCGCATTGGCAGCCCCGCTTTTGCGCAGTTTTTGCATCACAGCGCCCGCGTTCCTATATCGGGGCTGAAGAGGATTGAAATCATGTCGCATTTTCCCCGCATTGCCCTGATCCCGGCTTGCGCCGCCGCGCTTGCTGGCTGCACTACGACCTACACCGGCCCGGTCGAGGTTACGAGTTTTGCCGCCGAGACCCGCGATGCCGTCACCCCCGGTCCGATTGCGCTCGAATTTCCCGAGGAAATGTCGAACCAGCGCGCCCGCTTCGCGTTCGAACAGGCGGTGGCAGAGGAACTGCGCAATCAGGGCTACGAGATTGCGATGGAGGCAGCCGCCGACACGCAGATCGCCACCATTCGCACCAGCCGCAGCGCGCTTTCGCAAGGCAGCAGCCGTGGCCCCGTCAATGTTGGCGTGGGCGGCAGCACCGGCTCCTATGGCAGCGGCCTCGGCGTCGGCATCGGGATCAATCTCGGCGGCAGCGACAACGGCCCGCGCGTGATGAGCGAGCTGTCGGTGCGCATCACCGACACGCAGGGCCGCGTGCGCTGGGAAGGGCGCGCACAGCAGCCCGTCTCGCTCAAATCCCCCTACGCCGATGTGGACGCCAGCGCGCGCGCCTTGGCTGCGGCCTTGTTCCGCGACTTCCCCAATGGCAATGGCGAAACCATTACCATCGATGTCGATGAACTGACCGAATAGAATTCAAAAGGACTTCCATGACCCAAATCGCGATCGACGCCGCTTTCGACAGCGGCAATATCGAAGTGTTGTCGATCGACGGCACGACCGCGCGGCTCGCTGTTCCCAAGGACCACATGAGCGAATTCGCCCAGTGGTATCACTTCCGCGTCACCGGCGCGCAGGGTGAAGAGGTAACGCTCAAGATCACCGGCCTCAACGACAGCGCCTATCCCGGCGGCTGGCCCGACTATGATTCCTGCGTTTCGGAAGACCGTGAATATTGGGCGCGTGCGGCGAGCAGCTTCGACAAGAGCGAAGAGAATGGTACGCTGACGATCCGCTACACGCCGGCGTCGAACACCTGCTGGTTTGCCTATTTCGCGCCCTATTCGATGGAGCGTCACCACGATCTCGTCGCCGAGGCCGCATCGTGTGAAGGCGTCGATCTGATCCGCCTCACAGCCACTCTCGACGGGCAGCCGCTCGATATGCTGGAAATGGGCGAAGGCGAAACCAAGGTGTGGCTCTATGCCCGCCAGCATCCGGGTGAAACGCAGGCTGAATGGTGGATGGAAGGCGCGCTCGAATGCCTGACCGATCCCACCGACCCTGTCGCACGCGGGCTGCGCAAACATTGCCGCCTGCACATCGTGCCCAACTGCAACCCCGACGGCTCGCGCCGCGGTCATTTGCGCACCAACGCTGTCGGCACCAATCTCAATCGCGAATGGGCCGAGCCGAGCGCGGAGAAGTCACCCGAAGTGCTCGCGATTCGTGCGCGCATGGACGAAACCGGAGTCGATTATGCGATGGACGTCCACGGAGACGAGGCGATCCCCGCGGTGTTCCTCGCAGGCTATGAAGGCATCCCCAGTTGGACCGAAGCGCATGGAGAGCAATATTATCGCTACCAGCGCATCCTCGACCGCCGCACGCCGGACTTCCAGACCAAGCTCGGCTATCCGGTAACGCCTGAAGGCAAGGCCAATCTCGCGATCTCGACCAATCAGGTTGCAGAGCGTTTCGGCGCCTGCGCGATGACGCTGGAAATGCCGTATAAGGACCTCGCAGACTTCCCCGAGCCTGAACAGGGCTGGTCGCCCGAACGCTGCAAGCTGCTTGCGCGCGATTGCCTTGCGGCGCTGCTCGAATGGCTGGAGACGGCGGAGGACTGACCCGTCAGGCCCCGCGCACGTCCTTAAGCAGAATCTCGTCAAGTTCCGCCGTGCCGTGAAGCACGGAAACGTCGCCGGTTGCCTCAAGCACGGCGGCGCGGACTTGCGACAATTGCAGCACATTCGCCTCGCGCAGCTTGGCGATCACGTCATCCTGCCTGACGTCTGTCGCCTTCAGCGCATCATGGTCGAATTCGCCATTGCGCATGATCAGGCACGGCTGGTTCTCTAACGTATCGCTTACGACCTCGGCTCGCTTGCGTATGAAGGTGAGCAGGGCCTGCGTCAGCAGCAGGCCGAGGATTGCAGCGAGCGCCTGGAGAAATCCGGTCCACTCGCTCGCCTGCGCCGCACCGGCAATCAGCGAGCCGAAGGCGACGGTTGTGACGAAATCGAAATTCGTCATCTTCGACAGCGTCTGCAAACCGTTGATGCGGATCAGCGCGACCATCCAGACCAGCGCGAGCACCGCCAGAATTCCACCGCGCACCAAGGCATCAAGCGTAGGCTGTTCCAAAAACATCATTGTCTCCCTGTTGCTCCCCGCTCTACCATTTGTGCCATGCCACGCCAGCCAGAGCGTGGTATCTTCGGGGGACGGAAGGAGAAGCATGATGAAACAACCATTTAATCGCCGCGCCATGATCGGGGCCGGTGGCGGACTTGTAGCGCTCGCCCTGCTCCCTTCCCCCTTGCGCGCGCAGGGCCTCAATCTGTCTTCGATTCTCGGAAGCGCGACTGACAATGCGCTGGAGAAACTCGCGCAGCCCGGTGCCTTCTACAATGACGAGAGCATCCGCATCGGCCTGCCGATTGTTGGCGGGCTTGGCGGACGCAGCGGCGGATTGATGGGCGCGCTGATGAACGCAGGCAACCGGCTCGGCGTGCTGGGCGGGATAACCCGGACGATCAACGATGCCGCAGGCGTAGCGGCCGGCGAGGCCAAGCCGATCTTTCGCGAGGCGATCGACGATCTTTCCTTCAGCGACGCCCCCGGCGTCATTCGCGAAAACGACGGCGGCACGCGCTATCTGCGCAATTCCTCCAATGACCGGCTGCACTCACGGCTCGAACCGCTGATCGATGACGCACTGGAAGAGGCTGGTGTTTACGGCCAGTTTGAAAAGCTGGCCGACGAACACAGCTTTATCCGCGAGGCAGGGCTAAGCCGCGAGCGTATCAATCGCTCGGTGACAGATCAGGGCCTCGACGGGATTTTCGCCTATATCGGCAATGAAGAACGCGACTTTCGCCGCAACCCGCTGGGGCGGCTGCTCGGGAATTAGGCGAGGTTTGCAGGGCCGAAGGCGTGCGGGAGCAGCGCGGACAGCTGCACCCGGCGGACCTCGTCCTTGCCCACGCACAGCACTTGCGGATCGGTTCCGCCCAGCTGCGCCATTTCGTTGAGCACCTGGCGACAGCGCCCGCACGGCGTGATCGGGGATCCATCGCCCTTGCCCTCGGGTCCTGTCACCGCGACCATCTGCAAGCCGCCGCGCCGTCCTTCGCCCAATGCCTTTGCGATGGCGACCGTTTCGGCGCACAGCGCGAGGCCGTAGCTGGCGTTCTCGACATTGGTGCCGGTGATAACCGCGCCGTCATCGAACAGCAGCGCCGCGCCGACCTGATAGTCGGAATAGGGCGCATAGGCAGCTTTTGCCGCCTGCTTTGCCGCCTCGATCAGTTCCTGCTCGTTCATCTTTGCACCACTACCCATTCAATCGGTCCTTCCGCCGCCTCGCTCACCAGCTGGCTGTTGGCGCTCCATAGCAGCCACGGGCGTCCGGCGTAATCGGGCCGTGCGCGGTCGCGCATCAGCCACAGGTCGCGCGCCGTGCTGGTGGCGGTGTGATGGCGCGCTTCGAATTCGCGGCCCAGTTTCAGGATAACCGGCTTGCCTGCGTGCATTTCGATCTGGTTGACCAGCGTGGTCAGCTCGCTCTCGACCGCCGCATCGCTGACCGCAGGCTCGCAATCCGCCGCCGTATAGGTGAGCGCGATGGCAGGCGGCAGCAAATCGGCATCGCGCGGGACCATGCGGGTAAAGCGCGCGGATTGCTCGTCGGCGCGCAGGCACGGATCGAACGGTTCGACGACACCGACTTTCAGCCCCGCTTCCTGCGCCGCCTTGAGCCTTGCGGCAAAGCCCGGATCAGGCGCGGCATTGGTGCCAGCAAGTTCGAGATAGACGAAGTCTGCGCCGATTGCTTTCAGCGTTTCGAAGCGGACATCGGTGACGCCGCTGGCGACCACCGCGCCTTGTTCGGGATAGTGCTCGCTATCGGGCCGCCAGCTGCGCATATCCCACCAGAACCACGCGACAAAGACGATCGCGACCAGCACGGCCAGCGCGACAAGCCGCAGCGCCCAGCGCGTACGAAGACTCCCCTGCTTGCGGCGGCGCGTTGCCTTGCGAGCCATGCGCCCTCAACCCTTGATGTGCAGCACGCAGATCAGCGTGAACAGCCGCCGCGCGGTGGCAAAATCGGTCTCGACCTTGCCCTCCAGCCGCTCGACCAGCAGTTCGGCGGCATTGTTGTGAATCCCGCGCCGGGCCATGTCGATCGTCTCGATCTCGGCCGGGGTCGCCTTGCGGATGGCCTGATAATAGCTGTCGCAAATCGCGAAATATTCGCGGATCGGACGGCGAAAGCGCGCCAAGCCGATCAGCAGCGTTTCGAGCAATTGTTCTGTCTCGTCGGAGATTTCCATCGCCAGACGCCCGTCGATCACCGACAGCGCTAGACGATAAGGCCCCTTGGCCCCGCGCTCGGCAGAGCGCACGGGTTTGAAGGTGTTCTCCTCGATCAGGTCATAAATCGCGACGCGGCGTTCCTGTTCGACATCGGCATTGCGCCACAGGATCGTCTCTTCATCGAGCGATATGTGCGCAATGCGATGATTGCCCACAGGCGGGCTGGAATCGGAAGTGAGGCCGGTCATCGTGAACCCGCTTTCGCAGATGCAGCACCCACTTTTCAAGCACTTCCGAACACGCCCCGCGCGCAATCCCCGCAATCCACAGCCGTGTGGTTCAAATTTGTCGCATGTAGCGGTTGATAGCAGGCAGGTGTGAGCGCATCAGGGCCGCATGCCTGACCCCAAACCGTTGATGATCGTCGAATCGGAATCCGAAAGCGCGCGCAAGCTTCCCTCCAATCTCGAGGCCGAAGCGGCGTTTCTTGGCGCAGTGCTGATCGACAACCGCGTGATCGAGGAATTGCAGACCCCGATTCGCCCCGACCATTTCTTCGAGCCGCTGCACGAGCGGATTTACGAGCGGATCCTGCGCATGATCGAGCGCAATGCGACCGCTTCGCCGGTGACGCTGCGCCCGCATTTCGAAGCGGACGAGGCACTTAAGGAACTGGGCGGACCGAAATATCTCGCCCAGCTGACCGCCAATGGCGCAGGCCTGCTCGCCCCGCGCGAACTTGCCCAGCAAATCTATGACCTCGCGCTGTTGCGCGAATTGGTGAGCGTGGGCCGCGGCCTCGTCGAAGGCGCGCTCGACACCTCGGAAGAAACCAGCCCCGTCGATCGCATATCGCAGGCCGAAGCAGACCTCTACCGCGTGGCCGAAGGCGCATCGACGGGCAAGGAAGCCGCGACGTTCCGCGAGGCATCGCTTACCGCGATCCGCATGGTCGAGGCGGCGATGAATTCGGGCGGCGGCCTGTCGGGCCGGACCACCGGGCTCGAAACCATCGACCAGAAAACCGCCGGGCTTCACGAAAGCGACCTTATCATCCTCGCCGGGCGTCCGGGCATGGGCAAGACCTCGCTTGCCACCAACATCGCTTTCAATTGCGCCGAGGAACACCTCAAATGGCAGCGCGACGGCGGCGACCACAACTATGGCGCGCCGACCGCTTTCTTCAGCCTCGAAATGAGTTCCGACCAGCTGGCGACGCGTATTCTGGCCGAACAGTCCGAAGTTTCGTCCGAGGCGCTGCGCAGCGGCCAATTGACCCGCGACGATTTCCAGAAGCTGTCTTTCGCAAGCCAGCGGCTCGCCGAACTGCCGCTCTATATCGACGATACGCCCGCGCTCACCATCGGCGCGCTGCGCACCCGCGCGCGGCGGATGAAACGCCGGCACGACATCGGCCTGATCGTGATCGACTATCTGCAACTGCTGCAAGGTTCGGGCCGCGCTAACGACAACCGCGTGAACGAAATCTCCGAAATCAGCCGCGGATTGAAGACGCTGGCAAAAGAGCTGTCGGTGCCCGTGATCGCGCTTTCGCAGCTGAGCCGTGCGGTCGAACAGCGCGAGGACAAGCGCCCGATGCTGTCGGACCTGCGCGAATCGGGCTCGATCGAGCAGGACGCCGATATGGTGTGGTTCATTTACCGCTCGGACTATTACCATCTGCTGGTCAAACCCGACACGCCCGACGGCAGTTCCGCGCCCGACATCGTCGAGAAATATCGCGCGTGGGAGGAAACCTACGACCAGCTGGTCGGCAAGGCGACGCTGATCGTCGCCAAGCAGCGCCACGGTTCGACGGGCAATGTCCCGCTCCACTTCCAGAGCGAGATCACCAAGTTCACCTCGCCCAATATGCGCGACTATTCGAGCTGGGGAGTCGAGGAGTAGGCCGGACCGGCACACACGCCGTTATTCGTCCGCCGGCCCCTTGTAACGCGGGCTGGCATTCTTGAGGCTGCTCGGGCCAATGCCCAGTTTGCGGCTGAGGTTGTAATCGACAAACCGCAGCATGAAGGAGCTGACGTACCAGCGCAATTTGTCGGTGACGCCGGCATATTGTTTGAACCAGCTCTTATCGACCTTGCGGCTCGCCTTTTGCATGTGATCGATCAGGCCGCGCAGCTTTTCGGCCATTTCCGCGTCCTCGACCCGGACCATGACTTCGAGATTCAGTCGCACCGAGCGCATATCGAGATTGCCGCTGCCAAAATGGCAAATGTCGTCGAGCACCAGCAGCTTCATGTGCAGTTTCGAAGGCTGGTATTCGAACACCTTTGCACCCGATTTTACCAGCCGCTTGTAGTGCAGCCGTGCGGCCAGCACGGTGATCGCAAGGTCCGATTTGCTGGCAAGGATCATGCGCAGCTTCTTGAGCTTCCCTGCACGGCGCAGAACCTGGCGCATACTGCGCGGCGGGGCGAAATAGGCTGTCACCACGTCGATCTTCTTGGCGTGTGTGATGTCGTGTTTGAAAGCGCGGGCCCATTCGCTGGTGACAGAAGTCGGCCCGCCCATGATCAGCTGCACCGGCCCGTCGCCCGGCTCCCAGTCGCGCACCATCTCGCGGATGCGGCGAAATTCAGAACCGTCCGTCAGGATCCATTCGTCGATACAGGCGAACCAGTCGGTGTAGCGTTGCACCAGCGGCCCGGTGATCTTCACGCCCAGATCGTTCCATCCGTCCTGTGAAGGCGGCGCGAAATAATCGTCGGTGATGTTGAACCCGCCCGCCATCACGCGCTCGTTATCCGCGATGCACATTTTCTGGTGGTTGCGGATCAGGGCCCGTTTGGAAAACTTGGGCTCGAAACGCGAGAAAGTTCCGCCCGCATCGCTGAAAGGCTCGAAGAACGGCGGCTCGGCGCTACTGCCGAAGGCGTCGATGTAGAGCTTGACCTCCACTCCGCGTTTCGCGGCCTCGCTCAAGGCATCGCGAACCCGCGTTCCGGCATCGTCCTCGGCATATTGGAAATAGAAACAGTTGAGCGTTTCCTGCGCCGATTCGATCACCTCGATTAGCGCCTCGATCCGGTCCTTGCCGCAAGGGTAGAATGTGAAGTGGTGACCATGCGTCTCGACCTCGAAAGGTTCGGGATCGCGATAGTCGGTGGTTTGAGCCGAATCGAGCGAAGCTTGAAGAGGCGCATTCACACACCTT
>JAYPMZ010000002.1:63215-70854 GCA_038130205.1 Erythrobacteraceae bacterium | reverse complement strand
CCAGCAAGACACCGAAGGCATCGGCTTCCTTGTCGACCTTTAGAATGTCCCGCTCGAATGTCTCCATCGGGGCATCTGCGTGAAAGATCGCGACGGTGCCGTCGACCTTTTCGATCCCGCCATGATCGAAAGTGTAGCCGAACATCAGCAGGATGCCGTTACTACCGTTTATCTTCTCTGCGTTTTGCAGGTAATGCACCTTGTTCGCCGAACCTTCGGGAAGCCCTTCGACACCATCAAGGTCCAACACTGCGATGCAGTTTCCAGCCGCATCGAAAGACTCAACCGACCAGTCCGATAGTTGAGCCGACGCCTGAACGGACGACAAAGCGAAAGCAATCGCGGCAGCACATTGAAGAACACGCATCTTCACATCTCCTATTTCCCTGACGCCCCTGTCAGGCACGGAGATCGAGTTCAAGTCGGTGGGGCCGGATCGAGCGGTTTGTGACAGCAATAGTCATACTTTCGAGGTCTTTACTTGAACGGATTACAAAAATTCGGTCTGAATCACATCGACAACACGGCGTGATCGGGCTACAAGTTCGACACCAACAAGGAGTGAGTCAGGTGGACAAGCGCAACCGCTAAGGCGGCATTGAGCAATCGGCGGGCCAGCGGGCGACGCCACACCTGTATCTTACATTCTTGAGGTTTCCCCATGTCTAAACTCAATGGCGCAGTTTGCGTCGTAACCGGCGGTGCACGCGGCATCGGCCAGGCTATTTGCGCCGCTTTCCATGCGGAGGGCGGCAAAGTTCTGCTCACCGATATCGACAATGAGGCAGGCACAGCGGCGGCTGCCGCAATCGGCTGCGATTACATGCACCTCGACGTGCGCAGCGAGGCTGATTGGGACGCGTTGGCCGAACGGCTTCCGCAAGCACAAGTGGTCGTAAACAACGCGGGCATTACGGGCTTCGAGGCGGGCGTAGCTCCGCAAGATCCCGAGAACGCCTCGCTGGAGGACTGGCGCGCTGTCCACGCAGTCAACACCGACGGCACTTTCCTCGGTTGCCGCTATGCCTTGCGGGCGATGCGCGAAAAGAAGCGTGGGTCGATCATCAACATCTCCTCGCGCTCCGGCCTCGTCGGCATTCCCGGAGCGGTGGCCTACGCGGCTTCGAAAGCCGCGATCCGCACCCACTCAAAATCGGTCGCGCTTTCCGCCGCAAGCCACGGCTGGGGGGTGCGGTGCAACTCGATTCACCCCGCCGCCGTGCTCACCCCGATGTGGGAGCCGATGCTCGGAGACGGGCCGGAGCGCGAGGCGAATATGGCGGCGCTGGTCGCAGACACACCCCTGAAGCGGTCCGGCACGGTCGAGGAAGTTGCCGCGCTGGCGCTCTACCTCGCCAGCGAGGAGAGCGCCTATATGACGGGCAGCGAGTTGACGCTCGACGGCGGGCTGCTCGCAGGCAGCGCTGCCTCTCCGGGTTAGCCTACCATTTCACGACACGCTGCGCGTGGGTCTGCCCCTCGTTCCCGAGTAGGGTGAGGGTCAGCTCGCGCGCGGCCCAGTCGATATCGACAAGGCCGAAATTCTCTTCGCCAATCAGATTGGTCACGCGGTCGGCATCCGGCTCGCGCGCGGTCGATTGCGCGGTGGTGGAATAGGACACGTTGAGCGATGAGCTGGTGACCTCGGTGATCGTCTCTTCGCCCTGCGCAAGCTGGTAAATCCGGCCCGCATGGCGATCACCAGACAGCACCACCAGCCCGCTCTCGGCGCGGCTGCCCAGCAAGTCGAGCATCTTCTGTCGCTCTTGCGGCATTTCATACCAAGCCTCCCATCCGTGCGCGGTGCTGATCAACTGGATCGAGGTGACGACGATCCTCAGATCGGCAGGCTTGGCCAGCTCGGCTTCGAGCCACTGCCATTGCGCGTCCCCCAGCACCGTCGCTTGCGGGTCCTCATTGGGCAGGAAGCGACCCGATGCGGGCCCCTCCTCGCCTTCCTTCGGGCGGCGCAGGTTGGAGCGGAAGAAACGCGTGTCGAGCAGGATGACCTGCACTCGCGTGCCCGCTTCGCCATACATGCGGCTCATATAGACGCCGTCCCGCTCGCGCACGTCGGCGGGCGAACGCCAGTAGGTCTCGAAGATCGTCTCGGCAAAGCGGCGATGAGTGAAGGCAGCGCCACCGTCGTTGAAGCCGAAATCGTGATCATCCCATGTCGCAAGCATCGGGATTTTGGCAGCGAAATCGATGAACTCGGGATGGGTCGATTGCTTGGCATAGGCCGCGCGCAGCGATCCGAGGTCGGCGCCGCCGTCCCATGTCGGGTCGCCGTAGATGTTGTCGCCGATGAACAGGAACGCCTGCGGATTGCGCGCAGCGATCAGCGACCACATGTGCTGGCGGTTGTTCTGCTCATTGCACGATCCGAACGCGAAGCGGGTCAGCACCGTGTCAGCCGCAAGCGCGGGGTTTGGCGGCGCGAGCGGCATGTCGACAGTTGCCGCCAGCTTGGCGTGGTAGGGCGCAAGCAACTCGTCCGCGCCGATGCTCACCTCCGGCGGATCGGCGAGCAGCGGGGCGCTCGCCAAAGCGGCGGTGGCAGAGCCAAGGGCGATCAGCTTGGACAGGCGCATTCGGTATCCTCCATCGAATTGCCTGCCCTGATACCAAGGGTGTCGCGCCTCGCCTACAACGAGATTGGGCCTACAACGAGATTGGGCCTAGAACGACATCGGCAATTGGCTGAAATCGGTCAGCGACGCATCGCGCATGCCGCGCCACACGTTGCGCGCCTGTATCGTTTCGGGGACATCATGGACGCGCAGCATGTGGACGCCCGCATCGAGCGCCTTGATCGCCAGTGCAATCGAACCGCCGAGACGGTTCGAAGCGTCTTCTTCGTTCGACAACGCACCGATCATCCGCTTGCGGCTCACCCCGACCAGCAGCGGGCTGCCGAGACCGTGGAACAGCGGCAGCGCGTTCATCAGCGCGAGGTTGTCATTGACCGTCTTGCCGAAACCGATGCCCGGATCGAGGATGATGTTCTCTTCGGCGACACCCGCAGCAATCGCACGTTCGCGCGAAGCCTTGAGCGATTCGTACACATCGGTGACGACGTCTTCGTATTCGCCGCCGCTCACACTATCCATCGCGTGCACGTCCTCGCCGCGTCCGGGCGAGTGCATCAGCACAACGGGGATCATCGCAGCCGCCACCAGTTCGAGCATGGCCGGATCGTAGCGCATGGCCGAGACATCGTTCAGAACGTGCGCCCCGCGTTCGAGCCCTGCCTGCAACACGCTTGCGCGGCGGGTGTCGATGCTGACGGCGCCGCCCATGCCGGCAACGTATTCGACTGCCGGACCGATGCGTTCGATCTCGTCGCCTTCCCAAGTGGCAGGGCCGCCGGGCCGCGTGCTTTCGCCGCCAATGTCGATCAGCGCCGCGCCCGCGCCGATCATGGCGGCGGCATGGCGACGGCCTTCCTCCGCTTTGTCGAGGAACTCGCCGCCATCGCTGAAGCTGTCGGGCGTCACATTGAGCACGCCCATCACCTGCGGCTGGTCGAGCCGGATCACGCGGTCGCCCAGTTCGAGCGGGCCGTGCTTCATCTGGAAGTTGTGCCATTGCCGCTGCGCCTCTTCGGTCAGCGAGTCGCCGGGTTCGCGCAGCATCGCATCGGCCTGACGCACGCCGAAGGTCCATCGGTGCGCGACCTCGCCGTTTTCGCGCAGCACCAGCGCGAAGCGATCAGCATAGACCATCGAACCGGCAAGCTGGATGACATGGCCTTCATCCGACTGGGGGCCGGCGGTGTAGGCAATGGGGAAGAGGTAAACGGAAGCAGTCAATCGGGGTTCCTCTGGAGGGCGAACTGAGGAGCAAACCCTACAGGATGGAACACATGGAACACTGTCCTGAGGGCTAAAACGGGGGGTGGTAAATCCCGTTTAGGGAAGCTCGGTGAAATCGGGGTTAATTTGCCCATTGCACGCATACGCAGACCATAGCCTATTCGACCTGTGTAGGACAGGCGACTACTAACGGCTTTACGGCTGTTCGGGTGACGGCCAACCGGCAGTACAGAAACCGATTTGAGGCGGGCTAGTCCTCGCTGGCGAGACGGTAGAGTTCGCGCGCGGTGTCGATCACCTTGATCTCGCCGCCGTCCTCGTAATGCCAGAAGGTCCAGCCATTACAGCTCGGCGCGCCTTGCAGGTCCTTGCCGAGGCCATGGATCGAACCCGTCTTGCCGTCGCATTCGAGCGAGCCGTCAGCGCGCACGATGGCGGTCCATTTACGCTTCTTGTCGAACACTTGCGTGCCCGGCTTGATCAGGCCGTTTTCGACAACCGAACCGAAAGCGACACGCGGCGCGCTCTTCTTGCTCTGCATGGTGGTGAGCGCGCTTTCGTCAAGCGGCAGTTCCTTCTCGATGCGCTTCATCGCGACACCGCGATAAAAGGCCTCGCGCTCGCAACCGATCCATTCGCGGCCCAGACGTTTCGCCACCGCGCCGGTGGTTCCGGTCCCGAAGAACGGGTCGAGCACCACGTCGCCCTTTTCAGTTGTCGCCAGCAGCACGCGGTAAAGCAGCGCCTCGGGCTTTTGCGTCGGGTGGGCCTTCTTGCCGTCTTCCTTCAGCCGTTCGCCGCCCGAACAGATCGGCAGCACCCAGTCGGAGCGCATTTGCAGCTCGTCATTCAATGTCTTCATCGCGCGATAGTTGAACTGGTAGCGCGACTTCTCTCCCATGCTCGCCCAGATCAGCGTTTCATGCGCATTGGTGAAGCGTGTGCCCTTGAAATTGGGCATGGGGTTGGTCTTGCGCCAGATAATGTCGTTGAGGATCCAGAAGCCCAGATCCTGCAGGATCGCGCCGCAACGGAAGATGTTGTGATAGCTGCCGATGACCCAGAGCGAGCCGTCGGGCTTCAGCACGCGGCGCGCTTCGGTGAGCCACGCACGGGTGAAATCGTCATAGACGCGGAACGATTCAAACTGGTCCCAGTGATCGGTCACGGCATCGACTTCGCTGCCGTCGGGACGGTTGAGATCGCCGCCGAGCTGGAGGTTGTAGGGCGGATCGGCGAACACGCAATCGACCGAATTGTCGGGCAGCGAACGCATGGCCTCGATGCAATCGCCGGACAGAATTTGCCCCAAAGGCAACAGCTTACGCACGTCAGTTGAGAGCTTTTGCGAGCCCTTCGTGCGCAGCTTTTGTGTTTCCATCACGCCCATTTTTTTCGTCCCGATCCTGCGTCTTGCGTCAAACTTATCCACAGGCATGAGTCCTCGCGGACTCCGCGTCAAGCGCAATGATTGTCGGGGCTTATGGTTAACCCTTGGTAGAAAACCTTATCCGCGGGGCGGAACAAAAGCGGGCCCCACAAGATGTTGAGTCCGTCGCTTTGCGCGGGACTCCAGATGGGGTGGTGTGGCACAAAGGACTCGAACCGGGCAGAGATTGGGGTTTGGGGGGAACGGAAATGGCTTTGGAAGTAATCGCGGCCGGATTGGGCCGGAACGCTACTTTTTCGATGAAGTTTGCATTGGAGAAGCTCGGCTTTGGACCGTGTCACCACATGGTCGAAGTGTTCGCAGACGGGCGGCGTCAGGTGCCGCTATGGACCGCGGCGGCGCGCGGCAATCCCGATTGGGACGCCATTTTCGACGGCTTTCGCGCGTCGAGCGACTACCCTTCTGCAAGCTATTGGCGCGAACTTGCAGCGCATTATCCCGAAGCCAAAATAGTACTGACCACGCGCGATCCTGACAGCTGGTTTGAATCGGTGAGCGCCACGATCTTCTCCCCGCCGATGCAGGCGGGACTGGTCGGCACGCCGCTTGGCGACATGATGAAGGGGGTAATCTTCGACCATTTCGAAGGTGGCGACATCGCCGACCGCGCTTTCATGACGGACTGGTATGTGAAGCGGAACCAGGAGGTGATCGACACAATCGCTGCGGAGCGCCTGCTGGTGTTCCACCCCAAGATGGGTTGGGAGCCCTTGTGCGAATTTCTGGGTGTGCCCGTGCCCGACCTCCCCTTCCCGAAGGTCAACAGCCGCGATGAATTGAGCGGCGCGACCGAACAGGAAGGAGGGATGCCGCCCGATCCGATCGCCGCAGAGCGCTGGGCGCGCGACTATATGGACCAGCTGGCAGCCAAAGCGTTCGGCTAGGAAAACGCCAGCACGACATTGCCGACAAAGGCCGCCAGCAACAGCGCGCCGAGCACGCGCCCGATGCGCTTGGCGAACCAAAGCAGCGCCAGCAGCGCAGCGGCGCTCGCGGCGAGCAGCGGCAATTGCAGCGGGAGCAGGTCGGCGGGCAGAGCGGTGGGCGCGATCCCCATCGTCACCCCGCCGATCAGCAGGATGTTGTAAATATTCGATCCCAGCACATTGCCGATGGCGAGCGCCGATTTGCCCCGCACCGCCGCTGCGATCGAGGCGGCGAGTTCGGGCAGCGAAGTGCCGACAGCGACCACAGTCAGCCCGATCACCGTGTCGGGAACGCGGAAAATAGTCGCCAGTTCGATGGCTCCCGTCACCAGCGCGTCGCCCGCCGCGACCAGAATTCCCAACCCGACGAGGAACAGCATGACCGAAATTACCGTGCCGGTGGGCGCGGTCTCGTCGTGATCGTCCTCAAGCAGCGCGGCGCCGGGATGACGGTAGCGCCACACGATATAAGCAACGATCAGCGCCAGCAGCGCAAAGCCGATCCAGCGCCCGCCCAGCCCCGACAGCGCAAGCGCCCACAAGAGCAGTGTCACGCCCAGCGCCGTCACCGCATCGCGCCGCCCTGTACCGACCAGCGCAATCGGCATTACCAGCGCCGATATGCCGAGGATCATCAGCGTGTTGGCAAGGTTCGATCCGACAATATTGCCCCATGCGATCCCCGGCGAGCCGTCGAGCGCAGCCTGCACGCTTGCCACCATTTCGGGCATCGAGGTCGCAAAGCCGACGATCACCAGCCCTGTGAACAGGTGAGAGACGCCCAGTTTTTGCGCAATCGCCACCGATCCGCGCACCAGAAGTTCACCACCGATAGCAAGGCCGACAAGACCGGCGAGGCTGAGAAGAATCGCTGTAAGCATGGCGAGGCTTTAGGCGAGCCTTGCGTTAGAGCAAAGTCGCCTGCGCGACTGGCGCAAAACTCTGCCGGTGCAGCGGTGTCGGCCCGTGCTCGCGCAGCGCAGCCATGTGTTCGGCAGTGCCATAGCCCTTGTTGCGCTCCCAGCCGTAATGCGGGTGCGCCCGTGCTGCTTCCACCATCAGGCGGTCGCGCCATTCCTTCGCGATGATCGAGGCCGCGCCGATGCACGCCTCCTTTGCATCGCCTTTGTCGATAGCACGCGCGGGCCAGCGCCATTCGGCGCAGCGACGCTCGGGGGTCATATTGCCGTCGATCAGCACCACTTCGGGCGCGGCGGGCAATTGTGCGACAAGGTCGCGCACGCAGCGCGTCATTGCCTCCATCGTCGCCTGAAAGATGTTGATGCGGTCGATCTCTTCAGGCTCGACCACCGCCACCGCCCAATCGCAGCTTTCGCGCAATTGCACGTCGAGCGCGGCGCGGCGCTTGGCCGAAAGCTGCTTGGAATCGCCCACACCTGCGGGTACTTCGACACCCAGCACCACCGCTGCGGCCACCACCGGCC
>JAYPMZ010000002.1:47730-63205 GCA_038130205.1 Erythrobacteraceae bacterium | reverse complement strand
CCTGCCAGCGGCCCGCGTCCGGCCTCATCAACTCCGATGACGAGCCGTGCGGGTACATCACTGGAACCGAGAGAAAGCTGAGCCATGAAATCCATTTCGTTTACGACCTTCGCAGTTTCGCTCCCCGCGCTGGCGCTCGCAAGCTGCGCGACTGCCGAAACCGGGGAAAGCGCCGGGGAGGCGGAATTCACCGTCACCGAAATGGCAACGCTCGACATGCCTTGGGCAATCGAGTTCTTGCCCGGAACTGACACGCTGGAGATCACCGAAAAGCAGGGCACGATCAAATTCATGGAAGCAGCCAGCGGCGATATGGTCGAAGTCAGCGGTGTGCCCAAAGTCGCCTTTGGCGGACAGGGCGGGCTGGGTGACGTTGCCTTCCTCGAATCCGAAGCCGAGCGTGAAGACCGGCGCACGATCTATCTCAGCTGGGCCGAGATGGGCGCTGACGGGGAAACCCGCGGCGCAGTCGTCGGGCGCGGCTTCGTATCTTGCAATGACGGGCCCGACGTCGCCAAGGCCGAAGCCGATTGCGCGATCAGCGATCTGGAAGTGATCTGGCGCCAATCACCCAAGGTCGAAGGGCGCGGGCATTATTCGCACCGCATCACCTTCTCGCCCGACGAGAAATACATGTTCATCGCCAGCGGTGATCGCCAGAAAATGGCTCCGGCGCAGGACATTTCCAACAATCTCGGCACGATTGTGCGCCTCAATCTCGACGGCACGCCAGCCGAGAGTAACCCCTTTGCCGACCATACCGGCGTCACGCCGGAGATCTGGTCCTATGGCCACCGCAATATTCTTGGCCTCGCGTGGGATGCGCAAGGGCGGCTGTGGGATGTCGAACATGGTCCCGCTGGCGGGGACGAGATCAATCTGGTTGTCGGCGGCGAGAATTACGGCTGGCCCGAGCGCAGCTATGGCGACCACTACAATGGCGACAAAATCCCTGACCACACCGAAGACGACGGCTTTGCCAAGCCTGCGGTCCACTGGACCCCGGTGATCGCGCCGGGCGACATGGTGTTCTATGACGGCGAAATGTTCTCCGCATGGCAGGGCAATGCGCTGATTGCCGGGTTGAGCAGCAATGCGTTGGTTCGGGTAGAACTCGGCGGAGGCGAAACCGCCCATGAGGCCGCACGTTACCCGATCGAAGGGCGCGTGCGCTCGATCGACGTAGCGCCCGACGGGTCGATCTGGCTGGCCACCGATGAAGGAAAGTTGCTCCGCCTGAGCATGTGATAGCTTGGCAGGGCACGCATCTGGCCCTAAGCGCGCGCGACTTATGGCCGATGATACCGCCACCCTCATCCCGCTCAGCGCGGTCGATCCCGACATGGTCGAGGCTTTGCTCGACCGTGTGTTCGGCGAGGACCGCCATGCGCGCACCGCCTATCGCATCCGCGCCGGTATGAGCCACCTCGACGCGCTCAGCTTCGCCGCGCTCGACGCGAACGATATGCTGGTGGCGACGATCCAGTGCTTTCCCGTCGCGCTGATCGACCTTGAGGGGCGCCCGGTGCCGCTGGTGATGGTCGGCCCCGTTGCGGTGGTTCCCGAAAGGCAAGGCGAAGGCTTCGGCCTCGGCCTGATGGCCGCCATGCTCGAAGCCGAAAAGCGCATGGCCGCCGATGGCGCTACGCCGCTTGCACAGGTGCTGATCGGGGATGCCGAATATTATGGACGCTGGGGCTTCAGCGCGGCTGCGACGGGCGGCTGGCGCTGCCCCGGCCCTTACGAGGCCGAACGGCTGCTTGCTCGCGGCGATGCGTTGAGCGCGATGCCCGCCGAAGGGATGCTGGGACCTTGGGGAAGTGTCGGTAACGACAAGGCTTAGCCCTTCCCCCGCCTGCCACATTCTGTCATCGCTTGCGGCTATGCCTTACGAGCCGCCTCCTTATCTCGCCGAACTGACCCTTTCCGAAATTGCCGAGCAGGTTGCCCAGCGCAAGCTGCCGCCGGTCGAAGGATGGGCACCCGAAAGCAGCGGTGACAGCGAGATGCGCATCCTCGCCGACGGCACATGGCTGCATCAGGGCGACCCGATCCGCCGTCAGGCAATGGTGCGCGCTTTTTCCGGCCTGCTCACGCGCGACGAAACCGGCCAGCACTGGCTCGTCACCCCGTTTGAAAAGCTCACCATCGAAGTCGAGGACGCGGCTTTCATTGCGGTCGATTGCACGCAGAGCGACGGCGGCCTCGCTTTCCGGCTCAACACCGATGATCTGGTGGTGGCGGGCCCCGACAACGCGCTGCGCGTCGCAGGCGATCCCGATACGCCCGCAATATACCTGCACGTGCGGCGCGGCTGCGAGGCGCGGCTCAACCGTTCGACCTATACTCAACTGGCCGAAATCGCGCTCGCGAGCGGCGGGGACGACTGGACCGTTTCCAGCCAAGGCGTGGACTTCTCGCTGAAAAGCTGACCCGTGAGCGACCTTTTCGACCATCTTTGCGCGCTGTTTACGGACGGCCATAGCCGCGAGGTCGACGGCCTGTTGTCCGACGGAAGATTGGCCGAAACCGACCGAATGACGCCCGCAGCGGTGCTGATGGCAGTGGTGGACCGGCCCGAGCCGACCGTCCTGCTCACCCAGCGTCCCAACAATATGCGCGATCATCCCGGACAGGTCGCGTTTCCGGGCGGCAAGCTCGACCCGGGCGAAGATGCCGTCACTGCCGCCTTGCGCGAGGCGGAAGAGGAGCTTGCCCTGCCGCGCGATGCGGTGCGCGTGATCGGAACCAGCGATCTCTACGAAACCGGAACGGGCTTTTCCGTGACTCCCGTCATGGCCGTCATCCCGCCGGACCTGCCGCTGGTCCCCAGTCCCAGTGAGGTCGCGGCATGGTTCGAGGCACCGCTTGCCATGTTGCTGGAGCCTGAAAGCTGGGCCCAGCAGGAGATCTTCTGGAAAGGCCGGATGCGGCGCTATTTCGAACTCGATTATGACGGATTTCGCATCTGGGGCGTGACCGCGGCGATCCTCATCAACCTGTCGAAGCGGATTGATCTGCGAAAGTTCGACCCCGATTTCCGCTCACTCTGAGCTTGTCGGAAACGAAGCCGAGCTTGCTCAACAGTCGTCTTTTCTTCTAGCGACATTTCAGAAACGAAGGACAATCCTTCGACAGGCTCAGGATGAGCGGGAACAGGTGGACAACACACTCAAAACTGCTGACTGGCCCCGCCGCGAGGGGCTTCGCGCATTGATCGCAGCACTTGGCGCAGAGAATATGCGCTGGGTCGGCGGCGCTGTGCGCGACACGCTGATCGGGGCGGATGTTAATGACGTCGATTGTGCCACGCTCCACACGCCCGATCGCGTGATCGACCTGTGCAAACAGGCGGGCATCCGCACCGTGCCGACAGGGATCGACCACGGCACCGTCACCGCCATTCTCGAAGACGGCACGGTCGAAGTCACCACTTTGCGCCATGACGTTTCCACCGACGGGCGGCGGGCGACGGTAAGCTTTGCCAGGGAATGGCGCGAGGATGCGGCGCGCCGCGATTTCACGATCAACGCCCTTTACGCCCACCCCGAGACGCTCGAAATTTCCGACTATTTCGGCGGGCTCGACGATCTTGCTGCGCGCACGGTCCGCTTTATAGGCGATGCGCGCGAACGGATTGCCGAGGATCACTTGCGGATCCTGCGCTATTACCGCTTTCAGGCACGCTTCGGAGCCGAACTGGACAGTGTGGCCGAGGATGCTTGCTCCGACCTTGCCGCCACGCTGAAAGGCCTCAGCCGCGAGCGCGTGGCGGACGAATTGCTGCGCTTGCTTGCCCTGCCCGATCCCGGCGCGACGGTAGAACGCATGCTCTCGCGCGCCGTACTGCCCGTTATTCTGCCCGAGACCAAGCGCGCCCATGTGGCTGCGCTGCGTCAACTCATCGCGCGCGAGGCAGACCAGAAGGTTGCGCCCGACGCGATCCGGCGGCTCGCCGCGCTGCTGCCCCCTTCCCCCGAAGTGGCACAGGATGTAGCCGCCCGCCTGCGATTGTCGAAGGCGCAGCGCGCGCGGCTTGTCTCCGCAAGCGAGCGGCGCGGCGAGAACGCAGCCAATCCACAAGCGCTCGCTTACGAGCTTTCGCCCGACTTCGCGGTGGATCGCTTGCTGCTGCTGGGCGCGGATTCGCGCGTGCTGGATGGTTGGGAAGTGCCGGTTTTCCCGCTCAAGGGCGGACAAATCGTCGCGCGCGGTGTGGGTGCAGGGCCGGAAGTGGCCCGCATTCTCCAGGCGATCGAGCGCGAATGGATTGCTGAAGGTTTTCCGGATGATAGCAGGGTTGAGGAATTGCTCGACGCGGTGCTGAGCAAACCTTGACGTTTACGTTAAGCCCCGCTTCACGCAGGGCTTGCTAATACAAGTCACAGGGTCGCTGACTTGTCATCTGGCCCCCGTGCCGTTAGGGCACGCGGCGCGCGTCCCGCACCTTCGGTCGCAATTGCGCGCTTCCATCGCTGTTGGATTGCCGTTTGGCTTTTGGCCGTTTTGGCCCTTGTCCGACATTGGCGCGCTGGCCTTCCGCTCGCGGTTGGCCGCCTGAGGAACTCAAAGTAACTGGAGAGTACACCACCATGAATTTCGCAAAGCTGGCTATCCTGGCCACCGCCCCCGCACTTGCTCTGGCTGTGACCCCGATCGCAGCAAATGCCCAAGATGTCGGCACGACCGTTTACGGCAATGACGAAGCGCCGATCGGCACCGTCGAAGCTAACGCCGAAGGCGTCGTGACCGTCAACACCGGCAAGCATATGGCTCCGCTGCCCGCCAACCTTCTCGCAGAGCGCGAAGGCAAGTGGACCGTGAACGCCACGCAGGCCCAGATCAACGGCATGATGGACCAGCAGGTTGCACAGGCCAACGCCGCACGTGACGCCGCTCTGGTTCAGGGCGCAGCTGTCATGAGCGCCGACGGCATGCCCGCAGGCATGATCTACACGATCGACAGCGAAGACGTTGTCATCGTGAAGAACGAAGCCGGCATCGTCACCCTGACGCGCGAAGCCTTCGCAGCCGACGCCAACGGCGCGCTGATGGCGCTTTATTCAGCTGAACAGCTGGCCGCGAACACCGTCGAAGTGCCCGAAGGCGCAGAAATCCTGACCCCGGCACAGGCCGCGGCCAAGGAAGCTGAAGGCAATGCCGACGCCAGCTAAAGGCTGACCAACATCTGCACATCAGTTGCAAGGGCCTTCTCACGAGGGTCTTACAAGAACCGCGCTCATCGGGGATGGTGAGCGCGGTTTTTTGTTTGAGGTTTGAGGTTGCGCCCGCCCGTCCGGACGGGCGTCCGGCTGGCCTTGCGGTCGCTGGCGCGACCGGTGGCGCGATTAAGCTAGAACCTGTTATCTTTCGGAAACCCCTGCGGCGGGAGGCGTCCGGCGGCGCCGCGGGCGACCTTCCATTGCCAGATGTCGTCCGCCGTGCGCGTGCGTTCGCCCGAACCGCCCATTTTCCAGCTGAGCCCCTCGGCCAGCACGAAAGTGGTGGCATCGGACAATCCGCCATCGCGATAGCGCTGCAGCATCACGCCCTGTCCGCGCGCCATCACGGGCATCTCGTCGATGTGGAAGACGATCAGCTTGCGGTTCTCGCCCACCGCAGCGACGTGATCGTGGCCTGCGGGAACCTCGCGGATCACCTGCAGGCGCGCATCGCTTTTCAGGTTCACGACCTGTTTGCCCTTCTTGGTTTCGGCCAGCAGTTCGCTCGTTTCGGCGAGGAAGCCCTTGCCGATGCTTGAAGCGAGCAGCAGGCGGCCGCCGTCCTTGTGCACCAGCATCGCAGCGATGCTCGTTTCGGCAGGCAGGTCGACCATCGTGCGCACCGGCTCACCAAACCCGCGCGCACCGGGCAGCTTGTCGCAGCCCAGAGTATAGAACCGCCCGTCCGAGCCCGCGATCAGCAGCTTGTCGGTGGTCTGCGCGTGCAGGATGAAGGCAAGCGCATCGCCTTCCTTGTACTTGAACTCCTGGTCGAGCGGCACATGACCCGATGCGGCGCGAATCCAGCCCTTTTGCGACAGGATCACCGTCACCGGCGCCTTTTCAATCATCGCATCCATGCTGAATTCGACCGTCGCCTCGGCTTCTTCAATCTTGGTGCGACGAGCGCCCAGCGCGGTGTCCTCGGCATAGTCCTTGCGCAGCGTGCGCAGGTCTTTCTTGAGGCGCGTGCGCTGGCGTGCGGGGCTTTCAAGCAGCTTTTGCAGCTCGTCCTGCTCGGCGAGAAGGTTGTCCTTCTCCTGCCGCAGTTCCATCTCCTCCAGCTTGCGCAAAGACCGCAGCCGCATATTGAGGATCGCCTCGGCCTGTCGGTCGGTGAGGCCGAATTCGGCCATCATCACCGCCTTGGGATCATCCTCGTACCGGATGATCTCGATCACGCGGTCGAGGTTGAGGAACGCGGTGATATAGCCTTCGACCAGCTCCAGCCGCTTGGCGATCTGGTCAAGCCGGTGCTGGGTGCGGCGCTGGAGGATTTCGATCTGCGCAGCGGTCCAGTGCTGGAGCAGTTCCTTGATCCCCATCACCATCGGTGTGCGGTTCGCATCGAGCACGTTCATGTTGAGCCCGAAGCGGGTTTCCATGTCGGTCAGCTTGAAGATCGACTCTTTCAACAGATCGGGATCGACATTGCGGCTCTTGGGAACCAGCACGATGCGGATCTTCTCGTCGCTCTCGTCGCGCACGTCTTCGAGGATCGGCAGTTTCTTGTCGGCAATCGCCTGCGCGATCTGCTCGATCAGCTTGCCCTTGGCGACCTGATAGGGAATTTCGGAAATCACCAGCTGCCACTGGCCGCCGCCGAGGCGCTCGATGCCTGCCGACTGGTCTTCGGCCTTTTCGGCTTCGGGAGCCGCGAACACGCCGCGCAGGCGGAAGCTGCCCCGCCCGGTGCGATAGGCATCGCTCAGCACCTTGGGGCTGTCGACCAATTGCCCGCCGGTCGCAAAATCGGGACCGGGCATAATCTCCATCAAACGCTCGTGCTCGACATGCGGATTGTCGATCAGCTCAAGCGTCGCATCGATCACTTCGGCAGCATTGTGCGAGGGGATATTGGTCGCCATGCCGACCGCGATCCCGCTCGTCCCGTTTGCCAACAGGTTGGGGAACTGGCCCGGCATCAGTTCCGGTTCCTGCTCCTCGCCATTGTAGGTCGGAATGAAATCGACGGTGCCCGCATCGAGCCCGTCCATCAAATGCATCGCCGTCTTGGTCAGGCGCGCTTCGGTGTAGCGATAAGCGGCGGCGTTATCGCCGTCGATATTGCCGAAATTCCCCTGCCCTTCGACCAACGGGTAGCGCAGCGAGAAATCCTGCGCGAGACGCACCATCGCATCATAGGCGGCGGTGTCGCCATGCGGGTGGTATTTACCGATCACCTCGCCGACGACGCGGGCGCTTTTCTTGAAACCGTTCGAAGGGTCGAGTTTCAGCTGCCGCATCGTCCACAAGAGGCGGCGATGCACCGGCTTCAGCCCGTCGCGAAGGTCGGGCAGCGAGCGCGCAGTGATCGTCGAGAGCGCATAGACCAGATAACGCTCGGACAAAGCGGCATCGAAAGGCGCATCGACAATCGCGTCGAAAGGATCGGAATCAGCGTCGGTCACAGGATCAGACATTCCACCCGCTTAGCAATGCCGCAGCGGCGCGGGGAGAGGCGTTTCCACAGGGAAAGCGCACTGCAACCGACCGCACCACAGACACGCCCCAGCCGCCCCGCCCTTAAAACCGCAGCATCACTCCCCATGTATAATAGTGAAAACAAAGGAGATTTCCATGACCAACGTACTCATCATCGCAACCAATGGCTTTGAACAGTCGGAACTCATGGGTCCCAAGGCGCGTCTCGAAGACGCAGGCATGAAAACCACTGTCGCCAGCCTTGAGGCCGGAGACATTCGCGGCTGGAAGGATGGTGACTGGGGCGAAAGCGTCCCGGTCGATAAACTGGTGGACGATGTCGCGGCATCCGACTTCGACGCGCTGCTGCTGCCGGGCGGCCAGATCAATCCCGACATCCTGCGCATGAACGACACCGTGATCGGTCTCGTGAAGGATTTCGACAAGGCCGACAAACCGATTGCAGCGATCTGCCACGCCCCGTGGCTACTGGCAGAGGCAGACATCATCAACGGCAAGACCGTAACCGGCTGGCCGTCGATCCGCACCGACCTCAAGAATGCAGGCGGCAATGTCGTCGATAGCGAGGCAGCGGTCGATGCAAACCTGATTACCGCCCGCAATCCGGATGACATTCCGGCCTTCTCGGACGCGCTGATCAAGGCAGTGAAGGCCTCGGCCAAGACGCCCGAAGCGGCCTAAACTCCGATACCTCCCTGCTCGCCACACAAGGCGGGCAGACAACCCCGTCGCACCCGTTCACGGTGCGGTGGGGTTTTTCTTTTGCGGCTTTGACACGAGGCAGCTTCTTGATACTTTGTATCATCAAGCCACTTGCAATTGTGGCGAAAATAAGGCCATATTAAGGCGCAATTCAGGCAGGGCGCGCGAAACCGTGTCTCGCCAAGAGGGCTGAAAAGGGAGAGGACGATGCGAAATTCATGGATTCTGGCGGGGGCTTCCGCGCTCGCGCTCGCAAGTTGCGGCGGGCCTAGCGAAGAGACCGAATATGCCGCCGAATACGCGGACGCCGCTGTCATGGAGGCGCCCAGCAACGAATTCGGCTTCGCAGAGGCGATGGAGGGCGATGCCGAAGCCGTCGTGGAACGCGTCACCACTGTCGATGTCGAAGAAGAGGGGGGCGCGCCGTCAGACTCCGCGATCGAACCCGAGGCCGCCATCGCAGCGCCGCAGATCGCCTATAGCTACGACATGGGCTTCCGCTTGCCCGCAGGCGCAATCAAGCCCTTGCAGGAACGCCACGCAGATTTGTGCGAAGCGCGCGGGGCCGATGTGTGCCGGATCATTTCGATGAACCAGTCGGACAGCGACGGCGAATACGCCTATGGCAATCTGCAGATCGCGGTTGCCGCCGATGTGGCGCGTGAATTTTCCAAGGAACTCGAAGCCAGCTCGGGCAGTGCCGATGCGGAGCTTGTGTCGTCATCTATTCGCGGAGACGACCTCTCCAAACAGATCGTCGATACCGAAGCACGCCTGCGCGCCCGCACCTTGTTGCGTGACCGGCTGATGGAAATCCTGCGGACCAATCGCGGCACCGTCGCCGAACTGGTCGAAGCCGAGCGCGGGGTCGCGCAGGTCAATCAGGAAATCGACGCCGCGCGCAGCTGGCTCAACGAAATGCGCGGGCGGGTCGCCTTCAGCCAGATGTCGGTCCGCTATGAAAGCGGCTCGCGGGCCTCGGGCGGATTTGTCGAACCGATCCGCAGCGCGTGGAATTCGCTGGGGTCGGTGCTCGGTTCTCTGATCGCCTTCCTGATGCTCGCCTTTACCGTGGTCGTGCCTATCGGCCTCTTGGTGTTCGGCGGGGTCAAGGCATGGCGTTGGACGCGTCCGCGCGCCGGTGGTGCCGCCCGAAGCGCAGCTCCGGAAGCAACCACCGACGCGCCGTCAAACGCGCACACGGACGCCTAAAGCGGCATCAGGCCGCCTGCTTGATCTCGACCAGCTTGACTGCAAAAGTCAGGTCTTCGCCGGCGAGCGGGTGATTGGCATCGGCGGTGACCGCGTCTTCCTTCACTTCGGTGATGGTAAGCTGCATCTGCTGGCCGTTTTCCTGCTGCGCGGTCAGCACCTGGCCGGGCTGCGGCTGGGCATCGGCGGGCAGATTGGCGCGCGGAATGTCGATCACCATGTCCTCGCGGCGCGGGCCAAAGGCGTTTTCGGAAGCGATCGTCACTTCCTGCTCGCCGCCGACCTGCATGCCGGTCAGCGCGGCTTCGATCTGCGGGAAGATTTGTGCGCCGCCCAGTTCGATCACCTGCGGGCCCTGCCCTTCGGTGCCGCCGACTACCTGTCCGGCGGAATTGGTAACGGTGTAGTCAATGGCGACGGTGTCGCCGGTTTTCGCTTCAGTCATGGAATTTCCTTGTCGCTTGCGGCGAGGTCGGCACAGCACGGCTGCGCGGGCGCGGCTCAACGCACGTCCTCAACGCGGGGGTCGTAGGGAGCCTTGTTCGGGCGCGTTACTCGCAAGCGAGCGCGCCTGTGTCAAACGCAGTGAACCGATAGCTGCGCCGTTCTAGCGCGAACAGTTGGTGATCCGTCCCTTGTCGAGCGTATTCGTCTCGACAGCTAGCAGATATTGCATAGACAGCATTTGCGAGCACAGGCCCGGCGACAGATCGCCACGCGAGAGCGCCTGGCGCATCCAGTGCTTGGCGTCTTCGACCGAACGCGGCTGCGCCCAGCCCTCGTCCGCGGCCCGCGCGAGATAACCGAAAGCATCGGGATAGCCCGCATTGGCCGCAACTTCGCAATAAGGGATGGAGGCGGCAAATTGCTCGTCCCGCACGAGGATTGCGCAAAGTTGCTGGTCGCCATCGCTGCCGCCTGCTGCGGCCAGCTCCTTGAGCTGTTCGACCCAGCGCGCCTTGTCGGCTTTGTCCTCCTCGAAGGTCCACAGACCGTAATAGGCAAAGGCGTAACCGCTTTGCGCCGCGCGCAGCAATTGCGCATAGCCTGCCGCGTCATTGGCCTCCGTCTTCTCGACCATTACCCCGCCTATCAGCACGCGGCCGTACTGTGCTTGCGCCTTGGCAAAGTCCTGTTCGGCGGCGGCACGATAGAGTGCGACCGAGCGCGCATGGTCGCTCTCGCCATCCCCCTGTGTGCGCAGGAAATCGGCCAATTCGAGCTGACCGTAGGGCGTGCCCAACGCAGCGCTGCGTTCCAGCGTTGCGCGTGCTGCATCGAGGTCTTTTTCGACTCCAAGGCCGAACCTTTGCATGTAGCCGAGGAAATGGGTCGCCAGCGGATCGCCAGCGGCGTCCATCGCGCGCAAATCCTCGACCGTGTGACTGGCAAGCACGCGCATCAGCAGGATCGGCTCGTCAATGCGCTGAAGATCGTCGAGCGAGACATCAATAGTCCGCGAGGCCGCTCCGCGACGCGCAGGCGTGCCGCGAGTTTCCGGTCTGGTTGCTTCAGGCACAGCCTCGGCGACTATCAGTTCGAACGGCTCCTCCGGCTCGGTCTCGGCAAAGTAGGCGCCGGGCGAAAGCGAATTGTAAGTGAACGGCACTTGCGGCGGCCAATAGTCCTGCGTGCGCTCGTAAACGCCCTGCCGGATCGAATTGAACACCAGGCTCACATCGACCTGCGGCACGCGCACCAGATTGGCGACCTCGAAGGCGAAGGGGCTGACGCCTTCGGGCGGCGGAGCAGCGTCATAAGCGGGAATGCCGCGTCCGGTAGAATAGAGCACCGCCACCGACGCGCCGGGCGGAAAGTCGTAATCGCGCACACCGCTCGCCGCCTGACGCGTGACTGCACTCTCGGTGATGACAGGAGCCGGCGCGCTGCGGGTGATTGCCCCGTTCTCGCGTGCTTCCTCGCTAGCAGGCACAGGCGCGACATCACCGCCGGTGCGGCAGGCGTCGAGCATGAAGATCACCGTGCCGTCATATATCAGCCGGTCTGCAAGCCGTTCGAACTCGACGAATTTGCGCTCCAACTGGTCCTCGCTGGCGCTCAGCGGCGCATCGACGGGGACGAGGTAATTGCGGCGGTCGTATTCAAAGCCGTGTCCGGCGTAGTAGAACAGCACGATTTCGGCATCGGCGACCTCGTTGCCGAAGGCGCGGATCGCCGTGTCCATCTCGGCCCATTTGCCGTCGGATACCACCGTCACCTTCCACCCGACCGCACGCAGCGAGCGCGCCACCAGATCGACATCGGTCACGGGGTTGGGAAGCACCGTCCACTGTTCGCCTTCGCCGTGCTGTTCATAGGCCGAATTGCCGATCAGCAACGCGTGCTTGCCTTGCGCCATGACGGGCGAGGCGATCAGCGCAAACAGCGCGGCGATGACAAAGGCAATCCCCCTCGCCATGGCGCTACATCCGCCGTGCGTCGTTGCTTTCGGACGGGACGCTGACCACCAGCCCGTCGAGTTCTGGCGTAAGGTCGATCTGGCACGACAGGCGCGAACTGCGCCGCGCTCCGGCCGCAAAGTCGAGCATGTCCTCCTCTTCCTCGCTCGCTTCGGCGAGCTTTCCGAACCAGTCGGCGGCGACGATCACATGGCAGGTCGAGCAAGCCATCTGCCCTTCGCAAGTTCCCTCCAGCGGCAGGCCCGCTGCCTGAGCCACGCGCAGCAGATTGTCGCCGGCTTCGCCCTCGGTCACGACGGGGTCGCCGTGCGGGTCGATGAAGGTCACTTTTATGCCCGCCATACTAACTCCATGCGTCTTGTTCCTTTGCCGCTGCATTGATCGCCTTGGCGGCGGTTTCGATGTCTTCGAGCGAAGTGTAGCGCCCCCAGCCCAGCCGGATAGAGCTTTTGGCCTCGGCATCGCTGAATCCGATCGCTTTCAGAACGTGGCTGGGCCGTCCCGAGCCGCTCGCACAGGCGCTTCCGGCAGAGAACATCACATGGCGCACATCCGACATCAGCCGCGCCACGTCGAGCCCGTCGCGGCGGATGTTGAGATTGCCATGCCAGCGCGCATCCTCGCTGCCGTTGACGGTCCAGCCGTCAAACAACTCGCGTGCACGGTTCCACAGTTCGAGCGCGTGTTCGGCATCGCTCTGCATACATTCCTTGCAAAGCGCGGCTGCCGCCCCGAAGCCTGCGATCAGAGCGGGGCTAAGCGTGCCCGAACGCAACCCGTGCTCCTGCCCGCCGCCGGTCTCCTGTTCGGTCAGCGAAACCCCGTCGCGCACCCATAGCGCGCCGACACCTTTGGGACCGTGGAGCTTGTGCGCGCTGACCGCGATCATGTCCGCCCCCGTCACCTCGATCTTGCCATAGGCCTGCACTGCATCGGTGAGGAACAGGGCGTTGTTCTCCTTCGCCTTGCGATGCCAGTCGATCGTCGGCTGCACCGTCCCGATCTCGTTATTGACCTGCATCACCGCGACAAGGCGGCAGTCCTGCGGCAAGTCCTGCGCGGTGTTGCACTGGCCCTCTTTGGAAACATTGAGCACATGCTTTGCGCCCAAGGCTTCTGCCGTGTCGAGCACAGCCGCATGTTCGATCGCGCTGACCGAAACGCTCCCGCCGGTCCCGCTGCCCCTGATCGCCAGGTTCAGCGCCTCGGTCGCGCCGCCGGTGAAAATCACCTTGCCGCCCGGAGGAAACAGCGCCGCGACCTTGTCGCGCGCGGCCTCGATCGCGGCGGCGGCCTGCCTGCCCATACGGTGCGGCGAGTGGGGATTGCCGAAGCCGACGCCTTCCGGCCCGTCGAGCCAGCGTAGCATAGCCTCTCGCGCTTCGGGGGCGAGCGGCGTGGTGGCTTGGTAGTCGAGGTAAATCATTGCGATACCACCTCTAGCCAATGCCGTGCGCTATTGCGAGCAAAGCCTCCGCCACACCTCGACAAAGCGGTCAAGTTCCTGCGGCGTGGTGTTCCAGCCGATGCTCACACGGATCGTGCGAGAGGCCATGGCGTCGGACACTCCGAAGGCATCAAGCACGCGGCTCTTCTTCAGCGTGCCGGAAGAACACGCGCTGCCCGCCGAGACGGCGAAGCCCATAGCGTCGAGACGGATGAGCAGCGCCTGTGCGCTCATGCTCGGATGGGTGAGCGCAAAGATGTAGTCGACCTGCTCGCCGATGCTCAGCCGGTGCTCTGCCATCTGCGCGGCAAAATCGGTCCGGTGATCGGCCGATGTCGCCCAATCTCCCGCTTCCAGAGCCGCCGCCATTGCCAGAGCGCCGGGCATGTTCTCGGTCCCCTGACGATAGCCGCGCTCATGCCCGCCCATCGGTTCGAGCAAGGCATAGTCACGCACCAGCAGCGCACCGATACCGATGGGGCCTCCGAACTTGTGTGCGGAAACGACCAGCATATCGGCCTCGGGCAGCGTCAGCTTGCCTGCGCTTTGCGCGCAGTCGGACAGCAGGACAGCGCCTGTCGGCTTCACCGTTTCGGCCATGGCTTCGACGGGATTGATCGTGCCCGTTTCTGAATTGACGTGCTGGATGGCGAGCAGAGTCTCCGCATCGAGCGACTGGTCGTCGGAGAACTCTTCCGCGTCTGGCGCGGCGCGAAACACCGCATCGTGCTCCACCGCGCTGACGATCCGCCGTGCGACCTTCGCGCGGTTGAGCGCAATCGATAGCGCTTCGCTCGCGCCGCTGGTGAAGATGACCTCTCCGCTCCAGCCAAGCGCGCGCTTCACCCGCTCGCGCGCGTTTTCGAGCGCCTGCTTGGCCTTGCGGCCCTCTGCATGCGGTGAGGAGGGATTGGCCCAGATCGCAAAGCCTTCCTCCATCGCCGCTTTGGCTTGGGGACGCAGCGGCGATGTGGCGGCGTGGTCAAGATAGATACGGGTGCTCAATTCGGGCCTTATTGCGAACGATTCTTAACAAATTGCTTTTTGTATTGCGACTCGTATATAGACCGCGCCTCCCCGCACGCCACCCGGCGTATGCGGTGCATTTCACAAGGTTTATTCGATGCCATCAGTCATCTTCCCCGGCCCCGAAGGCCGTCTTGAAGGCCGCTTCTCTCCGCCGCCGCGCCCGCGTGCGCCGGTCGCCATGATCCTCCATCCGCACCCGCAAGGCGGCGGCACGATGAATGACCGGATCGTGCAGCGCCTTTATAAAACGTTCGCGGATCGCGGCTTTGCAACGCTGCGCTTCAACTTCCGCGGCGTGGGCCGCAGCCAGGGCTCGTTCGACAATGGCGTGGGCGAGCTGTCCGACGCGGCAAGCGCTCTCGACTGGGTGCAGTCGATCCACCCCGAAGCACAGACCACCTGGGTCGCGGGCTACAGCTTTGGCGCGCTGATCGGCATGCAGCTGCTGATGCGCCGCCCAGAAGTGCGCGGTTTTATCTCGATTGCGCCGCCTGCCAATATGTATGATTTCAGCTTCCTTGCCCCCTGCCCCGCCTCGGGCATCTTTGTGCAGGGTGCGGCAGACACGGTGGTGCAGCCCAATGCGGTGCAGAAGCTGGTCGACAAGCTGCGCACGCAAAAGCACATCACTATCCACCACGACGAAATCCCGCGCGCCAACCATTTTTTCGAAAACGAGATGGAAGATATGATGACGAGCGTCGACAATTACCTCGACTTCCGCCTCTCGCCGGACTGTCCGATCAAGTGATGCGCGCGCGGGGCCCGACGGCTCCGCGCCACATCCTCTCCTAAGAACAAACCCTTAGCCGAGCGAACCCGTTGCAGACCGCAACTCGATAGTGCTTGCCTTGATAATGTAATGATGTATCATTTCCTCGATAGTAGCAGTAAGAGGAGAGGTCTTTATGAGCTATGTAACCGCCGCAAAACGCCCCAATCCCGTCGCCGCAATGGGTGCGCTGGGCGTTCCCGCCGCTTTTGGCGCGCTGCTGGTT
>JAYPMZ010000002.1:46079-47720 GCA_038130205.1 Erythrobacteraceae bacterium | reverse complement strand
CGCCGGAAAAAACCAAGGACGTTATGGGGATATTCGTCCCGATCGAAGAACCCGAGGTTCTGCCCGAACCCGAACCTCTGCCGCCAACCGACCAGACAAGCGAGCCGGTCACACAGCAGCAAACCTATACGCCGCCCACACGGCCCGACACGCCCCACACCTTCATTGCGGGCAACAGCACGCCGATAGGCGTTCTGGTCGATCCCGGCCCAATGGTCCTCAAAGTCGATCCGATCGACTTCGGTCCTGTGACACCGCCGCCGCCCCTGTTCGATCCCATTGCCGCTTCACCGCGCGGCAATCCGGGCAATTGGGTGACCAACAACGACTACCGCACCAGCTGGATCAATCGCGGCTTCGAAGGCAGCGCCAGTTTCACGCTGATAATCGACGCGCGCGGGCGGGTTTCGGGTTGCACGATCACCCGCTCGACCGACCACTCGGCGCTCGACGACGCGACTTGCAGCCTGCTCGAAAGGCGCGGTCGGTTCGATCCGGCCAAGGATAGTTCGGGCAACGCCACCTCGGGCACATTCCGCAGTTCGATCACCTGGACGATCCCCGAATAGGAACCACGAACCGGGTCGTTCGCTGCCCTTTCCGTGAATCCTGTGGGCGGCGGACTTCGGCGGCCGGGGCGTTAAGGCGCCTCGGCCGTCTCGTTTTCGACTTCGGATGCCTTATCGAACGGCGAAGTGCCGTCGCTGGTCGGGATTGTCCGTATCAGCACATTGCCGATAGCGACCAGCGCCAGCAGTACCATCAGCGCCGGGTTCTTCACATCGCCTGTACGCCGCCAAAGCGCAAACGCCCCTGCCAACAGCGCAAACGCCGCCAACATCACAATCGCAAGCACAATATCGCGGGTCACGAAGCGAACTCCATTTTCAAAAGCTGTCATTCTTCTGGAACAACGAAGGTCCAGCGTATAGCCTGCCAGTCAGACACATAAAGACCTGACTCACATAGGAGGAAACGATGGGAATTTTCAGCTCGATTTCAAACGCGATTTTCGGTTCGGACGAAGAGGAAAAGAAGCCCACTCCTTCGGCAGGCGCCAGTGCCGCCGCCGCTGCGGGAGCCGCTGCTGCTCCTGCTGCAAGGCCCAAGCGTGAACCGCTGCCGGTGACGACCGTCGAAACGCGCATTTCCGCAATTCCCGGGGCAGAAAAGCTCAATTGGCAGACCTCGATCGTCGATCTGATGAAGCTGGTGCAGATCGATCCCAGCTATGAGAACCGCAAGGCGCTCGCAGTCGAAATGGGCAACACCGATTATTCGGGCACAGCCGAAGACAACATTGCTCTGCATAAGGCGGTGCTCGAGCAGATGGCCGCTGCAGGCGGTGTCGTTCCCGAGCATCTCAAGGACTGATTGACTCGGCTCCTGCGCCGACTATCACCGGCGGCCATGAGCGATACACAAACGAACTTCACACGCCGTCAGGCCCTTGCAGGGCTTGGCGGCGTTTCCGCACTGGCGATGCTTCCGGGTTGCATGGAAGCGGGCGCAAACCTTGCGAGCGGCGGACAGCCGGTCACTCTTACCCCCGACGAAATGCTCGACCAGATCGCCTACGCGATGGGTGGCCGCATTGCTGAAGAGATCGTTTTCAAGGATCCAACCACCGGAGCATCAAAC
>JAYPMZ010000002.1:45120-46069 GCA_038130205.1 Erythrobacteraceae bacterium | reverse complement strand
TCAAGCATGAACCGGGCCGTGCAACCGGACTGGGTGTCGATACCGGCGCCTATGCCGACTGGCGCGGGACGTTCGGCACCACCGGACAGGCAGGTCAGGACGATTACGCGGCGACGCTGCGCTGGGCGCTCGAACAGGCGCGCAGCTATCCGCGCGATGAGATGACGCCCGACCAGAAAACCGGTTTCGACGTGGTCGAAAGCTGCTTCTCCAAATCGCTTGAAGGGATGGCGCTGCCTTATGGCGATGTCGCCGTCGGTAGTTGGCGCAATGCGCCCTATCTCGTGATCCAGAACGTCGGCGGCTATCTCGATTTCCCGCGCCATTTCGGTGCGACCCAGCCGCTAAACGCGCCGCAGGACGTCGAGTATTACGTCTCGCGCGCGGCCGAAGTGCCCAAAGTGCTGGCAGGCGAGCTGGCGCGTATCCGCGAAGCACGCGCGATGGGCGTGGTGCCGCCCGACTTCCTGCTCGACAAGGCGATCGCGCAAATGGAAGCGAGCATCGCCGGCTCGATCGAAAGCTATGCCGGACCGCTTCAGGCCTCGGATGTGGCAGGAACAGAAGGCGCAGCCGAAAAGGTCAAGCGCATCATCGCCGGCGAAATTGTGCCCGAACTCGAAAAGCAGCTTGCTGAACTCAAGCTCCAGCGCGCCGAAGCCAAATCGCATGCAGGCATGTGGGCGCAGCCCGAGGGTGAGGAATGGTATCGCTGGGCGCTGGGCGCTTCGACGACCACCGATCTCACCGCCGACGAAGTCCACGAACAGGGCCTTCAGGAGCTGGAGGAACTGCACGGAAGGATGGACCCGATCCTGAGGGAGATCGGCTACACCCAGGGAACCGTGGGCGAGCGCATGCAGGCTCTGTCGAACGACCCGCGCTACCAATTCTCCGAAGGCGATCCGGGGCGTGCGGAAATCCTCGCTTACTTCAACAAGCAGGTCGA
>JAYPMZ010000002.1:40934-45110 GCA_038130205.1 Erythrobacteraceae bacterium | reverse complement strand
TGCCGCGCGCCTTCAACCAGCTGGTCGACCCCAACCTCGAAGTGCGCCGCTTGCCGCTCGCCGAAGAACCGGGTGCACCGGGCGCTTACGGCGGTGCGGGCAGCAAAGACGGGTCGATCCCCAGCCGCATGTGGATCAACCTGCGCACCACCGATCTGCACCGCAAATACGACCTGCCCGACCTCGCCTTCCACGAGACGATCCCGGGCCACGTGTGGGAAGGCGAATTCTCGAACCGCCTGCCGCTGATCCGTTCGATCCTCGCCTTCAACGCCTTCAGCGAAGGCTGGGCGCTCTACGGCGAACAGCTTGCAGACGAGCTTGGCGCTTATGACGAATTCAAGGTTGGGCGGCTGGGTTATCTGCAAAGCCTCGCCTTCCGCGCCTGCCGTCTGGTCGTCGACACGGGCATGCACTCGAAGCGCTGGACCCGCGAACAGGGCCGTGCGTTCTTCGTGGAGCGCAACGGATCGAAGGAGCAGGAGGTCGCCAGCGAAGTCGATCGCTATTGCAGCTGGCCGGGTCAGGCCTGCGGCTACAAGATCGGCCACAGCGAGATCGTGCGCCAGCGCAGCATCGCACAGGCCGAACTGGGCAGCGTCTACGACTTCAAGGCGTTCAACACCGCGGTAATCCTCGGCGGCAACGCGCCGCTCGACGTGGTGGGCAAAACCGTCTCGCGCTACATATCGGATACCAAGGCAGGCTAGGCAGCCGCTCCAACGCCTCCTATCTTGCGTCCTCTGGCACAGCAGGAGACGCGGATTGGAAACGCTGGGACAAGACCTTGAGACCATGCGGCGCGTGCCGCTGGCCGATGCGCACGTCGCCGCAATCTGCGAAATCGGTGAAGAGGTTGTCTTCCCGAAGGGCGAGATCGTTGCCAAAATTGGCGATCCGATGGACCGCTTCGTCTATGTGATCGACGGCGAACTGGAAGTCGTCGACCATGAAACCGGCGAGAGGCTGCTCGAACACAGCCTCGGCCCGACGCAATTCATGGGCGAGATCGGTTTCCTCAATCGCGGCGCCAACTACATGACGATGCGCGCCGCCAAAGAGACGCGCGCGATCGTCGCGCCGCGGGTGGAAATGCTCGCGCTGATGAACCGTGTGCCCGAATTGTCGGACCATATCATCACCGTCTTCGCGGCGCGTCGCAGGGCGCAGTTCGAGCGGGAACACAATGCGATCAAGGTGGTGGGCGCAAACCGCGATCCCGAGGTACAGGAAGTCGAGCGCTTTCTGTCGCGCAACCGGATCCCGTTCATGCGCTATGATCTTGATGCAAACGACCGTGAAAGCGTCGCGCTGTGCAACGCGCTGGACAACAAGCCGGGAGTGATCCTTGCCGGCAAGCATCGGCTCGATCCCCCGACCCCGCGCAAGATGGCACAGGTCATCGGTCTCGATCTCGACATCTGCTCGCAGCGCGATTTCGATCTGCTGATCGTCGGCGGCGGGCCCGCAGGCGTGGCAGCGGCAGTCTATGCGGGCAGCGAAGGGATCGAGGCGCTGGTGATCGAGGATACCGCGGTTGGCGGGCAGGCAGGCACGTCGAGCCGGATCGAGAACTACATGGGCTTTCCCACCGGCATCAGCGGTACTGACCTGACTTGGCGCGGACAGATACAGGCGATGAAATTCGGGACCCGCTTCGTCATGCCGCGCCGTGTCGAAGGCTTGCACAAACGCGAGGACGGCGCCTTTTGTGCGACGCTCGACGATGGTGATGAAATCTGCGCCAAGGCGGTGCTGGTGTCCACCGGCGTGCAATACAATCGCCTACCGCTCGAAAATCTCGAAGAGCTTGAAGGCGCAGGCGTGTTCTATTCCGCGACCGAGATGGAGGCGCGGTTCTGTTCGCAAACCGAAGCGGTGGTCATCGGCGGCGGCAATTCCGCCGGACAGGCCGCCATGTTCCTCTCGCGCACCGCAGGCCATGTGCACCTCGTCGTGCGCTCGGACAGTCTGGCAGCCTCCATGTCGAACTATCTTTCGCGGCGGCTCGAGGCCGACCCGCGAGTGACGATCCACTACAACACCTCGGTCAGTGAACTGCACGGTGAGGATTGGCTGGAAGCCGTCACCCTGTCCTCGCCCGATGGCGAGCGGCGGCTCGACACCACCGCGCTGTTTATCATGATCGGCGCGGCGCCCAACACCGATTGGCTTTCGGGCCTCGTCCAGACCGATGACAAAGGCTTCGTCCTTACCGGCGCCGAGGCCGGTCGCGACAGTGCCTATGAGACAGGCACCGACGGTATCTTCGCGGTCGGCGATGTGCGCGCCGGTTCGGTCAAGCGTGTCGCCAGCGCAGTCGGCGAAGGGTCGGTCGTTGTCAGCCGCATCTGGACCTATCTCGACGGTCTCGAAAGCCGGATGTGAAATTCTGAGGAGAGGCTAGCCAAGCCTTTGACTTTCCTTATAGTCCCACTTGCTTCGTGTAGTCGCAGACACGTTCAGGGGGACTGAATTCATGCTTATCCGCTACTTCGCGCTTCTCGCATTGGCAGCGAGCGCGCTCATCTTTGCGCAGCCCGCATCGGCTGCCTGGCAAAAGGCCGAGAGCGACCGTTTCATCATCTATTCCGATAGCCGCGCAGAAGATCTCGAAGAATTCGCGCTAATGCTGGAACGCTATCATGTCGCGCTGGAACTGGAGAGCGGGCGCACCGTTCCCGTTCCCAGCCCGTCAAACCGGCTGACCATCTACATGGTCGGAACGCGAGACGATCTGCGTGACCTTTATGGTGCGGGTAGCCGTTCAGCGGTGGGAGGTTTCTACATCCCGCGTGCCAACGGCAGCGTCACATTCGTTCCCAATATCCGCATCGGGGCGCGCGATGGAAGCCGTGGGCGAACCGGCACGCGCTATCGCCGCAGCAATGGCGGCGATCGGCTCGACAGCTCGCTGTCGACCCTGCTGCACGAATACACACACCACTTCCTCATCGCTTCGGCGCGCCACGCAATGCCGCGCTGGCTTAGCGAGGGTGCTGCCGAATACTTTTCGTCGGCTCGCTTCAACGAGGACGGATCGGTCGATCTCGGCCTGCCCAACAATGAACGTGCCTACGAAATCAGCAAGGCTGCGCCCGTATCGGTGCGCGAGCTGCTCGATTACGACCTGTACCGCGAAAACCGCAGCGGCATATACGATGCGTACTACGGGCGCGCTTGGCTGTTGTTTCACTATCTGCGATTCAACCCGCAACGCGCAGGCCAACTGGAACGCTATTGGGCTGCCGTCGCCTCGGGCGCTGACAGCCTTGCCGCAGGCGAGCAGATATTCGGCAACCTCGACCAACTTGAAAACGAGCTGCGCAGCTACGGACGCGAAACCACCATGTCGGGCATGCGGTTCGGGGCAGGCGACATTTCCATCGGTTCAGTCGACGTCACGCAGATCAGCGATGGTCATGCAGCGATGATGGATGTGATCATGCGTTCGGATCGCGGTGTTGACGACGAAGCGGCGCAGGCGGTGGTCGCCGACGCAAGGGCTGTTGCCGCACGCTATCCCGATGACGCCGAAGTGCTCGCCGCGTTGGCCGAGGCTGAATATGACGCGGGCAATGACGACGCTGCCATTGCCGCCGCCAAGCGCGCCATCGCCGCCGATCCTTCAGTGCTCAACGCCTATGTGCAGCAAGGCTATGCGATGTTCCGCAAGGCGTCGGACGCCGAGGACAAGGAAGCGGCCTATGCGGCAGCCATGGCCCCCTTCGAGGCGCTCAACGCGCTTGAAAGCGACCACACGCAGCCGCTGATATATTTCTACAGGAGCTTCACCAAGCGCGGTGTCAGCCCGCCCGACGGTGCAAAGTTCGCGCTCGAACGGGCGACGCAGCTTGCGCCGTTCGACAAGGATCTCGCGGTGGAAGTGGCCGCGATGAAGGCAGGTGAAGGCGATCCGGTGATTGCGCGCTATCTTCTCGCCCCCGTGGCCGCCGATCCGCACGGCGGGCAACGCGCGGCGCTGGCGCAGGCAATGGTCGATTATCTCAAGACCGTGCCCGACGGCTCGCGGGTGTCCTTCACATCGCTGGTCGACCAGTTCGAAGCGGCCGACGAGATCGGCGGCGATGACGATGAAGGCGAAGGCGAAGGCGGGGACGACGCCAACTGACGCCGTCCCGCTTTCGGCTTACTTCTTGCCGAACAGGCCAGAAG
>JAYPMZ010000002.1:0-40924 GCA_038130205.1 Erythrobacteraceae bacterium | reverse complement strand
GGCCAGAGGCAATATCGGTGATGTCGTCGATCACGCTGCCGTCGCCGTCGCGGTCGATCATCGAGGCGAATTGCGTCAGCGAGCCTTCGCCGCCGATCTGTTCGACGATCTGGCTGAGCACAGCCGTATCGAGCCCGGTCTTGGCCGATGCGAGTTCGACCGTATCGCCTTCCATCTGATGCGTCTTGCCGAGCGCCGCGATTGCCTTTTCAGCCATTGCGGGATCGATGCCGACCTTTTCGGCCAGGTTCGCCACATCATCCGGCGCGCCGCCGATGTTCTTCAGAATTCCGTCAAGCAGGCTCATGCATTTCCTCCATTGGTCGTGTTGTGCGCGCCCGAATAAAAGCGAAGTCGATAGAATCGAACGGTTCTCCGCTCAAACCTTATTGCACCCTGAAACTTGCATTCTGGCGACACACGTTGGATGGGCGCTCGATCTTACAGTTTCGGGGCGGACAATAATATGAAAATTCTCGGCAAAATCCTCACAGCGCTTGGCGCGTTTATTCTGCTAATGACGCTCGTCTCGTTGATACCGACAAATTTCTGGGCGATCCGCGCGCTCGACATGGTGCGCGAGATGGCGATTTATGGCGCGACCGCTTTGCTGATCGCGGGTCTGCTCATCGGTGGCCCGCTGCGCGGCTGGATAGCGGCTCTCTTCGGCTCGGTCGCCCTGATCAACCTTTGGAACATCATGCCCTATTCCGAACTCGCATCGACCGAGATCGATCTGGCGACGGCGCAGGACGATGACCACTGCTTCACGGCCATGTCTGCCAACGTGTTGATGGAAAACGATGATTTCGCTGCGATCATCGATCAGGTTCGCGAGATTGATCCCGACATTCTGCTTCTGACCGAAACCAATACCCCCATGTGCGCGAACACACGCAGGAGGACACTTTCGGAAAGGTTTTTGCCAGCAGGGTCGAAGTGCTCGATACAGACATCGAGCAGGCGACCGGTGAAAACACGCCAACAGTCGAAGTGCTGTTGCAAGCGACCGATAACGGTCTGACCCGCTTCATCGGGCTTCACCCCAGAGCACCGCTTCCCGGCCAGTCGACCACGCAGCGCGACCGTTCGATCCTGACCGCAGCTGATGCCGCTGGCGAGAGGATCGAGGGCGCGATCGTGATGGGTGATTTCAACGATGTCCCGTGGTCATCAACCACAGAGGCATTTCGCGAGGAAGGCGATTGGCTCGACCCGCGGATCGGGCGCGGCACTTACCCGACCTTCCCCTCGAAATCCCTGCCGATCGGCTGGCCCCTCGACCAGATCATGGTCAAGGGCAACGTGCAGATCGCGGACTTCAAAATCCTTCGCCACAACGGCTCGGACCACAGGGCGATCACCGGCCGGTTCTGTTTTGACCAGCCGGTGCGCCGAATGGATAGTCCTGCAAGTTAAGCGGCGACCGGAGCAGCCGGAGCGGCCTGACGCACGCCCTCGTCAACATGCGGCGCAAACTCGGCGAAATTGTCGATGAACAGCTGAACCAGCTTCTTTGCCATCGCGTCGTACTCGGCCTTGTCGGCCCAGGTGTCGCGCGGGTTGAGAATGGTCTGGTCGATGCCCTGCTCTGCCAGCACGGGAACGCTCACCGGCACATCGAAGCCGAAGTTTTCGTCCTTGCGGAACTCGACATTGTCGAGATCGCCATCAAGCGCCGCGTTGAGCAGCGCACGGGTGGCCTTGATCGGCATGCGGCTGCCGATGCCATACTTGCCGCCGGTCCAGCCGGTGTTGAGCAGCCAGCACTGCACGCCCCCCTTGGCGATGCGCTCCTTCAGCAGATTGCCGTAAACGCTCGGGTGACGCGGCATGAAGGGTGCACCAAAGCAGGTCGAGAAGGTCGCTTCGGGTTCGGTCACGCCGATTTCGGTGCCTGCAACCTTGGCCGTATAGCCCGACAGGAAGTGATACATCGCCTGATCGGGGGTGAGACGCGCAATCGGAGGCAGCACGCCGAAAGCATCGGCAGTCAGCATCACGACATTGCTCGGAACCGGACCAAGATTGTCCTCCGACGTGTTCGGAATGTACTCGATCGGATAGGCACCGCGGGTGTTTTCGGCGAGGGTCGCGTCGTCGAAATCGAGCTCGCGCGTTTCCTCGTCCATCACCACATTTTCAAGCACCGTGCCGAACATGCGCGTGGTGGCGTAGATTTCCGGCTCTGCCTCTTCGGAGAGGCGGATCATCTTGGCATAGCAGCCGCCTTCGAAGTTGAAGACCGCCGTGTCCGACCAGCCGTGCTCGTCATCGCCGATCAGCGTGCGCGAGGCGTCGGCGCTGAGCGTGGTCTTGCCCGTGCCCGAAAGGCCGAAGAACACCGCCGTCTTGCCGTCGGCGCTGATGTTGGCCGAACAGTGCATCGGCATCACGCCCTTGGTCGGCAGCAGGTAGTTGAGGATGCCGAAGACGCTCTTCTTCATCTCACCCGCATAGCGCGTGCCGCCGATCAGGATCAGTTTCTCGGTCAGATTGACCGCGATCACCGTCTCGGAATTGGTGCCGTGACGTGCCGGATCAGCCTTGAAAGTCGGCAGATCGATGATCGTGTATTCCGGCGCGAAGCTCGCCAGTTCGTCCTTGCCCGGACGCACCAGCAGTGTGCGAATGAACAGATTGTGCCATGCCAGCTCGTTGATCACGCGCACGTTCACGCGGTGTTCGGGCTGCGAACCGCCGAACAGGTCGGCGACGTAAAGCGTTTCCTTGCCCGCAACCGCTTCCATGAAGTCGGCCTTGAGATTGGCGAAATGCTCGGGAGTCATGCTGGCGTTGACGCGGCCCCACCACACCGTCTCTTCGGTGGTTTCGTCGCGCACGATGAACTTGTCCTTGGCGCTGCGGCCGGTCTTGGCGCCGGTCTGCACGACCAGCGCGCCGTGCTTCGACAGCTTGCCTTCACCCGCTGCGAGCGAAGCCTCGACCAGAGCGGACGTGCCGAGATTGGGGTGAATGGTGGCCTTGGTCTCGATACCTTGAGTGTCGAGCGATTGGGCAAGGGGAGTCAACTTCAATTCTCCTGAATCGTGAACCGTTTTCGGTGCCAGTCGGGCGTTGAAATCCTGTGCCTCAATCGGATCGAACCGCATGGCCCAAAGAAGGTGTGCCTAGCGATTCGATTCTGTGCGCGAGATCCCAATTCGCAGCCCGCATAGTAGGCCCTCGCCACTCCGTCAAACCGCACAAATATCGCTGCATTGCAGCATTTTTGGCCTCTCGCGATTGCCTTGTTTCGATGACCTCTCGCGCAATCGCACAGGTGCCGCTTCGCTTCATTGTGTTGGGCGCGTCTTGCCGCTAATTCGTAAGACCAAGGCCCGAGAAGGAGCACCGCCAGCTATGGTGAGCGATATCAAAGATATGACGAACGCCGAAACGCAGGAGACCGCGCGGGCCAAGGATGCTTTCGAGATTGCACTGGTCGATGACGACCGCAACATTCTCACCACCGTGTCCATCGCCCTGCAAGCCGAAGGATTTGTAACGCGGCTGTATTCGGACGGTGAAACCGCGCTCAAGGCGCTGATCGACAATCCGCCCGACCTTGCGGTGTTCGACATCAAGATGCCGAAGATGGACGGCATGGAACTGCTGCGCCGCGTGCGCCAGCATTCGCCGCTGCCCGTTATCTTCCTCACCAGCAAGGATGACGAGGAAGACGAGGAAGCCGGGCTGGAACTGGGCGCGGACGATTACATCGCCAAACCGTTCAGCCAGCGCCTGTTGCTAGCGCGTATTCGCGCAATCCTTCGCCGTGCAGAACCCGAACGCGAGATCGGCAACGAAACCGGTCCGTCCGAACCGGTCAATCCCAATATCGACCGCGGGCGCCTGTTCATGGACCCGGCCCGTCACCATGTGACCTGGAACGACAAACCCGTCAGCCTCACCGTCACCGAATTTCTCATCCTGGAAGCGCTCGCCGCGCGCCCCGGCGTCATCAAGAGCCGCAACCAGTTGATGGATGCAGCCTATCCCGACGACGTCTTCGTGGATGACCGCACCGTCGACAGCCACATCAAGCGCATGCGGCGCAAGTTCCGCAGCGTGGACCCCGAATTCGCTGCGATCGATACGCTGTATGGCGCGGGATACAGTTTCAACGATGGCTGACATTCCGAACGGCTCGGTGGGCGCTGCCTTGCCGCGCCTCGCGTCTCGCCTCTCGCCTGCGGGCGAACGCTCGTCGCTGGCCGGACGTTTCTCGCTCACGGCGCGTATTCTGATCGTAAACATCCTGCCGCTGGCGCTGCTTTCGGGCGGGTTGTTCTATCTCGACACCTACCGCACCCAGCTGATCAACGAACGCTTCAAACTGGCCCGCATCGAAGCCCAAATCACCGCCGAGGCGCTCGCAGGGGCAACCCGCGAACGGCAAGAGGCTCTGCTGGTGCAGATCGGGCGCGAACAGGGCATGCGCATGCGCATGTTCGATGCCGAGGGCAATCTGTGGGCTGACAGCTTCGCCCTCGCCGACCCGGCTTTCGTGCTGGAGGACATATCCGACGATACTTGGGAGCAACAATGGGCCCGCGCACTCGACCGGACAGTCGACATGATCGTCAGCGCCGAACCAGTGACCGATTATGTTGAACCCGAGGCGCAAACCGCCGATGCCTGGCCCGAACTGGTGCAGGCGCGCGAAGAAGGGTTGTCGCAGATCCGCCTCTACGATTGGCGCGACGGAACGCCGGTGATCACCGCCGCCGCACCGGTCGGCCTCAACGGGGCGACGCTGCTGACGGTGCGCAATCCGGTCGATATCACCGAAAGCGTGCGCTCGGCGCGAACGGCGCTAATGTTCGCAGTCCTCGGCGTGTTGTTCGCGTCGGCCATGCTGTCGCTCTATCTTGCGCGCACCATCGTCTCTCCGTTGCAGTTGCTCGCAAGCGCCGCGCAAAAGGTTCGACAGGGGCGCGAGCGTGATGTCGAAGTGCCACGCCTGCCCGAGCGCAAGGACGAGATCGGCCAGCTTGCCCGCTCGGTCTCCGACATGACCGAGGCGCTGCGCAACCGCATCGACGCGGTCGACAGCTTCGCCGCCGATGTCGCGCATGAGATCAAGAACCCGCTCGCAAGCCTGCGCAGCGCGGTCGAATCCTTGCCAAAGGTCAAGGATGCCGAAACCCGCCGCGAGCTTGAACAGATCGCCACCCACGATGTGCGCCGGATTGACCGGCTCGTGACAGAGATTTCGGATGCGAGCCGCATCGACGCGGAAATGTCGCGCGCCACGCTGGAGCGGATCGACATGGCCGACCTCGTGCGTGCGATCATCGGCAGCCGCGAATACCGGGCCGAAAATTCCAAACACCGCATCGAACTCGCGACCCGCGGGTTTGCAGCGCACGTTCTGGGCGTGGGAGCGCGGCTCGAACGCGTGATCGAAAACCTGCTCGACAACGCCGTCTCGTTTTCGCCGGCCGATGCGCCGATCGAAGTCATCATCGATAACGACGGCACTTGCGTCACCGTGCTGGTCGCAGATTCCGGCCCGGGCATCCCCGTGGATGCCTACGAAAAAGTGTTCCAGCGCTTCCATTCGGTCCGCCCCGTCAAGGAAGCTTTCGGCAACCACTCAGGTCTCGGCCTCGCTATCGCGCGCGCCATTGTCGAGGCGCATGACGGCACTCTGACGGCAGAGGCGCGGCCCGACGGCAAACCGGGCGCCTGTCTGCGGTTGCGCCTGCCAGCCGCGGCGTGAGCGAACAGAGCCTCACTCTTTCGGGCGTCTGCGCCGTCGCAATCAAAGGCCGCGCGCTCGCCATCGAAGGACCGCCGGGCAGCGGCAAATCCACTCTCGCGCTCGCCCTGATCGATCGCGGCGCGCAATTAATCGGCGATGACGGAATTGCATTGAAACGCACCGGCGACCGGATCGTGGTTGCCCCTCCTCCCAATATAGCGGGGCTTATCGAAATTCGCGGGGTGGGCATTGCCGAACTCCCGCTGGCCGCCCCAGCGCCGCTTGCACTCCTGCTCACACTGGGAGCCGAGAGTGAGCGTCTGCCCGAAACCACGCCGACCCGCGAGATTCTGGGATGCGCCATCCCGTCCCTTCCCTTCCAGCCCGGTGCGATTGCGCCAGCTTTGCGCGCGGAGTGGGCGTTGTCGCTGCACGGTCTCGAATTCGCTTCCCTTCCCGCCGAGAACCCGCGAAAATGACCGCGATGACCGAAACAGCTCCCGATACGCGCCAGCGCCTTCTGCTTGTCACCGGCCTTTCCGGCGCAGGCAAATCGACCGCGCTCGACGTGCTCGAAGACCTCGGCTTCGAGACGATAGACAATTTCCCCGTGCGCCTGCTCGAACGACTCGTGGGCGAACCCGGCGAGAACAATGGCAAACCGCCCGCGCCGCTCGCCATCGGCTTCGATTCGCGCACCCGTGGCTTCGTTCCCGCAGAGATCATCGCCCTGGTCAAAGGGCTTTCCGAGCGCAGCGATCTGGTGCTCACATCGATGTTCATCGATTGCGCCGGCGACGAGATCGAGCGCCGCTATAACGAAACCCGCCGCCCGCATCCGATGGCGCGCGACCGCACCGTACAGGAAGGGATCGCCGCAGAGCGCGAACTGCTCGACCCGCTGCGCCGCTGGGCCGAAGTGGTGATCGACACACGCGCTATGTCGGCGAACGACCTGCAGGCGCGTGTGCGCGAACTGTTCGAAGACGAGAGCGAGGCCAACCCGACTCTCACCGTATCGAGTTTCGGTTTTGCACGCGGCATGCCCCCACTCGCCGATCTGATGTTCGACATGCGCTTTCTCGACAATCCGCATTGGCAACCTGATCTTGCGCCCTTGACAGGTTTGGACGCATTGGGTGCCCGAACTGCGCGAACTGACCGGCCTCGATCCAGAAGTCGGCGACCATATCCGCCGCGATCCGGCCTATGAGGCGGTCTATCAACAGGTCCATGACCTGCTGCTGACACTGATCCCGCGCTACGCCGCGCAGGGGAAAGCCTACGTCCACATCGCTTTCGGATGTACCGGAGGGAGACACCGCTCGGTCTTCACGGCGGAAGCGATTGCACAAGGCTTGCGCGAGGCAGGATTTTCGCCCACTGTCCGCCACCGCAATCTGAGCTCCAGGGCCGCCGACTCTATCGAAGGCGAACCGCGTTAGGAGCGACATCCGGTTGCATCGCTAGGTGGTGTATGGCTTTGCGATACATGAGTTCTGAAATGCGACGGGTCGCAGGATACAAACGGGCTGACAATCACACATGATCGGACTGATCCTGGTAACCCACGGCCGCCTGGCCGACCAATTCGTCGAAGCGATGGAGCATGTCGTTGGCAAGCAATCGGGCATCGAGACCGTTTGCATCGGCCCGAATGACGACATGGAGCAACGCCGCGACTAAATCGCCGCGGCGATCGCCTCGGTCGATGTCGGCGCGGGCGTCATCATTCTCACCGACCTGTTCGGCGGCACCCCGTCGAACCTCGCGATCTCGCTGCTCGATGCCGGGCATGTCGAAGTGATCGCAGGGATCAACTTGCCGATGCTGATCCGGCTTGCCGGTGCGCGCAAGGCAATGGGCGTGGTAGAAGCGGTCGAAGCGGCACAAGTTGCCGGTCGCAATTACATCACCGTTGCCAGCGAACTGCTGGGTGCCGACACACCGCGCGCGGCGAGCGGCGGAAAGTAGCATGAGCGAGCAGCGCCAGAAGGTGACGATCGTCAACAAGCGCGGCCTTCATGCACGGGCCAGCGCCAAGTTCGTCGGCGCTGTCGCGGCTCTTCCCGAGGGAGCGCAGGTGCGCGTTGCCAAGGGCGCGAACGAGGCTGGCGGGGGCTCTATCCTCGGGCTGATGATGCTCGGCGCAGCCAAGGGCGACGAAGTCGAAGTAATCGTCGCCGGCGAGAATTCCGAAAGCGTGCTCGCCGAACTGGTGGCGCTGGTCGAAGACGGCTTCGGCGAAGAATAACCCGATTGGAACGCGCGATGCGCAAGCACATCACCGGTTTCTCCAATCCCACGGTCAAATATCTGCGCAGCTTGCGCGACAAGAAACACCGCAAGCGCGCAGGCCAGTTTCTGGTCGAGGGGCTGCGGCTGCTCGAGGATGCACGGGTCAGCGGGCATGTGCCGCGCCAGCTGGTGATGACCACCACGCCAGACATTCTTTCCAAGATCACCGGCAAGTCGAACACGCAAAGCGTCGTCGGCGTGTTCGACGAATTCGACACCTCGCTTGGCAAACTTGACCGCAACAGCGCGGCGATCTGGCTTGTGGCGCAGGACCTGCGCGATCCTGGCAACCTCGGCACCATGCTGCGAACCGGCGATGCGGTGGGCGCAGGCGGACTGATCCTGATCGATGACTGCGCCGACCCTTTCAGCGCCGAAGCCGTGCGCGCCAGCATGGGCGCGGTCTTCACTCAAGGGCTCGCACAGGCGCGCTGGGAAGATTTCGTGCCGTGGTTGCGTGGCGACAAAGGACAACTGGTGGCGGCGTCTTTGCGTGATGCGGTACCCTATCGCGGCGCGGCGTATGAGGCGCCATGCTTCATTCTGGTGGGCAATGAGTCGCAAGGCCTGCCCGAAGCCTATGAGGACGAGTGCGACCTACGCGTCACAATGCCGATGCGGGGCCGTGCGGATTCTTTGAACGCGGCGGTCGCGGGGGCGGTGCTGGCTTACGAAGTGCTGGCGACCCTCGACGACTGATTACTCCGCCGTGTCGCGATCCTCTTCCTTCGCGGCTTCGAGTTTCGCTACGTCGTCATTGTTGTAGCGCGGCGCGGACTCGACCAGCGGCACCTCCTCGATCTCGCGCTTGCCGATCTCGATGCCTTTTTCTGCCAAGCGTCGGCCCGAGGACAGGACGTTACGCTCGAAGCTGCCGACGAATTTGTTGTAATTGTTGACCGCGGTCTCGAGCCCGCCGCCCACGCGCTTCATGTGTTCGGCTGCCACAGCCAGCCGGTCGTAAAGCTCGGCCCCGGCCTTCCCGATCTCGGCGGCTTCCTCGGCCATCTTGTCCTGCCGCCAGACCTGCGCGACGGTGCGCGCAATCGCGACGAGGTTGGTCGGGGTAGCGAGCAGCACCTTGTTGTGAAAGGCGAAATCCCACAGCTCGGGATCGTGTTCGAGGGCGGCGGCCACGAAGTGTTCGCCGGGGACGAACATCACGACATAATCGGGCGCGTCTTCGAATTGGCTTTGGTAGCCTTTCGAGCCGAGCGTTTGCACATGGCCGCGCATCGACTTCGCGTGCTGATCGAGGTGGCGCTTGCGCTCGGCCTCGTCCTCAGCCTCGAACGCCGCCTGATAGGCGTTCAATGACACCTTGGCGTCGATCACCAGCTTCTTCTGCCCCGGAACGTTGACGATAGCATCGGGCCGCTGGCGACCTTCGTCGGTTTCCATCGATTGTTCGAGATGAAAGTCGGTGTGTTCGGCAAGGCCGCATTGTTCGAGCACGTTCTGCAAGGCCCGTTCACCCCAGCGCCCACGCGCCTTGGGCGCATTAGTGAGCGAATTGCCGAGCCGCTGCGCTTCCTTGCGCACTTCTTCCTGGCTGAGCCGCATCCCCTCGATCTGCTGGTGCAGGCGCGAGAAGGCATCGGCACGCTGGCGTTCGAGATTGCCGACCTGCTCCTCGTATTTCTGAAGGCGTTCGCTGACCGGCTTGAGCAGGCTTGCCACCGCTTCCTTGTTCTGCGCCTGCGCGTCGCCGAGCCGCTTGGCCGCTTCGCTGTCGAACCGCTCGCGCGCGGCTTCGAGCACCTTGGCGCCGGTGTTCTCGAACTCTTTCAGGAGCTTCTCGCGCGATTCTTCGAGCAGGCGTTTCTGCTCGGCAAACCCGGCGCGTTCGGCGCGGAAATCGGCGTTTTCGGCGCGGGCTTTGTCGAGATCAGCCGCCAATCCATCCGCACGCGCAGCACGTTCGGACATGGTCGCAAGCTCGGTCACGGATTGGCGGAACTTCTCGTCCAATTCCTTCGCCTCGGCATCGCGCGCAGAAAGCCGCTCGCGCAATTCCGCAGCAGGCCGCAAGGCAAAAAACCACGCGGCCACGCCTCCGACAAGGAGGCCGATGACGAGCGCGACGATGAGAAGAATCGATTGTTCCATACACCCTTATAGCATGGAACAAATTAAGAACACTAGTGTGCTGTTGGATATCCCCGCATTAGTGCAGGCAGCCTAGCTGACCTCTTCCGTTTCAACTGGCGAGCCTACGGTGTGAGTTTCGCCGCTCTCCGGAAAAACATGACGCCAATACATACATACCCTGCGGCGACAGCCGGAGGGATGAGATTCCAAATCGACCCGTCGTTTCCGCTCGTAGGGGACCATGCAAGATAGGCCCAAACCAGTCCGAGACCGCAGTGCCCGATTCCATTGAGAATGAGACCACGCCGCGTAACTTTGCGCTGTTTCCTGCCCTCAGAGCCTATTGAGTCACCGAGATAAACAAAGAAAATCAGGCCTACCGCAGCAACGGATAGAACCACAAAAGCAGTATAAAGCGCCTCGACGAATGGCACGACAGATTAAGCCGCCTGCCGGATCTTCTTCAGCTTCTTCAGCGCCATCTGACGCTTCAGGCGCGAGAGGTGGTCGATAAAGAGGATGCCTTCAAGGTGGTCCATCTCGTGCTGCAAACAGGTCGCGAGCAATCCTTCGAGAGCTTCCTCGTGGTGGTTGCCGTCGAGGTCCTGATATTTGACCGTGCAGGTCGCCGGACGATCGACATCGGCGTAAATCTCGGGGACCGAAAGGCAGCCTTCATTAAAGGTCGACAAATCCTCTGCCGGATCGACGATCACCGGATTGACGAAGACGCGCGGTTCCTTCTTCGACGGATAGTGGTGGTGGTGATGGCCGCCGTCGCCGTGATCGTGCCCGCACTCTTCGGGCTCGGCGTCGGTATCGTCGGGTTGGAGGTCGATCACCAGCAGGCGCTTGGGAATGCCGACCTGAATCGCCGCAAGCCCGATGCCGGGGGCGTCATACATCGTTTCGAGCATGTCATCGGCGAGTTGCTTCAGCTCGTCATTGAACTCTTCCGGCTTGACCGGTTCGGACACGACCTTGAGCCGGGGGTCCGGCACTTCGAGGATTTCTAATATAGCCATGGGTCCAATTTAGGCGCGAGCGCGCCGCGCTGCAAGCGCAAGGGTTCGATCAAAGTGATCGGCTACTCCACCGGCCTCCGCGCCCGAAGCGCCTGCGCCAGCGTGCCTTCGTCGAGATAGTCGAGTTCACCGCCTACGGGCAGGCCGTGCGCGAGTTGGGTGATGCGCAGTTTGTGTTCGCCCAGCCGCTCGGCAAGGTAGTGCGCGGTGGTCTGGCCTTCGAGCGTAGCGTTCATGGCGAGCACCACTTCATCGACCGCGCCATCTGCAACGCGGTCCATCAGCGAAACAATGTTGAGGTCCTCCGGCCCGATCCCGTCGAGCGCCGACAGCTGTCCGCCGAGCACATGGTAGCGCCCGCGAAACAGCCGCGCGCGGTCCAATGCCCAGACATCGGCGACATCCTCCACAACGCACAGCGAGCGCGCATCGCGGCGCGGATCGGCGCAGATGCCACAGGGGTCGGTGGTATCGACATTGCCGCAAGTGCTGCATTCGACCAGCGTTTCCGACACCGCATCGAGCGCTTCGAGCAACGCGGGCAAGGCATCTTCGCGGTTCTTGACCAGCCACAGCACAGCGCGCCGCGCGCTGCGCGGGCCGAGGCCGGGCAGACGCGCCAGCACAGCAGACAGTGTTTCGATCTCTTGCGATGCCATGGGGGGAGAGATAGGGGCTGGCGCGTCTTTCACAAAGTGCGGTTGCGAGGGTTATGCGGATAGTTTTCATGGGGACGCCCGATTTCGCGGTGCCTGCGCTTGTCGCTTTGCATGAGGCGGGGCATGAAATCGCATGCGTCTATTCGCAGCCACCGAGCCGATCGGGCCGCGGCAAGCAACTGCGCCCCTCACCCGTTCACGCCAAGGCAGAGGAACTGGGGCTGGAGGTGCGCACACCCAGATCGCTCAAGCCCGACGAGGAGCGTGAAGCCTTCGCGGCGATGGGTGCTGATGTGGCGGTGGTCGCAGCCTATGGCCTGATCCTGCCGCAAATAGTGCTCGATGCGCCCACGCACGGCTGCCTCAACATCCACGCCTCGATCCTGCCGCGCTGGCGCGGGGCGGCGCCGATCCACCGCGCAGTGATGGCAGGCGACGAACAGACGGGCGTGACGATCATGCAGATGGAAGCGGGCCTCGACACCGGGCCGATGCTGCACATCGTGCGCACGCCGATCGCGGCCAAGACCACCGGCGAACTGACCGCCGAACTCGCGCAGCTGGGCGCGGGCGCGATGGTGGAGGTGCTCGCCGCGCTCGACCGATATGCGCCGCAGACACAAGACGACACGCTCGCCTGCTACGCGCCCAAGATCGACAAGGCCGAGGCGCGGATCGACTGGACGCGGCCAGCCAGCGAGCTGGTGCGCCATGTGCAGGGCCTCGCGCCGTTTCCGGGTGCGTGGTTCGAATTGGAGAGCGAGCGCGTGAAGCTGCTGCTGGCCGAGGAAACTGACGTCGAAGGCGCTCCCGGCGAAATTCTCGACGGCGATTTCACCATCGCCTGCGGCAGCGGTGCGCTTCGCCCCTTGCGGCTCCAGCGCGCAGGCAAGCCCGCGATGGAGCGTGCCGATTTCCTGCGCGGCAAACCCGTCGAGAAGGGGCTTGTTCTGCCGAGCGAGGCCCCATAGGACACACCTCGATTTATTTGGGTAAGCTATTAAGGGGGAACAATGTTTTCGAAATTTGCACCGGCTGCAGCCAGCGCCGCTCTGATCGCAATTGCCGCCGCCTGCTCGCAAGGTTCGGGCGAAGCTTCCGCACAAGGCGCGATGAGCGCAGCCGATGTAACGATAGAGGCAATCGAGCCGGTGCGGGCCGAGCCGATCGACGAGCAACTCGTCACCTGTTCGCACACAGCCGAGAACGGTATCAAGTCCACCAACTACTTCGTGCTCACCCAAGGCATGGCGAAAAGCTATTCGCAGTTCCAGAACTTCGCCCGCAATCTGTGCGATCCGGGCCAGCCCGACTGCGCACAGGGCTGGATCGGGGATGACATCGCCTCCTACTCGGTAAACCGCAGGGGCTACCGCAACCAGCACCTCGTCGATCTCGACACGATGACGATGGAACGCGCGCTGACCGATGCCGACGGAACCGTCGAGACGAGCCAGTACCAGTGCACCACCGAAGCCCTGCCCGAAGGCATTCGCATCGAATAGTCGCACCGCCGGGGTGGCTTTTGCGCAAATCTTGGCTAGCAGGCGGGCATGACCGGCACGCCGCAAACTGTCACGAAGCGATACGCGCTCACCATCGAATTCGATGGCACGCCCTTCTTCGGCCTTCAGCGGCAGAAGCACGGGCCGAGCGTGCAGCAGTCGGTTGAAGAGGCGCTGCACCGGATCACCGGCGAGCAGATCACGCTCCACAGCGCGGGCCGCACCGATGCGGGCGTGCATGCGCTGGGGATGCGCAGCCATGTCGATCTCGCGAAGGAGATCGACCCGTTCCGGCTAGGAGAGGCAATCAATGCGCATCTCCGGCCCGATCCCGTCGCAGTGCTTGATTGCGAGATCGTGCCCGACGATTGGCATGCGCGCTTTTCCTGCATCGGGCGGCGCTATGTGTACAAGATTACCAACCGCCGTGCACCGCTGACGCTGACGAAGAATCGTGCATGGCAGGTCCCGCATGAACTCGACACCGACGCCATGCACCGCGCCGCGCAGGCGCTGGTCGGACGGCATGACTTCACCACGTTCCGCTCGGTGCATTGTCAGGCGAAGGACCCCGTGAAGTCGCTCGACCGGCTCGATGTCGAACGGATCGGTGACGAAGTGCACATCCACGCCGCCGCGCGCTCTTTCCTCCACCATCAGGTGCGAAGCATGGTCGGCTGTCTCAAGCTTGTCGGCGCAGGCTCGTGGCGGGAAGAACGGGTGGCCGAAGCGCTCGCAGCGAAAGACCGTAGCAAATTAGGACTTAACGCGCCGCCTCAAGGTCTCTACTTCGTCGAGGCGATTTACCCCGATCAAGAGAGAGGATCATAATATGACCACCGGCAAACAGCTTTTCACCACCCTCACCTCCGATGGCAAACTCGTCCTCGAAGTCAGCGAGCAGACCTTTCCCGAACCCAAGGGCAATCAGGTCCTCGTCAAGATGGAAGCCGCTCCGATCAACCCCTCGGACCTCGCGATCCTGACCTCGGCTGCCGATTTCGAGAACGCTGAATATTCGACCGGTAAGGTCGTTGCGACCATGCCTGAACCTTTCAACACCGCGCAAAAGGCGCGCCATGACCAGCGCCTGCCGGTCGGCAATGAAGGAGCAGGGACCGTCGTCGCAGCCGGTGACGGCGAACAGGCGCAGGCGCTGATCGGCCAGCGGGTTGCCTGCGTGCCGGGCCATGCCTTCAGCCAATATGCCATCGCTGACGCCATGATGTGCCTGCCGCTGGGTGACTATTCGAGCGAGGAAGGCGCGTCGTCCTTCGTCAATCCGATGACCGCGCTGGGCTTTGTCGAAAATGCCAAGATGGACGGCCAGAATGCGATCATCCACACGGCGGGTGCGTCCAACCTCGGCCAGATGCTGATCAAGATCTGTCAGGAAGACGACGTTGCGCTCGTCAATATCGTCCGCAAGGCCGAGCATGTCGAACTGCTCAAGGGGCTCGGCGCGAAATATGTCGTCAATTCCTCTGACGATGATTTCATGACCCAGCTTCGCAACGCCATTTCCGAAACCGGCGCTTATTACGGCTTCGATCCGATCGGCGGCGGCAAGATGATCGACACCGTGTTCAAGGCGATGGAACAGGTCGCGGTGACCAAGCTGACCGAATTCACGCGCTATGGTTCGGACCAACAGAAGCGCATGTTCCTGTATGGTCGCCTTGATGTGAGCCCGACCACGTTGACGCAAAGCTATGGCTTTGGCTGGACGCTTTCGGGCTGGCTGCTGACCCCGTTCCTGCAAAGCGCGGGTTTCGAAACCGTCGGCCGCATGCGCCAGCGCGTGCTCGACAACCTCACCACCACCTTTGCGTCGAACTACAAGACCAAGGTCGATCTCGAAGGAATGCTGACCAAGGATGCAATCCTTGACTACAAGCAGATGAAGACCGGCGAGAAGTATCTGGTCACCCCTTGGGGGTGATCGCCGCTTCCCGCGTGTGACCGTGAACTAGGGGTTCTTCGTGCTCATCATTGCAGCCGTCATCGGCGGGTTTATCGGTGTGTGGATCATGCAGGCGCTGATCGACTGGGGCATCCTCAGCCGCGTTATGGACGATCCGCTGAAGGGCAAGATACTGTCGACGGTTGCGGCGTATTTCATCCTCGTGCTGCTGAGCGTGCTGAACTCGAACTCGGTGAACGGGTTCTTTGTCTATCTACCGGGCGCTGTCCTTGTCGGAATCATCGGCATTTTCAGCGCCCGCAAGATACAGGCGCGCATCGACGCGCTGGACGAAAGCTCCACTTTCGAGTGAGCGGGGTGTTCAGCGCCGGTCGAAAGCCGCCTGAATACTCGCCGCATCGGTAATTCCGCTGGCGATCAGCACCATCAGCAAGATGCGCGCCTTCGCCGGGCCCAGAGCGCGGGCGGCGACGAAGCCGCGCGCGTCGTCGTCAACCTCGACATTGCGGTCGACCATGCCTTCATCGACCCGCGAAGAGCGCACCACCGGCACGCCGCTTTGCACTGCGGCTTCGAGCGCGCCGAGCACGGTGTGCGGTGCATTGCCCTGGCCCATCCCTGCGATGACGATGCCCTTGCACCCGATACCGAGCAGCGCCTCGACCGGCTTTTCGTCCATCCCCGCGCCTGCGGTGAGAATGGCGACACGCGGAAGCGCTTCGGGCCAGGGATAGCGTGCATGAGTGCCGATGCGGTGCGCTGGCGCAAACCAGTCGAGACTTGAGGGAGTAACCCGCGCAATCGGGCCGCGCGGGAAGCCGCGAAAGGCATCGACATTGGCAGTCGCCGCCTTGCGAACATCGCTGGCGGCAAAGACGGTGTCGCCCATCACCACCATCACCCCGCGTTCGCCCGCGTCCGCATCGCTCGCCACGCGCACAGCATTGGCGAAATTTCGCATGCCGTCCGCGCCCACCGCATCGGCAGGGCGCATCGCACCGACCAGCACAACCGGCTTGCCCGCCGCAAGAGTCAGGTCGAGCAGATAGGCGGTTTCCTCGGCAGTGTCTGTGCCGTGGGTAACGATCACGCCGGTGATGCTGTCATCGCTTTGGGCATCGGCAATCGCGACATGAAGCGCATCCCACTCTTTCCAGCCGATATCCTGCGAGCCGATCCGCGCGATGGTGCGCGGCTCCAGCACCACTTCGAGCCCGAGCTTGGCGATATCGGCAAGGATGCTTTCAATCGCGACTTCGCCCGCACCATAGGACTTGCCCGTCGCAGAGCGCGCCGCGCCTGCAATCGTGCCGCCTGTGCCGAGGACAAGGAGTTTTGGAATCGTCATGGGACGGCCCCTTAGCGCCGCAAACTGGCGCAGACCACAAGAGTTCGCAGCGCATCGCCTTACCGCTACTTTGCCTCGATTCGTCCCATGCCCCTTTGCCGCCCAATGAAATTCAGAATTCGATAACTATATAAGCTTCAGACGAAAGGAATATACTATGCTTAACTGGGCAATCACCTTCCTCGTATTCGCACTTGTTGCGGCTATTCTTGGCTTCGGCGGAATTGCTGGCGCTGCTTCAAATATCGCGATGATTCTGTTCGTGGTATTTCTCGCACTTGCTGCCTTCACGTTTATGCGTCGAGCGACATAACCTCCGCATAACTTCCAGACATTCATTCCGCCGACGGGAACATGCGTGGCGCATTCCTCCCGTCGGCGGTTTGCTGTTTCTGGGCACTTTTTTCGCAAGGCAGTATCGGGCCACTCACGCGCCGCTTTCGATCCGCTTGACGCGGGCACGAAAGCCGCTAAATGCGCGTCTCCCGCAAGTGGGGCGATTAGCTCAGTTGGTAGAGCATCTCGTTTACACCGAGAGGGTCGGCAGTTCGAGCCTGTCATCGCCCACCACACTTCCCGAATTTTAGACACTTGGCGTAGATGGCCTTCTGGGCCAAACCCGCCGTCATGCCTCGCCTCAATATCGCCATTGCCGGATGTGGCCCTGCCGGGCTCGCCGCCGCGATCCTGCTTGACGCGCAGGGGCACCACGTCACCATTTTCGACCAGTTCGATTGCCCCGGCCCTGTCGGGTCGGGGCTGATGATCCAGCCCAGCGGGCTGGCGGTGCTGGCGCGCATGGGGTTTGCGCGCGAAACGCTGGCGCGCGGTGCGCGGATCGATGCGCTATGCGGTATCGAAGCGGGCGGCAAGCGCGTGCTCGATGCGCCCTACTCCGCCCTTGGCCTAGCAGGCGCCTGCGGGATCGGCATCCACCGCGCGAGCCTGTTCGGACTGCTTCATGACGCGGCCGAGCAGCGCGGGATTGCGATCGAAACCGCACATGATGTGACCGGCAGCGTGATCGAAGCAGGCGGGCGCAGGCTCACCTTCGCAGGCCGCCCCAACTCGCCCCCCTTCGATCTCGTCGTCGATGCCAGCGGCTGGCAAAGCGCATTCGACGACAGTCCCGAAGCCGGTCATGCCAGTCTGCTGGAATTCGGCGCGCTTTGGGCGAGCCTGCCGCTCCGACCGGATGACCCCTTTGCCGGTAACATGCTCGAACAACGCTATCGCCGCGCTGCCAATATGGTGGGTGTGCTGCCCATCGGCATGCGCAAAGGCTCAGACAGCGCAGAAGCCGCCTTCTTCTGGTCGCTCAAACGCGCCGATTTCACCGCATGGCAGGACACGCCGCTCGACAGGTGGAAGGACGAGGTGCACGCCTTGTGGCCTGAAACCGCTGGCCTGCTCGAACGTATCGAGCGGCGCGAGCAACTAACCTTTGCAGTCTATGCCCATCGCAGCATGAAAAACCCCGTGCGAGAGCGCTACATCGCGATTGGCGATGCGTGGCACTCGGCCAGCCCGCAGCTGGGGCAAGGTGCGAATATGGCGCTGCTCGATGCGTGGTCGCTGGCGCAAGGGCTGAAAGCGGGCCGCACCTTGCGGGAATCCCTTCGACTCGCGCATGGTTGGCGGCACGATCACGTGTGGCTTTACCAATGGGTGACGCGGCTGTTCACCCCGCTTTATCAGTCGGACCGGGTCTGGCATGCGAATTTACGCGATCACCTGCTCGCACCGCTCTCGCAAATCTGGCCGATCTCGAAAATACAGGCGCAATTGATGAGCGGGCTGTTCGGCTTCCCGCTCGCGCCGTTGGGCCTCGCCCCGCCCGACTACTAGGCGCTTTTGGCCTCTTCGAGCGCTTCGGACACCAGCGCGATTGCCTCTTCGCTGTCCCATTCATAGCCGCCAGCGACGCGCAGAATCTCGCGCCCCCCGGCGTCGAACAGGATCGTCACCGGCAGCACGCCGCCATCGGTAAAAGCGGTCGCAAGCTCGTTTTCTGTATCAAGCCATTGTTCGAGATGCCTGAATTCACGCTCGGCGAAGAAGGGCGGCACCAGTTCGGGCCGTGCATCCTGGCTGATAGTCAGCACCGTCAGCTTGCCCTCCATCTCGCCCGCCAGCGCATCGAGCGCGGGCATTTCGGCAACGCAGGGCGCGCACCAAGTCGCCCACAGATTGACCAGCACCGGCTGATCCAGCGCAGCGAGGTCGAGCGTGCGGCCTTCGGGGTCTTGAAACGTCAGCGCAGGCAACTCGGTTCCGGCAAAGGCGCGTACCACCTGCCCCGGCAACTGCGGAGGGGGTGGAGCCTCGCTTGAGGGGGCATTAGCAGCGCTTTCTTGCGCCGCGTCCCCTGCGCCACTATCGCAGGCCGCCAAAGACAGCGCCGCCAGAGAAACGAAAGCAATCGAACGCAACATGAGCGACTCCAAGAATACCATGTGGGGCGGCAGGTTCGCCGAAGGACCTAGCGCGATCATGCGCGAAATCAACGCCTCGATCCCGTTCGACAAGGCGCTGTGGCGGCAGGACATCCGCGCATCGAAGGCGCATGCGCAAATGCTCAGCGCCAACGGCATCATCAGCGAAGAGGATTGCGCGGCGATTCTCGGCGGGCTCGACCAGGTTGCAGGCGAATACGAAGCCGAAGGCGTGCCCGAGGATTGGGACCTCGAAGACATTCACATGACGGTCGAGGCGCGGCTGACCGAATTGATCGGCGCGGCCGCCGGACGACTTCACACCGCGCGCAGCCGTAACGATCAGGTCGCAACCGATTTCCGGCTGTGGGTGCGCGACGCTACCGACCGCACGCTTGCAGCGCTGGACGGATTGCGCACAGCACTGGTCGCGCGCGCAGACGAGCATGCGTCCTCGATCATGCCCGGCTTCACCCACCTCCAAACCGCGCAGCCGGTAACGCTGGGCCATCATCTCATGGCCTATTTCGAGATGCTGACCCGCGATCATGGCCGTTTTGCCTACGCCCGCGAGGCGATGAACCAGTCGCCGCTCGGTTCGGCAGCCCTGGCAGGAACGGGCTTCCCGATCGATCGCGAGGCAACCGCAGCCGCGCTCGATTTCACAGCGCCCACGCGCAACAGCCTCGACGCCGTATCCGACCGCGACTTCGCGCTCGATTTTCTCAATGCGGCCAGCCAGTGCGCGCTGCATCTTTCGCGGCTGGCTGAGGAACTGGTGCTGTGGTCGAGCCAGCCCTTTGGCTTCGTGCGCATGCCCGATACGCTTTCGACCGGCTCCTCGATCATGCCGCAGAAGAAGAACCCCGACGCCGCCGAACTCGTGCGCGGCCATGCGGGGCGAATCATCGGTTGCGCAACATCGCTGATGATCACGATGAAGGGCCTCCCGCTGGCCTATTCGAAGGATATGCAGGACGACAAGCCGCCGGTGTTCGAAGCCGCCGGATTGCTCGAACTGTGCATCGCCGCGATGACCGGAATGATCGCCGACGCCACCTTCAACACCGCCCGCATGCGCGAAGCGGCGGAACTGGGGTACGCCACCGCGACCGACCTTGCCGACTGGCTGGTGCGCGAGGCCGACATCCCGTTCCGCGAAGCGCACCACATCACCGGCGCGGCAGTGAAATTGGCCGACAGCCGCGGCTGCGCGCTTGACGAATTGCCGCTCGACGACCTCAAGGTGATTGATGCACGGATCGACGACCGTGTGTTCTCCGCGCTCTCGGTCGATGCCTCGGTCGCGGCCCGCGCAAGCTATGGCGGAACCGCGCCCCAACAGGTACGCATGCAGGTGAATAAGGCGCGCAAGGCACTGGGGATGGACGAATGATGCGAACGCTTGTTCTTTTCGCTTTCGCTGCGGCGCTCGCCGCCTGCGGATCGCGTTCACCGCTCGAACCCGCCGCCGGGGCGAGCCTTCCGCCGCCTGCCTATGGCGCGGCGGAAAGCCCCGAAACCGACGAGTTGCTCGAACTCCCTACCCTCGCCGCCCCCGAACGCAGCGTCGAATTGCGCCGCCGCTCGGAAGAGCGCGAGGACGATCCCTTCGACCTTCCGCCAGAATAACAGACCGGAACAATGGACCATTTCGCTTACAAGGACGGCGTGATGCACGCCGAAGACGTGCCGCTGCCGCGCATCGCGGAAGAGGTGGCCACGCCCGTCTATGTCTATTCGCGCGCCACTCTGGAGCGCCATGCCCGCGTGTTTCGCGAAGCGCTGGACGGTGTGCCGGACAAGCTGATCGCCTTTGCCGTCAAAGCCAATCCCAACCTTTCGGTGCTGCGGGTGCTGCAACAGCAGGGGTATGGGGCGGACGTTGTCTCGGTGGGCGAGATGCGCCGCGCTCTCGCGGCCGGGATGCCGCCGGAAAAGATCGTGTTTTCGGGCGTTGGGAAGACCCGTGCCGAGCTGACGGCCGCGCTTGAAGCGGGCATCGGACAGTTCAATATCGAGAGCGAGGAAGAAGGCCTTGAACTCGCCGAACTCGCCGAAGCGGTGGGGATGGAGGCACGCTGTGCGCTGCGCATCAACCCGGACGTCGATGCAGGCACGCATGACAAGATTTCGACCGGCAAGGCGGACAACAAGTTCGGCGTGCCGATCAGCGAAGCAGGCCAGATCTTCGGCAAGCTCGCAGCCAAACCGGGCGTGCGGCTGCGCGGTGTGGCAGTGCATATCGGCAGCCAGCTAGCCGATCTCGCCCCGCTTGAGCGCGCCTTTGAAAAGCTTGGCGAACTGGTACAGGCGCTGCGCGGAGCGGGGCACACGATCAGCCATGTCGATCTGGGCGGGGGCTTGGGTGTCCCCTACCATCAGGGAGAACAACTGCCTCCCCCTGCCGAATACGGGGCGATGGTTGCCCGGGTGACGAAGGATTGGGGCGTTTCGCTGATCTTCGAACCGGGGCGCGTGATTGCCGGCAATGCGGGCGTGCTGCTGACCCGCGTGGTGCGGGTGAAGCGGGGTATCAACAATCCGTTTGTGATCGTCGATGCCGCCATGAACGACCTTGCGCGCCCTGCGCTCTACGGCGCTTATCACCACTTCGAAGCGGTCGAACCGGGCGGTAAGAGCATGACCGCCAATATCGTCGGACCGATCTGTGAGACGGGCGACACCTTCGCGATGGGTCGCGAATGCGATGCGCTGGAGTCGGGCGATCTCGCGGTGTTCCGCACCGCGGGCGCCTATGGTGCGACCATGGCATCGTCCTACAACTCGCGCGGCTTCGTGGCCGAGGTGCTGGTCGACGGGGACAAGTTCGCAGTAGTCGCCGACCGCATTGACGCAAGCGCGATCATGGACGCCGAACGGGTTCCCGACTGGCTTTGATGGGCGACCTTCACAGCCTCCCGCTGTTCCACCGCATCACCGGACAAAAAGTGCTGGTGCTGGGAGACGGGGACGCTGCCGAACCAAAGCGCCGCCTGGTCGAGCGCGCTGGCGGGATCGTGATCGACGATCAGCAGCGCGCGGTAGATGAGGGTGTGCGGATTGCCTTTGTCGCTTTCGAGGATGCGAAGGCCTGCGAGGTTGCCGCTATCAACCTGCGTAGTGCCGGATTGCTTGTGAATGTCGTCGATCGACCGGAGTTGTGCGATTTCACCACGCCCAGCCTGCTCGACCGCGACCCTGTACTGATTGCGGTGGGGACCGGCGGCGCTTCGGCGGGTCTGGCCAAGCACGTCAGGCTGCGGCTGGAGCGCTTGCTGCCCGCCACATTAGGGAGGCTTGCCGAAGCGCTTTTCACTGCGCGCGGAGCTTTGCGTGCGCGTTTCCCGGAAGCGGCGCAGCGGCGGCGGGCGCTTGATGAGGCTTTGCGGGAAGGCGGGACGCTCGACGTGCTATCCCCCGACGCGCATGAACGCGTTGCCGCCTGGATCGCGCAGGGCGACGCACCTGCCGGAAGTATCGAGACAATTACGCTCACCAGCGCCGATCCCGAGGACCTGACACTGAAGCAAGCGCGCTGGCTGGGAGAGGCTGACCGCTTGCTGATCGACGGCGATGTGCCCGCTGCGATCCTTGCCCGCGCGCGAGCCGATGCCCAGCGCATTGTTACCGGACAAAGTGGTGGCGCCGCCGCAACGGGGACAACGGCGGCGCCTGGGGAAGCTTTGGAAGCTGGCCTCACACTCGTTCTGCACTGGCAGCCCGAGGGCTGAACCGGGCCATCAGGCGGCCTGCAGCAGCGGCATTTCGACCTCCGCGAAATAGCGCGCCATCGCCTCGGTCGATTTGTCGCTCAGCGCGATAAACGCACGGCGGCGATCATTGGGGTCGGCAACCCGTTCGAAAACCCCGCAATCGACCAATTGCTTGATCCAGCGCAGCGCCGTGGTCGCAGGAACTTCTGCCGCAATGCATAGCGACGTCACCGAAACGCGCTGATGCTCCGTTTGCGCCGCTGTCAGGTCAAGCAGTACATCCCACGCCGGATCGGCAAACAGCTCGCGGTCGAAATATCTCGCCCGTGCCTGTCGGCCCGCGATCAGCTTGCGCACGAGACGAGGATCGGGAAGCGGCGGACGCGCCGAGTTGAAGCGTGCGAAGCCCGCAGGTTGCGCATCGGGATCGGGCGAACGCTCGCCAAGATCTGCGTTCGCATGCGCGCGCAAGGCGTGATGCGACGTGTCCGAGGCTTCACGGCCCGAAAGCCCTTCGAGCTTGTGTGCAATCGCTTCCACCTGCCGCGAAAGGTGCAGAAGGCCAAGCCGGTCCTCTTCGGTCATCTCGCGCACGCGCGCATTGCCGAGGTCTGCCAGCACCCGTCCCACCGCGATAATCCGTTCCGCCCGGCTTGGGTGGACAAGGATTTGCGGATCGCACTGGTCGAGCGCTGCAAACACCGCGTCAAGCGCGTCAATTGAGGTGGCAACAATCAGCTTTGCCCCTGCCCGCGCGATCCGCATGTCGAGCCGCGCCAGCGCCGCCAGTGTCTTGCCCTCGATCAACGGGCAATCGACGATCACGACATCGCCCAGCAGGGCAATCGGCCCTTCGAGGAGGTTCGTGATCTCCCCGCCATCAACCGTACGAAAGCCCGCGCCGCCAAGATCGTCGGCGATCTGTTCGCGCGCGGATGCACGGTCTGCAAAAATGGCTACCCGCGCCGGAAGCCCGGAAGAATCCTCTACGGCACCATAAGCGAAATCCTGAGTCTGGTATTCAAGCTGCGTCATCGAATCACCCCTCGTTTGATGAGAACGAGAGTAGAACAAAACGTGTTCAAGTCAAGATTCCGTGATTATACCCTTGAAGCACGTAGAACATCTATCTTGTGTCAACCCTTCGCGAATCGCGGGGTGCGGTGATATGGGGTGTGGATGTTCGCAATCTTTCGCCAAGTTCTTTGGGGGGCTCCACCTGTGATTGGGGGGGCTGTTAGTCGCGGCTGCGGGGGTCTCGCCTGAGGATGCCAAGAGCAACTTGTCGCATTGGTGGGGCGCAATAATTGGCTCTCCTGCCCCACTTTGGATCACCAAGCCGGTTATAGATTCCTACGTCATCGGGCTTGGCGTTTTGCTTATCTTTTTGTGGGGCGTTGGAATGTGGCTCACAAGGGAAAAACCGAAGCATAAGCGCGGGGCTCTAGAGGGTTCGCATGAGGCCAAAGAGCCAGAAGAATTGAAGCCAATGCCTGGATTTCGCCCTCAGGCGTTGCTGGGTAACTCAGGGGGTGGGAAGATTGGAAAAGCCATTTTTTCTAATATTTTAATGGGGGAAGGCAATTCTCTGATAGACAACAAAGGGGGCGAAATTGACGAATTGAATGTTGATCGCGTCGCTTCGACTCCCACACCGAAGCCCAGCGAGAAAGGTAAATCCGGTGAGTGAGCCTAAAGCTAAATTTGACCGCCTCTTAGCGGCCATGACCGGCCCTAGCGCGCAAATCCCAGCATCAGCTCGGAAATCATCGAGTGCGGACGGTTCCGGCGATTGTGACGAAACTCAAACTCACCCAGATACTTCGAAAGATGCTTCTGACTGACGTGGATATGAGTCCCGTTGATCGACCGCTTTAACTGCGCCCAGAATCCTTCAATCCCGTTCACGGTCGCGCCCATGCTTTCAGGCTTGAAGCTGACATACTCGCCAGCGTCGTGATCGACCTGCTTGTGCCAATAACCCTTGATGCCGCTCAGCGTGTCGTAAGCCTTATGCTTGTCGGTATGAACCTCTGAGTGAGGAAGAATGTTCTTGGCCACATGCGGCATGAGAGCGCCGTAGGAGCGGTTAGCGACAACGCGAGTGATAACCTCACCCCCACGCTGCCACATGCCCAGAACAACGGTCTTGTTACCCTTGTAGCCGCGCCCCTTGCCGCGAACCGTTCCGCCGATAAAAGTTTCGTCAAACTGCACAACCTTGAACGGCCCGCCCAGCGGCTCGTCACCATCGACAATCGCCATGTATTTGCGGATTTCGTGGCACATGCGCCAAGCAGTTTTATAGGTCACGCCGATCTGGCGCTCTACTTCCTTGGCGCTCACCCCGTTCCGCTTCGAGCAGAACAGGAACATCACGTAGAACCAATCTTGCAGGCTCGTGCGGGTCCGGTGGAAGGGTGTCCCAGCGGTCGGGTAAATCTGGTGGCCGCAATGCTCGCATCCGTATGAGCGGCGCTTGGCGATACGGTAGAACTTCGCATCCTTGCCGCAGCTTTCGCATTCGTGGCGCTCCCCAAACCGAACCAGCTTGAGATGTTCAAGGCAGCTTTCCTCAGTGGGGAAGCGAGACTGAAACTGGCGAAGGGTGGGGGCTTTGTTGCTCATAGGGATTGTATGCCACAAACCACTACGTGTCGCAAGGGGATACTCCCCCAAGATTCGCACTATCCGCCTAACTGCGCGTCACGGTCTGATCTCGATTGGCGTGCCGTCGGGAACGATCTGCCACAGCTCCTCGATTTCGGCGTTGGTCAGCGCGATGCAGCCGTCGGTCCAGTCGCCGAACATTCGCCCCCTCCTGCCGGTTGGTTGGCCGTGGATGAAAATGTCGCCCCCGGCCGAGCGGCTATATTGCGCGGCGAAGGCCAAGTCGTTGCGGTTCGGATAGGAGATGCCGAGCGAGAGGTGGAAACGGCTGCGCGGATTGCGGCGGTCGATCGTGTAGAGCCCCTCAGGTGTGCGCTCATCGCCTTGAAAGCGTTTGTGACCAAACGGAGCATCGCCGAATTGCAGCCCGCGATAGGCGCGGATCGGGTTGCCGCGATAGTAGGCGATCAGCAGGCGTTCGGACTTGTCAATCAGCAGATAGTCGGCAACCAGCGGGCGGCCCGAAACGGCATCGCGCGGGATCGAGCGGCTGGCATAGCTGCGGCCGATAGCGGACGGCAGCAGAGGTGGACCACTCGCCCACGCAGCGCCATCGCGCGGCGTGCCGGACGGGCCTGCGCAGGCGGCCAGCAGGAGCACGAAGGCAAAGGCGACAATGGCTCTCATAACGCAAGGTTACGCCCGAGCCGCGCGTCCCGCAATCGCTTCGCCTGTCTGTGTCCCTAAGAAGGACGCGATCAGTCCTCGAACGGGTCTCGGATCAGGATTGTGTCGTCGCGTTCGGGGCTGGTCGAAACCAGCGTCACCGGCGTTTCGATCAGTTCCTGCACGCGCTGGATATACTTGATCGCATTGGCAGGCAGATCGGCATAGCTGCGCGCGCCCACGGTGCTTTCCTTCCAGCCTTCCATCTCCTCGTAGATCGGCTCGACAGCGGCCTGATCGGCGGAGTGGGTGGGCAGATAGTCATAGACATTGCCGCGCAGGCGATAGCCGGTGCAGATCTTCACTGTGTCGAGCCCGTCGAGCACGTCGATCTTAGTCAGCGCAATGCCGGTTACGCCCGACACCGCACAGCTCTGGCGCACGATCACCGCATCGAACCAGCCGACGCGGCGCTGGCGTCCGGTGACAGTGCCGAATTCGTGGCCGCGCTCGCCAATGCCCTTGCCGACTTCATCGTCGAGCTCGGTCGGGAACGGGCCGCTGCCGACGCGGGTGGTGTAGGCCTTGACGATGCCGAGCACGAAGCCGGTCGCATTGGGGCCAAGCCCGCTGCCAGCTGCTGCCGTGCCGCTGACCGTGTTCGAGCTGGTGACGAAGGGATAGGTGCCGTGATCGACATCGAGCAGCACGCCCTGCGCGCCTTCGAACAGGATCTTGGCGCCAGCCTTGCGGACCTTTTTGAGACGTTTCCAGACCGGCTGCGCGAACCGCAGCACGAAGGGCGCAACGTCGCGCAATTCGGCAAGCAGCGCTTCGCGATCAACCGGCGGCTGGTCAAAGCCTGCACGCAGCGCGTCATGGTGCGCGCAAAGACGGTCGAGCTGCGGCTCAAGATCGTCGAGATGCGCCAGATCGCACACGCGGATGGCGCGGCGGCCAACCTTGTCTTCATAGGCAGGGCCGATGCCGCGGCCGGTGGTGCCGATCTTGCCCGAACCGGCGGCGGTTTCGCGCAAGCCATCGAGATCGCGGTGGATCGGCAGGATCAGCGGGCAATTGTCGGCAATGGCGAGATTGTCGGCGGTGATGGTGACGCCCTGCGCCTCCACCTTGGCAATTTCGTCGCGCAGCGCCCACGGGTCGAGCACCACGCCGTTGCCGATCATGCTCATCGTGCCCGAGACAATTCCCGAGGGAAGCAGCGAAAGCTTGTAGGTTGTGCCGTCGATCACCAGCGTATGGCCGGCATTATGCCCGCCCTGGAATCGCACCACGGCATCGGCGCGGCTGGCGAGCCAATCGACGATCTTGCCCTTGCCCTCATCGCCCCATTGGGCACCGATCACAGTCACGTTAGCCATGCGCTAGACTTTCATTCGCTGACACAAACGGCGCGGGCCTAGGCGCTTGGGACTGCAAGGGCAAGTGCGGGTGAAGATGGAACGGTGAAGTGGGGTGTTTGAAAACACCGACTTTCCACGAACCATCTGAATTGATTGCAATATTCGCAAAATGGACGAAGTGAAGTGTCAACTTCCGCTTTTGACCGGACCGGCCAATTGCGAACGAACAGGAAGAAGGGGTGAGATTCGCCACCTGCCAACCCTGCCAGCAGGCCACAGAGTAGGAAAATGCCTCCTCAGCCTTCCTACTCCCCTGCCCCTCCTACTGCATCGTCACGCTGGAAATGTCGCAGACGTTGACTGCGCGCACCATGATCTCGCGCTGGCTCTCGGTCACGGCACGGAAATCGAACAGGCAGGCGTTCGATCCGTCGGCCACATCGACATCCCAGTCGGCACCGGCAGCAAGGCGCGAACCCACGGCCAGCATATCGTCCCCCCAGCCGAAGGTCGCCGAGTTCGACCAGTAGATCGAGCTGAATTGCTCGCCGCTCTGGTTGAGAATGGTGATCGAGCGGTCGGGATTTCCGCCATCGCCCAGCCCCTTGGCGAAACCGATGGTGGGGACAGGGGTTGAGGCGGAGGATTTGGAGCCGTTCGCGTTCGCGGTGAAACTCTCGCCTTCGCTGAGGAAGGCGACTGTAAGCAGATTGTACACCTCGCCGAGATTGCTCACGAACAATTGATAATCGGCACAGCCGCTGCCCGGATCGAGGGTAAACTCGGTCACATCGGAAAGGTCGTAATCCTCGTAAATCATGTCGCCGTCCTGATCGACGACTTCGAAATCGAGATCGGTGTCGCCGTCGCCGCGCGCGCCCACACGCGTCACGTCGCAGACCCGCAGCGCGACCTTGGTCGCCAGATCGCCATTTACCCTATATTCACCCGGACCCGACGTACCGCTGAGCGTTGCCGGATCGATCAGCGCGACAGTGAATTCGTTATAGACCTCACCCAGATTATCGACGGTCAGCTCGTAAGTTTCGCAAGCCTCGGGCGCGTCAAGCGTCACGAAGGTCACGTCGGAAAGGTCGAAGTCGGAATGGACCGTCTCGCCGCTCGCATCGTTGAGCGTGAAGTCGAGATCGGTGTCACCGTCGCCGCGCACTTCGAGCCGGGTGAGCCCGCAAATGGGCATGTTCACCAGCAGAGCGGAGCTGGCCTCGGCGCGGTATGTCCCTGCGCCGCTGCCTTCGGCGGTCTGGGCAGGTCGGCCATTGTCGCCAAGAGCAACCGCTTCTGCGACCAGCGAAGTTGTCGGCTCGATCCCGGCGAACGCCTCGGGGGATACGCCGGTGGGTTCGACCACCAACATCATCGCGTTATAGACCTCGCCCAGATTGGCGACTTCGAGTTCGAAGACCTCGCAATCGTCAAGCAGCCCGGCGAGTTCGGCGGTGGTTTCGTCGGTTGTATCGGCGTCCTCGTGCACAATCCCGCCATCGGCATTGCGGATGATGAAATCGAGATCGGTGTCGCCATCGCCGCGCGCGCTGACCATCGCCGAGGTGCCGCAGGCCTTGAAGGGGATAGTCTGCGTTTCACTCGCACCGATGATATATTTCTGGACGCGGGTGGTGTCCCGCATGATCGGTTCGAGCGCGACGGTGAAATCATTCGCCTCCTCGCCTAGATTGGTGATCGCGAGCGAATAGGTGGCGCAGCCTTCGCCCTCCTGCTCGATCACGAAGCTGAGGTAGTCGTCCACCCCTTCATCGACATGCAATGACGTGCCCTGTGCATCGGTTAGCACGAAGTCGAGATCGGTCCCGGTATCGCCGAGCACCGCAAGCTGGCTTTCCGCCGAGCACACTTCCAGATTGACCGTGACGCGCGAACTCGCAGGAACCGAATATTGGTCAATCGCGGCCTGCGCTGCGGTCGCGCCGAATGCGGCTCCCGTTGCGATCAAGGCTGTGCAGGCCTTGATGGATGCCCGGTAAGAAATCATGCGTGCCCCCTGATGAATCAAAATGCAGTCATTGAAAGCAGGGGTATAGGCTTTGAGAAGTGAATGACAGCTTGCTTGTAGCCTGCGTTAAAGCGGAGAGATTGCGGCGATCATGCGGGAATGCTCCCGCACAGCGCAAAGTTCTGCGCTAGAGCGCGGTTAGCTCGGCCCCGTCCATACGGTGCGTGCAGCCCAGCGCCTTGGGGTCCTCGTCATCGGTCAATTGGCCGACAAAGCGGTGGCCCTGATCGCGGGCGACTTTCACCGTCGCCGGATCGGCGTCGATCGCGAGATAAATCGTCCAGCGTTTGAAGCGCGGCATGGGAGCCGCTTCGGAAAGGCGATCGACATAGAGCGTGAAGCCGCTCGCCGGTTCCTCACTGCCACCGATGCGATAGGTTCCTCCGCGTCCCGCCGCGCCGCGTACCCCGTCGGCATAGATCGTGAAGCCGAACCAGCTCTGGTATTCAAAGCCGTGCCGCTCGGTCGGATCTAGCGTAATGCGCGCCGCCTCACCCACGCGCGCCGCGATAGCTTCGAGCCCGTCGAGGCGGCTTGCGAGCACGCCGTCTGTGTCGAATTCACGCAGCTTGGGCAGCGCATCGGCAATCGGCCCCGCGGCATAGAGCAGCGGCAGATAGGCCGCCCCGCCCGCAGCCTTCAGCCCGCCTGCGTCCTTGGTATCCAGCTCGCCGCGGATCGCCTCGACCGTTGCGGCGTCGAGCGCTGCGTCCTTGGCAGCCAACGTATCGACGAGATCGGGCATGGTGAAATCGACCGAGATCCCCGTCAGCCCTGCTTCGCGCAGAGCCTCGACCGCGAGAACCACGATCTCGCCAGCGGCGGCGACGGTGTCCGCGCCGATCAATTCGGCACCAAGCTGGATGCGCTCGCGCGCGGGGTCCAGCTGGCTTGCCTGGATGAGCGCGGTGTCGCCGCAATAGGCGAGCCGTAGCGGACGCGGAGCGTCCTTCATACTGGTTGCCGCAATGCGCCCGATCTGCGGAGTGATATCGCTGCGCAGCGCGAGCGTGCGCAGGCTCGTCGGGTCGGTCATGCGGAAGGTACGCTGCGTCGCAACGCCCTGCATCCGGCTTGCCAGAGAGCTTTCAAATTCGAGCAGCGGCGGGCGCACACGATCATAGCCATGCGCACCGAGCACATCGAGGCAGGCGCGCATAGCCGCCGTGATCCGCGCCGCGCTTTGCGGCAGCTTGTCTTCGAGCCCGACGGGCAGGAGATCGGTAGGTTGGGTCATAATCTTTGGCGAAAGGCCCTTTTTCCGCTCGCCCTGAACCTGTCGAAGGGCTGTCCTTCTTCTTCAGCCGGTGCATGAGAAGAAAGTAAGGTGCTTCGACAAGCTCAGCACGAACGGTTTGAGGAATTAGGGCCTAGAACGAAAGCGCCTTGACCAGTTTCACGCCTTCAAGCGTTTCGGCCTCTGCCAGCACGGCAGGGTCGATAGCGCTGTCGAGGCTCAGCAGCAGCACCGCTTCCCCGCCCGCATCGCGGCGGCCGAGATTGAACGTGCCGATGTTGATGCCGTGGCTGCCGAGCAGCGTACCGATGCGGCCGATGAAACCCGGCTTATCGTCGTTCACCACATAGAGCATGTGTCCGGCGAGTTCCGCTTCGATGCCGATGCCGAAGATTTCGACCAGACGCGGCGCGTCCTTGCCGAACAAGGTGCCTGCAACCGAACGCGTGCCTTGATCGGTTTCGACCGAGACGCGGATCAGGGTCGAGAACGCGCCTTCGCGGTTCTGGCGAACTTCTGCAACTTCAAGGCCGCGTTCCTTCGCCAGATAGGGCGCGTTGACCATGTTCACGGTGTCCGAATAGCGGCGCATGAAGCCCGCCAGCACCGCCCCGGTGATCGGCTTGCCCGCCAGTTCAGCCGCCGCGCCTTCGCGCTCGATGCTGATCTTGGTGAGGTTGCCGTGCGCCAGTTGGCCGACGAGGCTGCCCAGACGTTCGGCCAGAGCCATATAGGGCTTCAGCTTGGGCGCTTCTTCAGCCGACAGGCTCGGCATGTTCAGCGCATTGGTGACGCCGCCGTTGACGAGGTAATCGGCCATTTGCTCTGCCACCTGCAGCGCGACATTGACCTGCGCTTCGGTGGTCGATGCGCCAAGGTGCGGTGTGCAGATGAAGTTGGGCGCGCCGAACAGCGGGCTTTCCTTGGCCGGTTCGGTCGCAAACACGTCGAGCGCGGCGCCTGCAACCTGACCGCTTTCAAGGCAATCCTTGAGCGCGGCTTCGTCGATCAAGCCGCCACGCGCGCAGTTGACGATGCGAATGCCCGGCTTGGCGTTCTCGAGCCGTTCACGGCTGAGGATATTGCGGGTCTCGTCGGTCAGCGGCGTGTGCAGCGTCACGAAGTCGGCGCGGGTCAGCAGCGTGTCGAGATCGACCTTTTCGACGCCCAGTTCGATAGCGCGGTCTTCGGTCAGGAAGGGATCGTAGGCGATCACTTTCATCTTGAGGCCCAGCGCACGGCTGGCGACGATCGCGCCGATATTGCCCGCGCCGATCAGGCCGAGCGTCTTTCCGGTGACTTCGACGCCCATGAAGTCCTTCTTGGGCCATTCGCCGGCCTGCGTGCGCGCGTTGGCCTGCGGGATCTGGCGGGCGAGCGCCATCATCATCGCAATCGCGTGCTCGGCAGTGGTGATCGAGTTGCCGAACGGGGTGTTCATTACCACCACGCCCTTGCCGCTGGCATAGGGGATATCGACGTTGTCGACGCCGATCCCTGCACGGCCGATAACCTTGAGATTGGTCGCCGCATCGAGGATCGCCGGGGTCACCGTGGTCGAGCTGCGGATGGCAAGCCCGTCATAATCGCCGATACGCGCGGCGAGTTCTTCAGGGGTTTCGCCGGTGATCACATCGACGTCGCAGCCACGCTCTTCGAAAATGCGCGCGGCGTTGGGGTCCATCTTGTCGGAGATGAGGACTTTGGGTTTGGTCATGGGAATTTCCATTCAATCATCGCCCCGGACCTGATCCGGGCGTGCTGTCGAAACAGCCTTGGGAAAATGGGGATAGCGGTCCCGGCCCTCGCCGGGACACGCAGAAAGGCTCAACCGTTCTTGACGGTTTCGTAGGCCCACTCGATCCACGGCAGCAACGCTTCGAGATCCGAAGCCTCGACCGTGCCGCCGCACCAGATGCGCAGGGACGGCGGGGCGTCGCGATAGCCGTTGAAGTCGTAACCAATGCCGCGCTCTTCGAGCAGCTTGACGATCTTCTTGGGCACTGCGGCCTGATCTTCGGCCGACAGGCTTTCGTACCAGTCGCCCTGGAACATCATGCACACGCCGGTGTTGGTGCGCTGCGCGGGGTCGGAAACCATGTTGCGCAGCCACGGGGTCGCTTCGATCCAGTCCTTGACCAGATTGCCATTGGTGGTCGCACGCTCGAACAGAGCCTTGCGCCCGCCGATCGACTTCGCCCATTCGAGCGCAGCGATGTAGTCTTCGGTTGCCAGCATCGAAGGCGTGTTGATCGTCGCCCCTTCGAAGATGCCGCCGTTGATCTTCTCGCCCTTTTTCAGACGGAACAGCTTGGGCAGCGGCCACGAAGGATTGTAGCTTTCGATCCGCTCGACCGCCTTGGGCGAAAGGATCAGCATGCCGTGCTGCGCTTCCGAACCCATCACTTTTTGCCAGCTGAAGGTCGTGGCATCGAGCTTGGGCCAGTCCATCTCCATCGCGAAAACTGCGCTGGTGGCATCGTTGATCGCCACACCTTCGCGGCCCGGAGCGAGCCAGTCGGTGTTGGGGATCATCGCGCCCGAGGTGGTGCCGTTCCAGGTGAAGACAACGTCATTGTCCTGCGGGATCGAAGCAAGATCGGGGATCTCGCCATAATCGGCGCTGAGCGTGGTGAGTTTGGGCAGCTTGAGCTGCTTGACCGCATCCTGAATCCAGACATTGCCAAAGCTTTCCCACGCCGCGACCGTTGCCGGGCGCGCGGGATCGAGCATCGTCCACATTGCGCATTCGAGCGCGCCGGTGTCCGATGCGGGCATGATGCCGACGAGGTAATCTTCAGGAATGCCGAGCAGTTCCTTCGACAGGTCGATCGCGTATTTCAGACGCGACTTTCCGAGCGCCGAACGGTGCGAGCGTCCGAGCGAATCGGTTTTCAACTTGTCGAGAGACCAGCCGGGGAATTTCGCCGTGGGGCCCGAGGAAAAATTGGGGCAGTTCGGCTTTACAGTCGGCTCGGCGAGCCGGCCGGTAGTTTGTTCAGTCATGTATTCTCTCCTTGCAGAGAGCTCGCGCGGCGTTGGGACCGCGTGGCCCGGCGCCGCATTTAATGGCCGGAGAAAACAAGTCAATGAATGATATGATGCGCGCGACGGATCGTGTGGAGAATTCGCTCTGTTGCGCAACAATATGAATGCGCTCCGTGTTCAACCGTGCGCTTCGAATCGAATTGCTTCCCCCTCTCGCCAATCGGCGAGGAACCGCCTAAACAGCCCGCAACCATGGAAACGTCAGATCTCCGTATTGCCCTGTTTAGCGGCAACTATAACTACACCCGCGACGGCGCGAATCAGGCGCTTAACCGGCTTGTCGGATCGCTGCTGGCCAAGGGCGCGGCGGTTCGCGTTTATGCGCCGATGGTCGCCAATCCCGATTTCGAGCCGACCGGCGATCTCATCAACCTGCCCAATATGCCGATGCCGGTGAAGGGACGCGGGGAATATCGCCTGCCGCTGCGGCTTGGGCGCGGGGTCAAGCGCGATCTCGAAAAGTTCAAACCCAATATCGTCCACCTGTCCTCGCCCGATCCGGCGGGCCATGCCGCGCTGAGCTGGGCGCAGGACCACGATGTCCCCGTGCTCGCGAGCGTGCACACGCGGTTCGAGACTTATCCGCGCTATTATGGTCTCGGCTTCACCGAACCCCTGGTGGTCGGCATCCTCAAGCGGTTTTACCATCGCTGCGACGCTCTGGTCGCGCCTTCGCAAAGCATGGTCGACGAATTGCTCGCAACCGACATGCACGACGACATCACGATCTGGTCGCGCGGGGTCGATCGCAGCATCTTCTCTTCCGAACAGCGCGACCTCGAATGGCGCCGCTCGCTCGGATTGGAAGACGATGATGTGGCGGTAGTGTTCCTTGGCCGCTTGGTGATGGAAAAGGGGCTCGACGTTTTTGCCGAGACCATCGTCCAGCTGCGCAAGCGTCAGGTTCCGCACAAGGTTCTGGTGATCGGCGACGGTCCTGCGCGAAAATGGTTCGAGGAAGCACTACCCGGCGGGATATTCGCAGGCTTCAAGACCGGGGCCGATCTGGGTCACGCGCTCGCCAGCGGCGATATCTTCTTCAACCCTTCGATCACCGAGACATTCGGTAATGTCACGCTGGAAGCGATGGCCTGCGGCCTGCCGGTCGTGGCCGCAGGGGCGACGGGCGCGTCGAGCCTCGTCAATGACGGTGTGACCGGACGGCTTGTCCCGCTTACCGGCAAAAAAGGCGCAGAAGCGCCTGATAGCGAAGGTCTGGCCGAAGCGATTGCCCCCTATTGCACCGATCCGGCGCTGCGTATGGCGCATGGCCGTGCTGGCGAAGAGCGCAGCCGCGATTTCAGCTGGGAAGCGATCAACCAGGTCGTCGCGGATACCTACATCCGCCTGATCGAAGACCGCCACGTCCTCCAGCAAGCCGAAGCCGCCGGAGCGCGCTGAGCCTTACTTCATCACGCCAGCCCTGATCATGCGCATGCTGTAGAACAGCATGAACAGCGTGGTCGCCCAGATCGCGAGCGTCAGCGGCAGGCTTTGCAGGCTCTCGGGCGTGTCAGCGACGAAATATTGCCAATAGTTGGATCCGGCGAGGCCGATCAGCGCGAGGACCGTCGCGTGCACGGCAAAGCGCGAGCGCAGCAGGATCAGCACCGATCCGGCAATCGCGCCCCATACGCCCAGCCCCCAGAAGAAGTTGGACCACACAGGCGCGCTCTCGAAGAAGGCGATCTCGGTCTCGCTCATGCCCAGTTGTTCGAGCATGCCGAACCGTGTCATGGTGTAACTGAAGCCGCCAACCGCGTTCCACAACAGCGTGAGCAGCCCCACCACCCACAGGTGCCACGGCGTTCTCGGTCCTCCGAGCCTTCGATCCATAATGTTTGTCCCCAGCGGCGCGACCCGTGTCTTCGCACACAGAGGTGTCAGATCATGGGCGCAGCCGCAAGGGGTGGCTCGTTCAACGGGGTTTGGATTACCGCGAACGGCGCGCGGGAAAACGGCTTAGCGTAGCAGTCCTCGCATGTGGATGCGCGAGGCGTAGAAGAGCATGGCAAGCGTGATCACCCAAAGGCCGACCATCATCGGCATGGCGTAGAGGTTGGCCGGATGCTGAGCGAGCACGAAGAGATTGGCCGAGGTCGTCATCAGGCCGACAAGTGCGGTCGTGAAGGCCTGAACCGCCCAGCGCGAGCGCATCAGCAACAGCACGCCGCCTGCAAAACCGCCCCACAGCGCCGCGCCGAGGAAGGCTTGGGTTAGACCGTGTACCATGGGTGAAGCCGCGCCGGTAATTCCGAAATGCGCGAAGCACAGGACGTTCCAAATCACCGCCAGACCACCGACACTCAGCAAATGCCACGGTGCCGAGCGCAGTGCCTGCATGCGGGTTTCCGCGAGCGTTTCGATGGCGGGAGTGCTTGTCAACTGCATGATCGATTCCTTCTTCGCCCCGGCCCCTCGATTGCGGCGATAGCAGGGGAGGAATGACCAGCGTGCGAAGGCACACAGCTAAAAATACGTAAACGGCTGCTGGCCGGGGTTAACCTTAGCAAACCCCGGCCCGGACCTGACGCAATACGCCAATCACATCCGTTCGATGCGCTTGGCGACCTCGTCGATGATGTCCACGATCTCGTCGATCGCTTTCTGGTCGAGTTTTCCGGCCCGCGCGCGGTTCTTGAGCACGGTGGCAAGATTGCCCATCGCGCGGAACAGGTCGGGCGACTTCGCCTTGACCTTTTCGGCGCGGACGCCGTGCTCGCCGAGGCGGCCCATAAGCTCGTCCACCTCGTCGGCGCGCTCGGCCAGTTCGGCCTTGCCCGATTTGGTCGCCTTGAACGGCTTTTTGCTGCTTGCGTCCTCGTCATTCTCGCCGGCCTTCACCTTGGCGGGTTTGATCTGGCCTTCTTCCTCGAGCATTTGCAGCGTCGGATAGACTGCGCCGGGCGAAGGGGCATAGCTGCCGCCGGTCATGTCCTCGATCGCGCGGATCAGTTCGTATCCGTGGCGCGGCTCCTCGTTGATCAGCGCAAGCAGCGCAAGACGAAGCTCACCCGAACCGAACATGCGGCCACGCCGTTTGCGGGGACGCGCATCATCCTGCCAATCGCGCGAGCGGCGCGAACGACGTTCGTTCTGATCCCAATCGCTCGCAGCCGATGCAGCCATCATCGCGATCATCGGGCCGAGATTGTTCCAGCCCCCGCGTCCTCTTCCATAGCTCATTATCGTTCTCCTGATAGTTCGTTACGATAATAAGATATATCTTTGACCTATCACTTCAAGCCCGAGATGGCTTTTTCCGACGAGCGACCTATTTCAATCCATGAATGGCAGATTTGTTCGCAAACGACCCGCCCCACGCGCCGCAAACCGCAGACGAGCCGCGTGCAGACGCGCCGCTCGCCGACCGGTTGCGTCCGCGCGCGCTCGATGAAGTGATCGGGCAAGAGCACCTCACCGGTCCCGAGGGCGCAATCGGGCGCATGGTTGCCGCTGGTCGGCTTGCCAGCATGGTGCTGTGGGGCCCGCCGGGGACGGGCAAGACCTCTATCGCACGGCTGCTCGCCGACGCCGTTGGGATGCGCTTTGTCGCGATCAGCGCGGTGTTCTCGGGCGTGGCCGACCTCAAGAAAGCCTTTGCCGAGGCCGACAAGCTGGCCGCTGCCGGACAAAAGACGCTGCTGTTCGTGGACGAAATCCACCGATTCAATCGCGCACAACAGGATGGTTTCCTACCGTTCGTCGAGCGCGGGACGGTAACGCTGGTGGGTGCGACAACCGAGAACCCGAGCTTTGCGCTCAACGCCGCGCTGCTGAGCCGCGCACAGGTGCTGATCCTCCAGCGACTCGACCATGATGCGCTCGGAAAACTGCTCGCCCGCGCCGAAGAACTCGAAGGTCCCCTTCCCCTTACCGAAGACGCCCGCGCCGCGCTCATCGCCAGCGCCGACGGCGATGGGCGCTTCCTGCTGGGACAGGCCGAGACGCTCTACAACGCCAATATCCCCGAGCCGCTCGACCCGGCGGCGCTGGGCGCCTTCCTCCAGCGCCGCGTGGCTGTCTATGACAAGGACCGCGACGGCCACTACAACCTCATCAGCGCGCTGCATAAGAGCTTGCGCGGCAGCGACCCGCAAGCCGCGCTCTATTACCTCGCACGCATGCTGACGGCGGGCGAGGAACCGCTCTACGTTTTGCGCCGCCTCGTGCGCTTTGCCAGCGAGGACATCGGCCTAGCCGACCCGCAAGCGCTCACCCAGTGCCTCGCCGCAAAGGACGCCTACCAGTTCCTCGGCAGCCCGGAGGGTGAGCTCGCCATCGTGCAGGCGTGCCTCTACCTCGCCACCGCGCCCAAATCGAACGCTGCCTACGCCGCACAGAAAGCCGCGTTCAAGGCCGCGAAGGAAACCGGTAGCCTGATGCCACCCGCCAATATCCTCAACGCGCCGACCAAGCTGATGAAGGACATCGGTTATGGCGCGGGCTACGCCTACGACCACAACACCGACGAAGGCTTTTCGGGCGACAATTACTGGCCCGAGGAAATGCAGCCGCAGACCTTCTACGAACCCGTAGAGCGCGGCTTCGAACGCAAGGTGCGCGAACGGATCGCCTATTGGGACAAGCTGCGTTCTGAGAGGCATCAGCGCTCAAGCAGCGAAGCGGTAGCGCGCGAGAAATGAGAGAGTTCGACCACTTCCTCGCCATCGACTGGTCGGGCGCGAAGGGCGAACGCCACTCCGGCATCGCGCTTGCGATTGCCGACGGGAAGGGCGGCCCGCCGGTGCTGGTCGAACCGCCGACGGGCGGCTGGTCACGCCTCGAGGTGATGGAGCTGCTGCGCGACGAACTGCCCGTCAACACGCTGGTCGGCGCAGACCTCGGCATATCATTGCCCTTCAACGATTGCGGTGCGTTCTTCCCAGGTTGGGAAGACAGCCCGCGCAACGCCAAGGCGCTGTGGAAGCTGATCGACGAAATCTGTGCAGACGATCCCTACCTCGGCGCAAACAGCTTTCTCGCCCACCCCGAAGCGAGGCGATTTTTCCGCCACGGCAAGGGAGACGAAGGCGACCGCTTCCACCTGCCGCAGGCAATCAGCCGCGCAGGCCGCTTCCGAGAGGCGGAAATCGCGCAATGGCGCCAGAAGTGCCGTCCGGTCTCCAACTTCAACCTCGTCGGCGCAGCGCAGGTGGGCAAATCCTCGCTCACAGGTATGCGGATGCTGCACCAGCTGACGGGTCACCTGCCTGTGTGGCCGATGGACAAGGTTCCCGAAAAGCGGATCAAAGGCGGCGGATCGATGCTGGTCGAAATCTACACCGGCCTTGCCTCGCGCGAGGCGGCGGACATGGGCGCGCGCACCAAATTCCTCACCTATGCCGATCTCAACGACGCGCTCGAAGCGCTCGGTTCACCGCCGGTCGATCGCTGGGGCGAGGTGGATGACCATTCCTCCGACGCGCTGCTGACCGCCGCATGGCTGCGCAAGGTCGCAGGCGAAGACGAACGCTGGGAACCGCGCTGCCTCACCGCAGAAATCGCCTGGACCGAAGGCTGGACCTTCGGAGCGTTTTGACCTGCGAGGGCGCATCTGCGCCTTCGTCCTCGCCAGACGTCCTGCGCTTCGCGTAGTTTATCCTGAGCGTCTGGCTTGCCAGCCAGCCGAAGGGGACCAGCTGAGGGCGCAAAAAAAGACTCGAGGAGTTCGCCCGAAAGGGCGAAACCGCGATCACCTATACAACGGATTGATATCGCGACGTTCTTTGCGATAGCCGGTCTGGCGCAGGTCCTCTAGCATTTCCTCGCGGCGACGGTCCGCTTCGGTCTGTGCGGGCTTGGGAAGTGGACGTGCGGATTCCGGCTCGCGCTGCTCTTCGGTGTCGAAATCGAGCATCCGCATTGTCTCCAGATTGCGCTCACGCACCATGCCGGGGATCAGGAACAGATCCACGATCAGCCATGGGATCAGCACAGCAACCCCCACACCCGTTAGAAACAGCACCAGCTGCGCTACGCCAGTCTTGATATTGCCCGAATAGAAGCGGTGCATGCCAAAGAAGCCAAGGAACCACAGGAGGTAGGCAATCCCAACCGACTTGCGGTTCGATTCATATGCCATGTGCTTTTGCAGATCTTTACTCATTGTCATGTCCCTTCCACCTGACGCTAAGATGTATCTTTGCGCAGCCAAGCGCAAGGCCTGAAGCCGAGCGTTCGACCAAGTGCAAACCCTGTTCGGCAAACTCAATCTGATTTGGCCTTGCAGGAGGGGACTAGACTTTATGGGGCCTTTGGCTGTAGCGGGCGCTCTCGCTGAATCCGACGCGGATCAAGTAAGCCGGCTTAGCTCAGTTGGTAGAGCAGTTGATTTGTAATCATCAGGCCAGGGGTTCGAATCCTCTAGCCGGCACCATCCAAGAATGCAGGCAATCGCGCTAGCCGCGCCCGCGATAACCGGAAACGCCCTGATCGGGGACCCACAGCCCCTCGGGCGGCGCGCCGGTCTGCCAGAAAACGTCGATCGGAATCCCGCCGCGCGGATACCAATAGCCGCCGATGCGCAACCATTGCGGCTTCATCTCGTCGGCGAGACGTTGGCCGATACCGACGGTCACATCCTCGTGAAAGCCGCTGTGATTGCGGAAACTGCCGAGGAACAGTTTGAGGCTCTTGGATTCGACGATTGTTTCGCCCGGCGCATAGTCAATCACCAGATGCGCAAAGTCGGGCTGGCCTGTGACCGGGCACAGCGAGGTGAATTCGGGCGCCGCGAACCGCACCATATAAAGCGAGCCGGTACGCGGGTTGGGCACGTAGTCGAGCTGCGCCTCTTCAGGCGAGGCGGGCAGCGGGGTCTGCTTGCCCAGAAATGCGGGCGAACCGGCGGAATTTTCGGGTGTGCTTTCCATGCCGCGCTGTTGCCGCGAAAGGCGGCCGCTTGCAAGCGAGTAACTGGACGCACAGGATTTGCGGCCTATGTGAAAAGAACAAACCCGAAGGCGCGGACTTGGGAGAGAGTGCGCGCCGCCTGTCACGAACATTACCTGCTTGAATTTCGCCATGAAGCGCGTGCTGAAAAACCCCGACCAACCTTTCGCCCGAAGCGGCCTGCTTGCCATGGCGAGCGTATTTGCGATTGCCGCATCACAACCGCTTTTCGCGCAAAGCTCGGGTGGCGGGTTCTCGCTGCCGACCCCGACTCCTACGCCGTCTACCGCGCCGCAGGGCCCTGCCGACGAGCGCGCCGGCGTGCCCCGCGGCACCTACGGCAACGTCTTCTGCGCCTC
>JAYPMZ010000001.1:26275-87080 GCA_038130205.1 Erythrobacteraceae bacterium | reverse complement strand
ACGGCGCGCATATCCGCACGCTCCTGCTCAGCTTCGTCCACCGCCAGATGCCTGAAATCGTGAAGGCCGGACACCTCTTCATCGCCCAGCCGCCGCTGTTCAAGGTCGCCAAGGGCAAGAGCGAGTTTTACGTCAAGGATCAGGCCGCGCTCGACCGCTATCTGGTCGATGCCGGATTGCAGGGCCGCGTGCTCGAAACTTCGGGTGGGGCGCGTTCGGGCGAAGACCTGCGTGCTCTGGTCGAAAGCGCGCTGCGGTTGAAGAACCTCATCGCCTTCGTTCCGCGCCGCTATGACCGCGCCGTGATCGAGCAAATGGCGCTTTCGGGCGCGCTCAACCCCGAGCTGTCCGACGCCGACCGTCTCGCTGCGCTCGAAGCCGCCGCTGCGCGTCTCGAAGCCAGCGATGCCGACGCCAAATGGAGCGTGCGAGTGCTCGAAAGCGGCACGGTGCAGGTCTCGCGCCTGTGGCGCGGCGTCACCGACGTGCACGAGATCGACGGCCGCTTCCTGACCAGCACCGAAGCGATCAAACTGCACGGCCTCGCCGCCCCGATGGCCGACGCTTATGAAGCCACGGCGCGACTGGTGAAGGCGGGCGATGCTAGCGAAGACGACGCCGAAACCGCGCAGGGCGAAGACGATGACGGTCAGGAAGTTACCGTTGCCGCCGAAGATGCAATCACCCGCCCAAGCCAGTTGCTCGAAGCGGTGCTTGCCGCAGGCCGCAAAGGCCTCTCGATCGCTCGCTACAAGGGTCTGGGCGAAATGAACCCCGAACAGCTGTGGGAGACCACGCTCGATCCGGAAAATCGTGTGCTGTTGCAGGTGAAGGTCGAGGACGCCGATGTTACCGACGAAATCTTCACCCGCCTGATGGGCGACGTGGTCGAACCGCGCCGCGAGTTCATTCAGGATAACGCATTGAACGTCGCCAACCTCGACGTGTGATCACGCTCGCCGCCCTCGCCGTTGTGCTGCTTGCAGCAGGGTGGCTCGGGGTGGTTGGCATGGTCTGCCTTCTGTCGCCAGAAAAGGCGCGCGCGGGGTTGGCGCATATGGGCTCCAACTGGCGCATCCAATTGGGCGAACACATTCCCCGCGCAATCGTAGGCGGAGCGATGGTGCTGCACGCGCCGCTATCCAGAGCGCCTGCGGTGTTCGAGATCGCCGGCTGGTTCATCCTTGCCAGCTCGATCCTGATCCTGCTCGTGCCGATGCGTTGGCACAATGCCTATGCCATCTGGTGGGCAAAGCGCATTCCGCTTGCTGCCTATCGCGTGCTCGCCATGCCGACTGTCGGACTGGGTGCGCTGCTCGCCTATGCAGCACTCTAGGCTCTTGATGTTTCGCGGATAAAGCACGACACTCGGGCCCATGTCAGAAGCCGAACCCAACGACACCAGCGTCCTTGAACACTGGAGCTTCCTGCTCATCCTTGCAGGGGTGTCGATCCTGTTCGTGTGGGTGGCATGGCCCTTCATCGGGCCGGTCATGTGGGCGACGCTGGCGGCGATCATGTTCCAGCCGCTCTATCGCTGGGTGCTCAAGAAGGTCCGCGGCAAGCGCAATCTTGCCGCCACGCTGACGCTGGCGATCATCTTTGTTGCGGTGCTGCTACCTGCGATGTGGATCGGATCGCTGGTGGTCGAAGAGACAATCAACCTTATCAATTCGCTGCGCGACGACCCGATCGACTTTGCCCGGCTGTTCCAGGACACTTACGCCATGCTGCCCGAGACCGTGCGGCACTTCGCGGCGGACAATGGCTTCACCAATGCCGAGGTGATGCAGGATCGCGTGCAGGCACTGCTGGGCGAAAGTGCAGGCATGATCGCAAGCGAAGCGGTGTCGATCGGCAGCGGGGCGCTCGCCTTCATCCTCAGCTTCACAATCGGTCTTTACATCCTGTATTTCCTGCTGCGCGACGGAACGCGGATCGGGGAGACGATCCTGCATTCCGCCCCGGTCGAGCGCGAGATTGCAGACCGCCTTGCGGCGCGCTTCCTCGGCATCGTGCGCGCTGTGATCAAGGGGTCGGGCGTGGTCGGTATTGTGCAAGGAACGCTCGGCGGAATCATGCTTGCGCTTGCAGGCGTACCCTCGGCACTGCTGCTCGGCGTGCTGATGGCAATCCTCGCACTGATTCCCGCAGTCGGAACCGCGCTGGTCTGGGTTCCGGCGGGCATCTGGCTGATCGTGTCAGGAGAATTGTGGGCCGGCATTTTCGTGCTTGGCGCGGGCGCAGTTATTATCTCCAGCGTGGACAACGTGCTGCGCCCGATCCTCGTCGGTCGCGACACGGGTATTCCCGACTGGATCATTCTCGTCACGACGCTGGGCGGCATCTCGCTGGCGGGTTTTTCGGGCATCGTCTTGGGGCCGCTGGTCGCAGGGCTGTTCCTTGCGAGCTGGTCGATCCTTCAAGAGCAGCGCGCCGAAGACGAGGAAGCGCGCGAGCGTTATCGCACCAAGGTCGGCCCCGATGGCAAAACGATCTCGCAGCAAGAGGCGGACGCCAAGGGTCTGAGCGCTGCGAAGGACGCTGGCTGAACCGTGCGCGAGCCTCCCGTCCCTTTTGGCGTCACTCCCGGTAGTCAGGCCGAGCAGGTCGGGCGACTGATCCTTGCGGTCGCGCTGGTGTTGTTCCTGCCCGCGCTGCCTTTCGGCAATTATCTGATCTATCCCTTCGTTATCCTCACCACATGGTTTCATGAGATGGGCCACGGCCTCACCGCGATGGTGATGGGACAGGGGTTCGAGCAATTGAAGATCTTTGCCGACGGGTCGGGCATTGCCGAACATTCGGTTTGCTCGGACGCCTCTGCCTTTACCCGCGCGATGATTTCCGCCGGAGGGCCGCTGGGCCCCGTGCTCGCAGGCGCCGGACTGATTATCGCCAGCGCCCACCCGCGTGCCTGGCGAGCCACATTATGGGCGGTGTCGGCGGCGATCCTCGCCTCGACCATCATCTTCGTGCGCTCGCCAGTGGGGTTTGCCGTGCTGCCGATCGTCGGCGCAGCGCTGGGCCTTGCCGCTTGGAAAGCCCCGCTCGGCCTGACGCGCTTCCTCTTGCAGTTTTTGGGGATGCTGGGCGCGACGAGCATGCTCTCGGACTTTAACTACCTGTTCACCGAACAGGTAACGCTCGGTGGCCAGCCAATCCTGTCCGACACCGGCGCCATTGAGCAGGCGCTGTTCCTCCCGCATTGGGTCTGGGCCTCGCTGATCCTGCTGGTCTCGGCCGCGATCATCGGCGCGAGCCTCAAATATGCGCTTTCGGACAAGCGCCGCATTCCGCCTCCCAAGAAGAAGCTTCCTGCAAACGTCCTGCAATTCAAGCGCAAGTAGCGCTTAGGAAGACGCGACCCGGATCGTGTTGACGCCGCGCGCATCCTCGCCCGCTTCGGACGACAAGCCGATGAACAGCGTATCGACGATCCGCGCGAGCTTTTCCTCGGTCAGCTTGTCACCGAGATAAAGCAGCGTATCAGGCATGGTGTAGAGCGACACCATCTGGTTGATCAACGAGAGTGCCGCATCGATTTCCAGACCGGGAAAGTGCCCGTCGGCCTGCGCCTCGACAATGATCTCGCACAGATAGTGATCGGCCAGATCGACATAGGAACGCACGCGCTCGAAATTGGCGGCTCCCATATCGCAGATCATGGTGAAGGTTTCGGGATCGTCACGGAAGCGCTCGCGCGAAATGACGAAGCGGCCACGGAAGAATTCATACATTTTGCGATTAGGCGGCAAGTCAGTGCCGAGCACGGCCTCCATCGCTTCCATATGCGGGGCAAGCCAGATTTGCGCGATGGCATCGAACAGGTCATCGTAATCGGGAAATATCTGCTCGAAGCGCGCGCGCGACAGCCCGCTTTCGGATTGGGCGGCGGTGTAGCTGACCTCGGAACCGCGTTCTTTCACAAGCGCAAGCACCATATGCGCAATGCGATTGCGTTCGGCCTGCAATGTGTCTTCGCTCAGCGCCATGGGGCCCTCCCTAGACCTTTCGGGTAAGATAGGGGCAGCGCTTCAGCGCTTAAAGACATATCTTGCAAAATTTGCGCGACGCAGCGCAAGCCGCCGGATTGCTGGTCCGGTCTAAATGTCGTTGCGGCCTGCAATCAGATCGCGGGCCTGCTTTTCGAGCACTTTGAACCGCTCGCAATCGGGCAGTTTGGAGCGGAACCATTCGGCCAGCTTGAGCAGGTCCTCACCGTAATTCCCGCTCGGGAACAGCGGCTCGCCGAAGCCGATGATCATCTTTTCATTGTCGGCATAGGCCGGGACGATCGGCACACCTGCAGCCTTGGCAATATTGTAGAAACCCGACTTCCACTTGCCGTCCGAAGTGCGCGTCCCCTCAACCGCGATCACCAGCGCGAGTTCCTCGCGCCGCTCGAATTCGCGGCGCATTTGCTCGACCGTGTCGGCGCGCTTGGTGCGGTCGACCGAAATGCCGCCCATATCGAGCATGAAGTTCTTCATCATGCCCTGAAACAGCGTGTGCTTTCCCATGAAATTGGGCTGCACCTGCTCATGCTTGGTCGCGCCCGAGAAGAACACGAAATCCCAGTTCGAGGTGTGCGGCGCGCCGGCGATGACATATTTCTTGATGTTCTTGGGCAGCGCCCCTTCGATCCGCCACCCTTTCCAGCGATAGATGAAAAGGATGATCCGGTTCACCAGCCGCGACAGCAGCGTGACATTGCGGGTTTCATTTTGACGCACTGGCGGTTCTCACTCTCGCTATTGTGACTAGCAGTTACGTAGCGGAAAGCGAGAGGGATGATTGCGGAGGGCACCGACAATGCGCGTCGCCCGCCTTGCAGCCATAAAAAACCTCCCCGCCGAGGTCAAACGGCGGAGAGGGTTTGAAAAATCTTGCAACCAGAAATCTGGCCAGAGGATCAGTCGACCGGAGCGACCATGCTGCCGAGTTCGGGATCGCGGCTGAACATCGCATTGTCGTCATCGCGCGAATAGCGTTCGCCCTCGTCGACAACCGTTTCAGAGTCGAATTTCTTGTCTTCGTCGAGACGCACCAGCTGTCCTTCGCGGATTGCGAACCAGGTCGGCCCTTCATCCCATTCGGGGATCATGATGCGGAAGCCGTCGGGGGTCCAGGTGTAGTCGCCCGTGCGCGTAAGGCCGTCGGGACCGAAATATTTGTAGGTCTTGCTCTCGGTGTCGATCGTCACGCCGCGCTGCGAACCATCGTCGGCGGTGTAGGTGTAATTGCCCGAGAAATCGCCGGCCTCGTCAAGTTTGGTGGCCGGGCCCGGAGTGCCTGTTGCGTCACTGGCGGTCGGATCGCTCTCGCTCGATGCGACAGTGGTGGCATCGGCATTGGTCGCGTCATCGGTTTCCGCGTCGCCGCAGGCGGCCAGCAGTGCAAGCGGGGCTGCAGCGAGAAGAATGGTGGTGTTACGCATCGGGTACTCCCTTTATTATTTTGGTGCCTTTTGAATGCGCTGAACAGCGCGGCACCGGACCACCCCGATATGTGACGAAAATGCGGCATAACTACCTTGGCGGCCGTATCCGCGGCTCGGTCCAACCCGCATCATGCACGGCTCAAGCGACTTCGACCGAGCGGTAAAAGATTGATTTTTCGTGAGAATTTCGCGGGTTTCCGGCACTTCGAGCAGGTCAAGCAACGGCCCGTCTACGGATTCATATCCAGATCTGGTTCCACGTGACGAAAGAAGGGTCGCCATTCCCCTTTTGATATTCGCGGAATGCTTCGATGATCTCTTCGCTGGAGAAATAATAGATGGAGGAAGATTTCAGCCAGAACGCCCACCACGGCGCCTTCGTAGTTACGCGTGCGCGCTCGTCTTTTGGAACGGCTTCATAGTGGCTGTCCGCATCCCCTTCCCGCTTTTCCAACAGAAAGCCGTGCTCGGTGCGCATCGTCTGGATGAAAGTCTCCGCCGCTTGCGAGAGAACTGCGGGCTCGCCCGCACGCAAGTCCACGATGGTATCGTGAAGCTGATCTTCTGTCGGGTCTTCGATCGTTCCCCGATCAGTCCAGAGCTCCATCGCCATGCCTGTTACATCCTGAACACGCCAAAGCGGGGCGCTTCCGCAATCGGAGCTTCCAGCGTGGCGGCAAAGGCCAGTCCCAGCACGTCGCGGGTTTGCGCGGGATCGATCACTCCGTCATCCCACATCCGCGCAGTGGCGTAATAGGGGTTGCCCTCATCCTCGTATTTCTGGCGGATCGGGGCCTTGAATTCCTCGGCTTGGTTCTCGGTCCAGTTGTCGGCATCGCGGTGGACTGTCGCGAGCACGCTTGCCGCCTGTTCGCCGCCCATCACCGAAATGCGACTGTTGGGCCAGCTGAACAGGAAGCGTGGGCTATAAGCACGGCCTGCCATGCCGTAGTTGCCTGCGCCAAAGCTGCCGCCGATCAGCACGGTGATCTTGGGAACGGTGGCGGTCGCAACGGCCGTCACCAGTTTCGCGCCGTGTTTGGCGATGCCTTCCGCCTCGTATTTCCCGCCGACCATGAAGCCGGAGATGTTCTGCAGGAACAGCAGCGGAATGCGGCGCTGGCAGGCAAGCTCGATGAAATGCGCGCCCTTCTGCGCGCTTTCGGAGAATAGCACGCCGTTGTTGGCGAGGATCGCCACCGGCATTCCCCAAATGTGGGCGAAGCCGCAGACGAGCGTCGAGCCGTAGTGTGCCTTGAACTCGTGGAATTCGCTGCCGTCGACCAGCCGCGCGATGACCTCTTTCACATCATAGGGCGCGCGCACGTCTTCGGGGATGATGGCGTAGAGGTCTTCGGCGTCGAACTTGGGCGGACGCGGGTCTTTGAGCGCGATATCCTTCGCCGCGCCCATGTTCGCGCCCAACTGGCTGACGATATCGCGCACGATGGTAAGTGCGTGTTCGTCGTTTTCGGCGAGGTGATCGACCACGCCCGATTTCTTGGCATGGAGGTCGCCGCCCCCCAGATCCTCGGCGCTGATTTCCTCGCCCGTCGCGGCCTTTACCAGCGGCGGTCCGGCAAGGAAAATCGTTCCTTGGTTGCGCACAATCACGGTCTCGTCGGACATGGCGGGGACGTAGGCGCCGCCCGCGGTGCAGCTACCCATCACGCAGGCGATCTGCGGGATGCCGAGCGCGGACATATTGGCCTGATTGAAGAAGATGCGCCCGAAATGCTCGCGGTCGGGAAAGACCTCGGCCTGATAGGGCAGGTTCGCCCCGCCGCTGTCGACGAGGTAGATGCACGGGAGGCGGTTCTCCTGCGCAATCTCCTGTGCGCGCAGGTGCTTCTTGACCGTCATCGGGTAGTAGGAGCCACCCTTCACCGTCGGATCGTTGCAAACGATCATCACCTGACGGCCCGAAACGCGGCCAATGCCGGCGATCATCGAGGCGCCGTTGACGTCGCCTTCGTACATGCCGTTTGCCGCCAGCTGGCCAACTTCGAGAAAGGGCGAGCCCGGATCGAGCAGCCGCTCCACGCGGTCACGCGGCAGCAGCTTGCCGCGGCTGACGTGCCGCTCGCGGTGCCGCTCGGCCCCGCCCAGCGAGGCGTCCGCAACGGCGGAGCGAAGGTCGGCTGCGAGCGTTTTGTTGTGCTCGAAGCGCGTCTTGGCGTCGGGCGCCTCGCGGTCAAGCTTGGTGGTGAGAACGGGTGCAGTCATAGTTCAGCCCTAGCGCTTCTTCACGAATTCGGCACGCAGGACGAGGCCCTTGATGCCGGGGTATTTGCAGTCGATTTCCTGCGCGTCGCCGGTCAGCCGGATCGACTTGATCAACGTGCCCTGCTTGAGCGTTTGCCCCGCGCCTTTGACCTCAAGGTCCTTGATCAACGTCACCTGATCGCCATCGGCCAGCAGATTGCCCACCGCATCGCGCACCTCGACGGTGTTCTCGGCGGCCTCCCGCGCAGCGAGTTCGCTGGCAGGCATCCACTCGCCGCTCACTTCGTCATAGACGTAGTCTTCGTTGCCGCTCACCCCGCAGCCCCGATCAATTCGCGGCCGATCAGCATACGGCGGATTTCGTTCGTGCCTGCGCCGATATCCAGCAGCTTGGCATCGCGCATGTAGCGTTCGACCGGCCAGTCGAGCGTGTAGCCCGCGCCGCCCAGCGCCTGCACGCTTTCGGCCGCCACGCGGAAGGCGTTTTCGGAGGCCAGCAGGATGCACCCTGCCGCGTCGAAGCGGGTCGTCTGGTTCGCGTCGCAGCTTTTCGCCACCGCATAGGTATATGCGCGCGCCGATTGCAGCGCGACATACATATCAGCGACCTTGGCCTGCATCAGCTGGAACGAACCGATCGGCTTTCCGAACTGGGTGCGTTCGCGCAGGTAGGGAATGACCGTGTCGAGGCACGCCTGCATGATCCCCAGCTGCAAACCGGCGAGCACCACGCGCTCGTAATCCAGCCCGCTCATCAACACGCCGACGCCGCCGTTCAGCGGTCCCATCACGCGGTCCTCGGGAACGAAGCAATCGTCGAACACCAGCTCTGCCGTGGGCGAGCCTTTCATGCCGACTTTCTCGATCTTCTGGCCGATGGAGAAACCTTCGTCGCCCTTTTCGATCAGGAAAGCGGTGATGCCGCGCGAACCCGCGCTGCCGTCGGTCTTGGCATAGACCACCAGCGTGTCGGCTTCGGGTGCGTTGGTGATCCAGAACTTGGTGCCGTTGAGGACATAGCCTTCCACTCCGTCGCGCGTCGCGGCTTCGGCTTTCAGCTTCATCGAAACGACGTCCGACCCGGCGGATGCCTCGGACATGGCGAGGCTGCCGACATGTTCGCCCGAGATCAGGCCGGGCAGATATTTCGCCTTCTGCTCGTCATTGCCCCAGCGGCGGATCTGGTTGACACACAGATTGGAGTGCGCGCCGTAGGACAGGCCGAGCGAGGCACTGGCGCGGCTCACTTCCTCGACCGCGATGACATGTTCGAGATAGCCTAGGCCAAGCCCGCCATCGGCTTCGTCGACAGTCATGCCGTGAAGGCCAAGCTCGCCCATCTGCGCCCACAATTCGGCGCGCGGGAAGTAATCCTCGCGGTCGATCTTTTCGGCGAGCGGTGCGATCTGTTCGTCGGCAAAACGGGCGACGGTGTCGCGGATCATCTCGGCGCTTTCGCCAAGCTGGAAATCGAAATCGGGGGTAGCGCGCATCTCTCTCTTTCGCTGCTGTGTGTTATTGTTGCGCGCTTTAGCAAGATCGCAGCCTCGCGCCAACGCCGGTGATCAGGCGCTTGGCCTGCGCACAAATGCGCACTAGGCTCGCGCCCCATGCATATCCCGCTTCGACCCGCACTCGCCCTTGCCTTTTTTGCCCCGCTCGCGCTGGCCGCTTGCGACGAAAGCAGCAGCGGTGGCGCGGCGGATGTCCTGTCCGGCGGAAGCGAGGCGACGCCAACCGCCGAAGAAACCCCCGACACTGTCTCTCTGCCCGTCGCCGAAAGCGGCTGGCTAACGGTGGGGGCAGACGGCGCGGTGCAGACGACTTTCTTCGATGCGGGCGGACGCTACCGCGACCTGCGCAACGGCGAGCCGTTTGCGCAAGGCAAATGGGAGCAGCGGCCCGACGGCAAGATCTGTTTCGAACCCGACGAAGGCGCGGGCTCATGCTGGACCACCGCTCCGCCCGATGACAATGGCGAGGTGATCGCAACCGACGACGACGGCATGGCCATCGCGCTCAAGCGCATCACCTATGTCGCCCCGCCCTCCGATGAAGAGGACGGGGGCTAGCCCTATCACCGCAACGAGAGAAAACGGGGATGCAATCCTGCGCTTCGAGCAGGTCGAGCGACGCTATGGCGAGGTCGTCGCCGTAGGCGGTGTGAGTTGCGAGATTGCGGCAGGCAGTTTTGTCGCGCTGGTGGGTGCTTCGGGTTCGGGCAAATCGACGCTGCTCAAAATGGTCAATACTCTGGTCGAGCCGACCGGCGGACGGGTGCTGTTCGGCGGCGAGGATGTGACCACGCTCAGGCAAGCCCACCTGCGCCGCCGCGTCGGCTACGTGTTTCAGGGCATCGGCCTGTTCCCGCATTTCACCGTTGGCGAAAACATTGCCATCGGCCCGCGGCTTGCCGGCGAAAAGCTGTCGCCGCAGCGTATTTCCGAACTGCTCGAACTGGTCGAGCTTGACCCCGATATGGCGCGGCGCACCCCGGATGCCCTGTCGGGCGGACAACGCCAGCGCGTCGGCGTGGCGCGGGCGCTGGCGGGCGATCCCGAGCTCCTGCTGATGGACGAACCCTTCGGCGCACTCGATCCGATCACCCGCGATGCGCTGGGCAACAAGGTGCGCGAACTGCACACAAAACTCGGCCTCACCACTATCATGGTGACGCATGACATGGCCGAGGCGCTGCTGCTTGCCGACCGCGTGTTGGTGATGAGCGAAGGTGCACTCGTCGCCGACGACACGCCGCGCGCGCTGCTCGCCGGAGCAGGCGGAAAAGTCGCGCAGGGCCTTGTCGCGGTGCCGCGCCAGCAGGCCGAGCGACTTGCGCATATGGAGGATACGCCGTGAGCGGGATCCTCGACATTTTGCTCGGGCTCGGTGACAAATTCGCAGCCCACATCGTGCTGTCGGCAAGCGCTATCGGATTGGGCATGGCAGTCGCTTTGCCGCTTGCCGTGTGGGCCAGCCGCTCGCCTGCGGTGGCGCGGGTCGCGCTGGGGTTTGCGAGCCTTGTGCAGACGATCCCCGCACTCGCATTGCTGGCGTTGTTTTTCCCGATCCTGCTGAGTTTGCGCGCCGTCTTCGGAGAGGGTCTGCCGACCCTGGGTTTTCTTCCCGCGCTGCTCGCGCTCGCGCTTTATGCGCTGCTTCCGATCTTGCGCAACGCAGTCACCGCCATGGTCAATCTCGATCCCGAGATACTCGAGGCCGCCGACGGTGTCGGTATGACGGGCGCGCAGAAGCTGCGGCTTGTCCAGCTTCCGCTCGCAGCGCCTTTCATCATGGCGGGTATTCGCACCGCGAGTGTGTGGACGATTGGCGCGGCAACGCTCGCCACGACGATCGGGCAGCCGAGCCTCGGCGACCCGATCTTTGCCGGATTGCAGACCCAGAACTGGGCGTTGGTGCTCGCCGGCTGCATCGCCAGCGCGGGGCTAGCGCTGGTGGTCGATGCGCTGCTGGGACTGGTCGAGCGCGGCTTTGCGAGCCGCCGCCGCTGGATGTGGATCACAGGCCTTGCTGCGGTGGCGCTTGGCGTGGGCGGTGCACTGTTCGTTCAGACGGGCGGCGAGGACGAGGACACGGTCGTCATCGCTTCCAAGCAATTCTCCGAGCAATACATCCTCGCCCAGCTGATCGGCGCGCAGCTGGAAGCGGCGGGCTACAGCGTCGAATATCGCGACGGTCTGGGCAGCGCGGTGGTGCACAGCGCGGTTGCCTCTTCCAGCATCGACATCTCTGTCGATTACACCGGCACAATCTGGACCAACGAGATGGAGCGCACCGACAATCCCGGTCGCGATGCCATGTATGAAGCCATCGTCGATTGGGAGCAGGAGAACACGGGCGTTCGGGTGCTGGGTCGGCTCGGGTTCGAAAACGCTTATGCCTTTGCCATGCGCGAGGACCGGGCACGCGAACTGGGTGTCATCTCCCTCACCGACCTTGTCGCGCACGGTCCGCAACTGACTGTCGGCGGCGATCCCGAATTCTTCGAGCGGCCCGAATGGATTGCGGTGCGCGATGCCTATGGCCTGCGCTTTGGCGAGACGCGCAATTTTGCGCCCACGTTTATGTACAACGCTCTACGCTCGGGCGAAGCCGATGTGATCAGCGCCTATACCTCGGACGGGCGGATTGCGGCGGACCGGCTGGTGGTGCTCGAAGACCCGAAGGAGGCCTTGCCGAGCTATGACGCAATGGTGATGCTCAGCCCCCGCGTGGCCGGTGACGAGAGGCTCGCAGCGGCGCTCGAACCGCTGATCGGCGCGATATCGGTCGAGGCGATGCGTGAGGCGAATTTCGCCGTGGACCGCGAAGGTGAAGGCAAGCTCAGCCCGAGAGATGCGGCGCGCGAACTGGCCGACAAGATCGGGCTCTGAAGCAATTCGCCAGACTTCGAAGATTCGGACCCGAAGGGACCGCAAGGGTGACCGCCCGCCCGCAGCGGGCGCAGCTTTTCTGCGCGTCTAGCGAGGACGCACCCGCGGATGCGGGTGCGCAATCACAGCGCTCTCAATCGAACCCGACACCGATGGGCCAGCGCCGACCACACACGCCGAGCACTTTGAACAAGGTGCCCATCTGACCATCATCGACCAGACGATTATACTGTCGCCGCAGCTTGTTGCCGTCGGCGGGGTTCTTGCGCTGGAGCGCTTCGTGGCGGACGTCGATGCCCATCTGGCGTAGCCATTCGCCCTGCATCTGCACGCCCATAACCTCCGCGCCGTTCTTTTCGGCGACGTCCTTGAGCATTTCGAAATCGACATGCGCTGTGAGGTCGGCTTGCCCCGGATGGGCGAAGGCATCGACCTTTTCGTGGTTGCGGATCGCCTGCAAAGTCGAGCCTGAACGTAGCTCAAACGCACCATAATCGATGATCAGCGCCGCGCCGCCCTGATTACTCAGGCGTGTCGCGATCTCTTCCATCACTGCGCTCGCGGCTGCGCTGGTTTCGATCATCGAGCCTTGCGGTGCGTTCTTCCAGCTGCGCGGGACGATGGAGTCCATCGGTTTATCGCCCGCGACGAAAGCGAAGTTGTCCCCTTCCAGCCCTACCATGCGCTCGTGCCAACCTTGCGCCGAACGGATCAGCTGGTGGATCGGCAGCGCGTCGAAAAACTCGTTGGCAACGATCAGCAGCGGCGCGTCGTCGGGCAGGGTCGAAAGGTCATCGTGATGGGTCGCATCGGGAAAGGCCTCAAGCTGGAGCTTGCGCAGTTCGGGCGAAGTTTCGACGAAGTGGATTTGCGGGTCGAAATCATAGCGCCGACCGGTGCGCAGCGCATCGGTCGCGAGCGTCCCGCGCCCGGGGCCGAGTTCGACATAATGGATCCGCTTGCGCGCACCCATGCGCACCCACAGATCGGTCAGCCACAGGCCGATCAGTTCGCCGAACATCTGGCTGACTTCGGGCGCGGTGATGAAGTCTGAATCCTCGCCGAGCGGATCGCGGCTGGTGTAATAGCGCGCGTTGCTCTCGGCCATGTAATGCGCGAGGCTGATCGGGCCGGTTTCGCGGATCAGGCGGCGGAATGTGGCCCCGAGGTTCTCGGCCTTGGCGAGCGCATCGGCAGTAGCCCTTTTCGCGGCTTCTTCTGCGGCAGCTTTTTCAGCTGCCCTTTCAGCCTCAAGGCGCGCCTGTTCCGCTGCTTCAGCCTCCGCTGCGGCCTTGGCCTCGGCTTCTTCTTTGGCCTTCGCTTCAGCTTGAGCCTTTGCGGCAGCTTCGGCTTCCTTCTTGGCCTTGGCCTCGGCTGCAAGGCGGGCCTTTTCTTCGGCCTCTTTCTTGGCTTTGCGCTCGGCTTCCGCCTTGGCCTTTTTCTCGGCCTCTGCCTTGGCCTTGCGTTCGGCCTCTAGCCGCGCCTTTTCTTCGGCTTCACGCTTTGCTTTGGCTTCAGCCTCCCGCCGCGCTTTTTCTTCGGCCTCGCGGCGAGCCTTCTCTTCGGCTTCTTTCTTCGCTTTTGCCTCTGCCTCGGCTTTGGCCTTGGCGAGAGCTGCGGCCTTGGCCTCCGCTTCGATCCTCTTCTTCTCTTCAGCTTCGCGGCGGGCTTTCTCTTCCGCCTCGCGCCTGGCCTTGGCTTCGGCTTTGCGCTTGGCTTCTTCCTCGGCCTCGCGTCGCGCCTTTTCTTCCGCTTCGCGTTTTGCCTTCTCTTCGGCTTCGCGCTTGGCCTTCTCTTCCGCTTCGCGGCGGGCGCGTTCTTCGGATTCCCGCTTCGCTTTGGCTTCAGCTTCCAGCTTCGCTTTGGCTTCGGCTGCGAGGCGGGCTTCTTCCTTGGCTTTGGCTTCAGCCTCCGCCTTGGCCTTGGCCTTCGCTTCGGCTTCCGCCTTTGCCTTGCGCTCCGCCTCTGCCTTGGCTTTCGCCTCGGCGACAGCCTGTGCGGCGGCGCGTGCCTCTTCTTCTTCGAGCGCGCGAGCAGCGGCTTCGGCCTCGGCGGCTTTCAGGCGCGCTTCGGCTTGGGCAGCTTCTTTCGCCGCCGACCCGTCGGTTTCGATCGGGATTTCGGTTGTCGTGCCGTCCGGCTCGACCAGACGCAGCATGGTGCAGCGCCCGGTCCGGAGCGTAATCGCGCCTAGGCCGGTGCCTGCGTCCCCGCTCCCACGGGTTTGCGCATCACGGCGTAAGCGGTGACAATCAATCCAATCAGTATCAGCGGTATCGTCAGCCATTGACCCATCGATAGCCCGGTTCGCACAGCAAAGTCAGCCAGTTGTGCATCGGGCTCCCGGAAGAATTCGTTAACAAAACGGCCGACGCCCATACCCACGGTGAACACGCCGACCAACAGGCCGGGGCGATAGCGCGCCTTGGTATTCCAGAACAACACCATCATGATGACAAGCAGCAAAAACCCTTCGATCCCTGCCTGATAGAGCTGGCTGGGATGGCGCACCACTTCGCCGCCGTGCGGAAAGACCATGCCCCATGGCACATCGGTCGCGCGGCCCCACAGCTCGCCGTTCACGAAGTTCGCGAGCCGGCCGAGCATATAGCCCATCGGTACATTGACCGCGACATAATCGCACACCCGCAGAAAAGAGAGCCCGCCGCGCTTTGCGACCCACAGGATCGCCGCCAGTACGCCGAGCACGCCGCCGTGGAAGCTCATTCCCCCGTCCCACAACCGCAACAGCTTCCACGACATGAAGCCGTCACCCGAAAAATCGGTAAAGGCGCTCGGGATGCCTGTATCGCCGCCGGTGTAGAACGCCGCATAGCCCAGCCGCCCGCCGATGATGACGCCAAGGGTGCAATAGAAAAACAGATCGTCGGCATGGCGCTGCGCCATCGGCGCGCCGGGCTGTTTGATCATTTTGGACAGGTGCCAATAGGCGAACACCACGCCGGTCAGATAGGCGAGCGAATAATAGCGCAATTCGAAGGAGCCGACCTTGAGGAGATAGGGGCTCAGGCCCAGGTTCTCCCAGTAAATCGGATCGGCGACTGCGGCATTCGCAGCAAGTAGTGACAGCACGTGTCGAACCTCTTAGTAACCACCGGCGAGCTATCGGCCCCCTCTTGTGCGGGGGTGTCGCCGATGCGGCTTGTGGCACAGCGCGGTCCTGGGGGAAAGCCTCACGCGTTGTCACCACACAATCGCGAGGCCGCACCATCCCGCGGCCGGGTTTTGAGAGAGACGACGCTCGCACTGCGGGCGGCAAGAGGAGAGAGAACGCATGCCCACCCAGTTGGATAATGCGCTGGATGCGATCATTACCGAGCTGATGAAGGAAGGTCAGCCGTTCCACACGACGCCGATGACGCGCGACGGAGTGGAAATGCCGGCTTTCACCGGCGCACCGCCGACGCTGGCGCATTTTTTTGCCCACTTCTGCAACGAGAACAAGGACGTGCCGTTCCTCGTCGATGGCGAGCTGCGGCTGACCTTTGGCGACACCTACGCCGCCGCGGTGTGCGTTGCCGAAGGGCTGGTGCACAAGCAAGGCATCGAGAAGGGCGACCGCGTGGGGATCGCCGCGCGCAATTCGGCCAACTGGATGATCGCTTACATGGGTATCACCATGGCAGGCGGCTGCGCGACGCTGCTCAACGGGTTCTGGAACGGTGACGAACTGGCCTATGGCATCCGTCTTGCGGAGTGCAAGCTGGTGCTCGCCGATGCCGGTCGCGCCGCCCGCCTTGAAGGGACAGAGCACGGCGCACAGGTCGTGATGATCGACCACAACGTGCCTGCCAAGGGGCTGGCCAGCGTGTGGAAGGCGCCTGAAAGTTTCGAGGCATCGGTCGCGATGGCGATGCTCGGCTCGCTCGGTGCCGATGACCTTGCGACCATTCTCTACACCTCGGGATCGACCGGCCAGTCAAAGGGTGCCTATTCCGATCATCTCGGCGTCGTGTCGGGTGTCATGAACTATGTCGCGCAAAGCGCGATGGCCAAGCTGCTGCTCGAAGGTCAGGGCGAGGATGTTTCGGCCCAGCCGTGCGCGCTCGTGGCTGTGCCGCTGTTCCACGTCACCGGCGAAATCCCGCTGTTCCTGCAAAGCTTCGCCATTGCACGCAAGCTGGTGCTGATGCCCAAATGGGACGCGACCGAGGCTCTGCGGCTGATCCAGGACGAGAAGGTCACCTATTTCGTCGGTGTGCCGCTGATGAGTTACGAGATGGCCTCTCACCCCGAGCGCGAGAAATACGACCTGTCTTCGTGCAAGAGCTTTGCCGCTGGCGGCGCGCCGCGTCCGGTCGAGCATGTCGACAAGATCAAGAAGGCTTTTCCCGGCGGCTTCCCGCTGCTCGGCTATGGTCTCACCGAAACCAATGCGGTCGGCTGCGGCAATTTCAACGAGAACTACCTCGCCAAGCCCGGTTCGACTGGGCGCGCCTCACTGCCGCTGGTCGATCTCGCCATTCTGGATGACGACGGCAAGCCGGTGGAGCAGGGGGAGATCGGAGAAGTGTCGATCCGCACCGTGTGCAACTTCCGCGGCTATTGGAAAAATGAAGAAGCCACCAAGGCCGCCTTCACCGATGACCGCTACTTCCGCACCGGCGACCTCGGCTATCTCGACGAAGACGGTTATCTCTATATCGTCGACCGCAAGAAGGACATCATCATCCGCGGCGGCGAAAACATCACCTGCATCGAGGTGGAAGACGCCATCTACGCGCATGACGACATCTCCGAATGTTCGGTCTTCGGCCTGCCCGATGAACGCATGGGCGAAGTTCCCGCAGCGGTATTCCGCGTCAAGCCGGGCCACTCTGCGGTCAGCGCAGGCGACCTGCGCGCGTTCCTTTTGACGAAGATCGCGCCCTTCAAGGTTCCGCTTGAAGAGCATATCTGGGTGACCGAGGACGCTCTTCCGCGTCTGGGCACACAGAAGATCGACAAGAAGAGCCTGCGCGCTGCCTATACCGAACTGATGGCCGCAGCCTGAGACGCGCTCACGCCTTGATAAACGCAAAGGGGAACGCATGACCGACTGGACCCAAACCAGCCGCCGCGTTCCCCGTCAGCGTGCGATCATCAACCGGCGGGCGCTGACGGGAGAAATCTCGGCGCTTGCCGAAGAGCACGGCGCCAAGGCACGCCCAAAGATCCTCAAAACCCTGCAAGACGCACTCGAAGCGGGTCGCAAGGAACTTGAGGGCAGGCTAGCGGAGAAACCCTCCGCCGGGCACGAAATCACTCTGGGCTACGCCTTTCTTACCGATCAACTGATCCGGGTGATCCACGATTACGTGATCGAGCATGTCTATCCGGTCGCCAACCGCTCCACTGCCGAACGGCTCGCGGTGCTTGCAGTGGGCGGATACGGGCGCGCCGAAATGGCCCCGCAATCGGACGTCGATATCGCCTTCATCACGCCGATGAAGCGCTCGCCCTGGTGCGAGCAGGTGATCGAGGCGATGCTCTATCTACTTTGGGATCTGGGCCTCAAGGTCGGCCATTCGAGCCGTACCATCGCCGACACCATGCGTATGGCGAAAGAGGATCTCACGATCCGCACCGCCCTGCTCGAAGCGCGGCTGATCTGGGGCGATCAGGACGTTTACGAGGAACTGCGTCAGCGTTTCTGGAATGATGTCGCAAAAGGGACCGAGCGCCAGTTCCTCAGCGAGAAGCTCGAAGAACGCAACGCCCGGCACAAACGCATGGGCGACAGCCGCTATGTGGTCGAACCCAATGTCAAAGAGGGCAAGGGAGGACTGCGCGATCTCCAGACGCTCTACTGGATCGGCAAATATATGCACCGCGTCCAGAGCGCCGCAGAGCTGGTCAATGTCGGTCTATTCACGCAGAGCGAATACCGCAGCTTCCGCCGCGCCGAAGGGTTCCTGCTGGCGGTGCGCAGCCACATGCACGTCCTCACCGGCCGCGCCGAGGACCGGCTGACCTTCGATCTCCAGCGTCAGGTCGCAGCCCGCATGGCTTTCGCCGATCGCCCCGGCAAAAGCGCGGTCGAGCGGTTCATGCAGTACTATTTCCTGCAGGCAAAACGCGTCGGCACGTTGACCGGCGTATTCCTCGCCCACTTGGAAGAAGAAAATTCGCGCAAGCGGCTGCGCAGCGGCTTCTTCGCTGGCTGGTCCGCCCGCTCGCGCAAGCTCAAGGGCTATGTCGTTGAGGGGGGCCGCATCAAGGCACCGAGCGACAACTGGTTCGCCGAAGACCCGGTGCGGCTGATCGAAATCTTCCAGCTGGCCGAGGCCGAGGGGCTGGAAGTGCACCCCGAAACCATGCGTCAGGCCGACCGCGATTCAAAGCTGATCGACAAACGTGTGCGCGAGGACAAGCGCGCCAATGCCCTGTTCCTCGACCTGCTCGGCGGGCGCAAAGACCCCGAAACCGTGCTGCGCTGGATGAACGAGGCTGGCGTGTTCGGCCGGTTCGTGCCTGACTTCGGGCGGGTCAACGCGCAGATGCAGTTTGATATGTATCACCACTACACGGTCGATGAGCACACCATTCGTGCCATCGGCCTGCTCAGCCAGATCGAACGAGGGCTGCTGAAGGCAGACCATCCACGCGCGACCGAGCTGATCCACAAGCTCGCCTCGCGCCGCGCGATCTATGTCGCGGTGCTGCTCCACGATATCGCCAAGGGCCGCGGCGGGGACCATTCGGTGCTCGGCGCGCAGGTGGCAGAGACATTGTGCCCGCGCTTCGGCCTGGATGAAAAGGAAACCGAGCTGGTTTCATGGCTGGTGCTGCAACATCTGCTGATGAGCTCCACCGCGCAGAAACGCGACCTAACCGATCCCAAGACGATCGAGGATTTCGTCGCCGAGGTGAAATCGGTCGACCGCCTGCGCAATCTCGCGATCCTGACCGCTGTCGATATCCGCGCGGTGGGACCGGGGACGTGGAACAGCTGGAAGGGCCAGCTGCTGGGCGAATTGTTCGATGCCGCGCAAGAGCGCTTGCGGCTCGGCCACAAGCGCACCAGGCGCAACGAGCGGGTCGCCGCACGCAAGGCTGCGGCAGGCGAGATCCTCGGCGAAAAGGCCTATCTGCTCGAACAGATCGGGGCGATGCTTGCCGATGCCTATTGGATCGCCGAACCCGAAGACATTATCGCCAAGAACCTCATCCAATACGAAGAAGCGCGGCGGATCGAGGATCACCTGTCGATCCATTGCGAGGTGGACGAGGAACGCGGGGCGACATTGGTCAGCGTGATCGCGGCCGACCATCCCGGCCTGTTCTACCGCACGGTCGGCGGGATTCACCTCGCCGGGGCTAACATCATCGATGCGCGCATCCACACCGCGAAGAACGGCTATGCGATCGACAATTTTCTGGTGCAGGACCTGCACGGAAAACCCTTCCGCGAAGACAACCAGATTGCGCGGCTGAAGCAAGGCATCCGCGACGCGCTGCTGGCGCAGGTCGAACTGGTGCCCAAGCTCGCGGCAAGGCCACTCGCCCATTCCCGCGCCAAGGCCTTTGCGGTCGCCCCGCGGGTCAATTTCGACAATGGCGCCTCGAACCATTTTACCGTCATCGAAGTGACGGCACGCGACCGTCCGGCGCTGCTCAACCGGCTTGCCCATGCTCTGTTCAAGGCCAACCTGATCGTCCAGTCGGCTCATGTCACCGCCTATGGTGAAAGCGTGGCTGACACTTTCTACGTCACCGACCTGACAGGCTCGAAAGTGACCACCCCCGATCGCCTTGCGGAGATCGAGGCTGCACTGCTCGGCGCTGCCAGTGACGAGCGCCAGCAGGAGCTGGAAGACGTTTGAATGCAACACTTTTGCAAAGAGTTTGCCAGCAGGCGATTGCGGGCTTGCGTCGCGTAGATTTCGCGATAGATGAGCCGCAAAAATAAGAACCTGACCATCAAAATACCCCCAAAATGGAGAGAGAACCCATGAAAACTTATACTTCGCTTCGTGCGATGGCCCTTCTTGGTGCCGGAATGGCACTTATCCCGCAGGCCGCGCTTGCTCAGGACACCGAAGAAGACAACGGCGAGGCAGCGGCACCGCAGGCACGCCAGAACACGCTCGACACGATCGGCAACATCGTCGTCACCGGCACGAAGACGCAGAACCCTGAAAATGTTCAGGACGTTCCGCTCGCTGTGACCGCATTCAACGCCGACACTCTCGAAGCGCTCAAGGTTCGCGACGTGCAGAGCCTGACCTTCTCGGCCCCGAACGTTTCGCTCGACCAGATCGGCACGAGCCGCGGTTCGGCCAACTTCTCTATCCGCGGACTTGGCATCAACTCGTCGATCCCCTCGATCGATCCGACCGTTGGTGTGTTCGTTGACGGTGTTTACCTCGGTATCAACGGCGGTGTCGTGTTCGACCTGTTCGACCTGGAAAGCGTCGAAATCCTTCGCGGCCCGCAGGGCGTTCTGTTCGGTCGCAACGTGACCGGCGGTGCGGTTCTTCTCAACTCGACCAACCCGAGCGAAGATTTCCGCGGCAAGTTCCGTGCTGCCGTCGACGGTCCCGTCGATGGCGGGCGTGGCGGCGCCAACTACACGGCGAGCGGCCTGATCTCCGGCCCGCTTGTCGAAGACGTGCTGCTGTTCAAGCTCGGCGGTTACTACAACAAGGATGAAGGCTACTTCACCAATCAGTTCGACGGTTCGAACCAGGGCGCGGCTGAAACCGTGATCCTGCGCGGCGGTCTCGAAGCGCGCCTCGGCGGGCTGACCCTGACCGGCAAGCTCGACTATTTCGATAGCGATGGCGATGGTCCGGCTGGCCAGAACCGCGGTATTTTCGAGCGCGACACCTTCGATCTCGCCATCGACAATCGCGGTTCGTACTCGACCGAAATCTGGACCGGCTCGCTGACCGCAGAGGCCGACATCGGCCCGGGCACGCTGACCAACATCTTCGGCTATCGCGACTACAGCTCGCTGACCGATGCGGACATCGATGCCACCTCGCTGTTCCTGTTCCACTCGAGCACGGAATCGGAGCAGAACCAGATCTCGAACGAACTGCGCTATGCAGTTTCGACCGCCAATTTCGACCTCACTGTCGGCGGGTTCTATTTCGATCAGAACCTGTCCTACACCGAAGTGCGCGACATTCCGCCCTCGACCCCGCTGACTTTCTACGGTGGCGGCGACCAGGACCACGAAGTGCTTGGCGCTTTCGCGAACGGCCAGTTCTTCCTGACCGACTCGTTCTCTCTGATCGCCGGCATTCGCTGGAGCCAGGAAACGAAGGAAGCGGCGATTACCTATATCCGTCCGCGTCCGGAGTGCTCGGTTGTCGATGGCACTTGCCCGACCACCGGAACCAACCCGTTCATCCCCACGGAAAACAACGGTTTCACCGATCGCGTCCGTTTCTCCAACTGGTCGCCGAAGCTCGGCGCGCAGTTTGAATTTGGCGACAGCCAGATCTATGCGCACTGGACCCGCGGCTATCGTTCGGGCGGCTACAACTTCCGTATCACCAACGCGAACGCCTTCGAAGCGATTGCGCTGGCTCCGGGTGGTTCGTTCTCCTTCGGCGAAGAGAAGGTCGACAACTACGAAATCGGCGGCAAGTTCCAGACTGCCGATGGCGCCTTCACTCTGAATGCCGCGGTTTATCGCACCGAGATCAAGAACATGCAGCGCGAGGTCAACCAGTCCTCGGCAGCATCGGGCGTGGCCCAGTCGATCTTCAACACTGCCGACGCATCGATCATGGGTGCCGAAGCCGAAGCGCGCATGCGTGTCTCGCCTTCGCTGATCATCACTGCCAATATCGGCATCATCGATGACAGCTATGATGAGATCTTGTTCGACATTTCGGGCGACGGCGTTATCGACCAGACCGACCTCGACCTGCGTCTGCCGCGTGTGCCGGAAGTGACCTGGGGCATGGGCTTCATTCACGAGCTGCTGCTCGGCGACAGTGAAATCCTGACCCGTGTGAACTACCAGTACCGTGACGAGTTCGCCTACACCGACAACAACTTCGGTTGGGTCCAGGACGTCTCGAACCTTGAGGCGAACATCACCTGGAACACCCCGACCGATGGTCTGTCCTTCTCGGTCTACGGTAAGAACCTGTTCGACGAAGTGCAGGTTGGGGGCGACACTCAGGTTCCGTTCGGCGGCCCGCTGTCGAATGGCGTGAACCGTCCGTTTGACGCCTATCCGGCAGCAGGCACGTTCTCGCCGCTGTCGAAGGGTCGTCAGCTCGGCGTTGAAGCCGTGTTCGAGTTCTAAGGACCGGATAAACCAAGAATAAGAGAAGGGGCGCTTCCGCAAGGAGGCGCCCTTTTTCGTTGGCGCTTCAGCCCTCGGAAGTGACGAGCAGCAGCGCCGCGGCGCTGTTATCGAAGCCGATGAACGCCCACTCATATGTGGCGCCAGAAACCGGGTTCCAGCCCTCGCTCTTGCCGCCCCCGCGCACAATGTGATTCGTCAGAACCGTCGCGCTATGCAGAGCGAAAGCATCGATGAAGTCGCGCCCGCATCGAAGCGCACGCTCCGACCCCAGCCATTCACCCTTCATCGCGAGGTCTTTCGCCAAGGCATCCTCGAACGCCCCAAGCGCGGAGCGCGGAGCGTCGGGTTCGGCTGCGGTATCGAGCAGTTCCCAATCGAACCCGATCGGCTTGTAGCCATGCGCAGATACCAGGTTGTCGGCGATCTGCGGCGCTGCGCCGCTAAAGCCAGCACGCGGAACCGCGTGAAAAACGGTTTCTGCACAGCCTGAAAGCGGCTTGCGCCAGTCAGAGATAAAGCTTTCGAGCCGCGCGAGCGTGTCGCTCATCCGCGCTCACCGAACAGCGCCGTGCCGACGCGTACATGGGTCGCGCCCAACTGCACGGCGGTCTCGTAGTCGCCGCTCATGCCCATCGACAAGCCGTCAACGCCATTGTCCTGCGCCAGCTTGTAGAGCAGCGCGAAGAAGGGTGCAGGTTCGATGTCGGCGGGCGGCAGGCACATCAGTCCGGCGACCGGAATGTCGGCCGCACGCACCTTGGTTAGAAATTCGGGCAATTCGGCAATCGGGCAGCCGCCCTTTTGTTCTTCATCACCGATATTGACCTGCACGAAACACGGCACGCGCTTGTCCGCTTTGTCCATGGCCTTTGCCAATGCTTTCAAGAGGCTTTCACGATCGAGCGAGTGGATGACGTCGAACAGTTCGACCGCTTCCTCCGCCTTGTTCGATTGCAGCTGGCCGATCAGATGCAATTGGACATCGGGATAAGCCTCGCGCAGCGCGGTCCATTTGTCCTGCGCTTCCTGCACGCGGTTCTCGCCGAACACGCGGTGGCCTGCTTCGAGCAAAGGCTCGATCCGCTCGACTGGATGCGTCTTGCTGACCGCGATCAGCGTGACAGCCGCCGGCTCGCGCCGCGAGGGTTTGCACATGCGGGCGATATTGGATTCGACTTCTGGGAGACGACTTGCTGCACTTTCCATGAGCGCCAGCTATAGCGGGTCGGTGAGAGATTCAACGCCCCTTCCCGCCATTTGGCTGATATCCGATGCGCGCAACGACGCGGTGCTCGAACAGGCGCTGCGCCGGATGCCGCGCGGGAGCGGGTTTATCTATCGCCACTACCACCTCGGCGACCCCGAAAGATGGCAGCGGTTTCGCACCTTGCGCCATGTGGCGCGCAGCTGCGGGCATACGGTGATCCTCGCCGACAGCGCGATCACCGCGACCGAATGGGGCGCAGATGGCATTTACGGCGCACCGCGCAGCCTCTGGCCGACACGCAGGGACCTTCTGCACCTCGCCACCGCGCATGATCTGGCTGAAATCGGCCTCGCCAACCGCCTCGGGGCCGATGCCGTGTTGCTTTCACCCGTTTTCGCCACCCGTTCGCATCCCGGTGCACCAGTGCTTGGCGCAGCAAAGTTCCGCCTGCTCGCGCGCCCCTCACAAGCCCCCGTCATCGCGCTCGGCGGTATGGACGCGCATCGCGCCGCCGCGCTCGATTGGCCACGGTGGGCGGCAATTGACGGTCTGAGCTAGCCTCTCTCCTTGACCCCGAGTCCCGGAGGATTCATGGTGTGTTCCCGTAACACCCATCCCTTTGGGAGCCCCCTATGGCGACCCGCGCTATGACCACTCGCAAGCAAACCCATGCCGAATGGCGGATCGGACTCCGCCGCACCATGCGCCGCGTGACGCAGATGACGGGCGCGGGCGTGCTGCTGGCGGCTATGGTGTTTCTCGCGCTGTCGCTGGCAAGCTACACTCAGACCGACCCAAGCCCGTCGACCGCCGCCGATCCGGCGCAGATTTCGAACTGGATGGGCGCGTGGGGCGCGTGGGTTTCGGATCGCGTGCTGTTCGCGCTTGGCCTGCCGGGCCTCTTGCTGCTCCCGCTGCTCTATATCTCGGCGCGCAAGCTTTGGCGTGCGGTCGAACTTGACAGCGAGGATGGCGAGACGACGCGCTGGTGGCTGCCTACCGGCCTGCTGCTGATCGCCATCGTTCTGCTCGGCACTGTCCTCAGCCTCGCTTTCGAAAACAGCGGCGGAACGCTGCCGGCGCAATTGGGCGGGGTTTCGGGCCTGCTGGGTGCGGCAGGCATCGAAGCGGTCGCTGCACGTTTTGGCGAAGGCGCTTCGGGGTGGATCACGCTGGCGGGCGCGCTTGCCTGCCTTGGCGGGGCCGCCGTGCTCGTCACCCGCGTTTTTGCGATCGACTGGCGCGTGTTGTTGAGCCTGCCCGAATTTCTCGGCGGCGGCGCCTTGCTGTCGCGCCTGCCCTTTTTCGGCGGCCGCGGCGAGCGAGAGCTCGATTTTGCCGATGACGATGACGAAACCGCTGCCCCTGCCAGCAAGGCGCGTCGCACGAAACCGAAGCGCGAAACCGCTCCCGAAGCCGAGGCCGCCCCGCGCCGCTCGCCCGAAATCACCGATCCGTCAGCGCCGCCCAAGCGCGCCAATCCGGTCGCCAAAAAGGCGCAGCGCGACATGTTCGCCGCCTATGAATTGCCGAGCCTCGATCTGCTTGCCGAGCCGCCGGAGGACACCGCGCCCAAGCTCGACAAGATGGCGCTCGAACGCAATGCTCGTCTGCTCGAAAACGTGCTCGACGACTTTAACGTGAAGGGCGAAATCACCGCCGTGCGTACCGGCCCGGTGGTGACCATGTACGAGCTTGAACCGGCGCCCGGCATCAAGGCGAGCCGCGTGGTGGGTCTTGCCGAAGATATTGCGCGCAACATGTCCGCAATCAGCGCGCGCGTCTCGCCCATTCCGGGCAAGACGGTGATGGGCATCGAATTGCCCAACAAGGACCGCCAGATGGTGATGCTCAAGGAGCTCGCCGCCTGTGCCGCCTTCGCCGAAAGCAAAGGCTCACTGCCGATCATTCTGGGCAAGGATATCGCGGGCGAACCGATAATTGCCGATCTTGCCGCCATGCCTCACCTGCTGGTCGCAGGGACCACCGGCTCGGGTAAGTCGGTCGGCTTGAACTGTATCCTGCTTTCGCTGCTTTACCACTTCACGCCAGCCGAATGTCGCCTGATCCTGATCGATCCAAAGGTGCTTGAGCTCAAGACCTATGACGACATCCCGCACCTGCTCTCGCCCGTGGTGACAGAGCCGCACAAGAGCGTGCGCGCGCTCAAATGGGCGGTCGAGGAGATGGAACGGCGCTACCGGATGATGAGCAGCATCAATTCGCGCAACCTTTCGGGTTTCAATGAAAAGGTCCGCGCCGCTGCTGCCAAGGGCAAGCCGCTCGGCCGCCGCGTGCAGACCGGCTTCGACCCCGATACGGGCGAGCAGTTGTATGAAGAAGAGCAGCTCGATTACGAACCGCTGCCGCAGATTGTGCTCATCGTCGATGAACTCGCCGACCTCATGGTCACCGTCGGCAAGGAAATCGAAGTGCTGATCCAGCGCCTTTCGCAAAAGTCGCGTGCGGCAGGCATCCACCTGATCATGGCGACGCAGCGCCCTTCGGTCGATGTCATCACCGGCGTCATCAAGGCGAACCTGCCGACCCGCATCAGCTTCAAGGTGACGAGCCGCATCGACAGCCGCACCATTCTGGGCGAACAGGGTGCCGAGCAGCTGCTGGGCAAGGGCGACATGCTCTACAAGCCCAACACCGGCGCGACCGTGCGCGTCCACTGCCCCTTCGTATCGGACGAAGAGGTTGAATCGGTAGCCGATTTCTGGCGCGCGCAGGGCGCTCCCGAATATGTCGATGCGGTCACGGAGGAGCCGGAGGAAGGCTTCGGCCTCAATTTCGAGGACGAGCTCACCGCATCGGACAATCCCGAAGAGCGCAAATACCGTCAAGCGTGCCAGATCGTGATCGAGAACCAGAAGGCATCGGGTTCGTGGCTCCAGCGCCAGATGGGCGTGGGCTACAACACCGCTGCAAAATGGATCGAGCGGATGGAGAGCGAAGGGCTGGTCGGCCCCGCAAACCACGTCGGGCGCCGCGAGATTTTCCGCGATCAGGACGGCAATCCGCTCTGACCTGCACCTCTGCGGGGGATTATTCCGCGGGTAATTCCGTCTCGGAAACATCGGCAAGCTGCGCATCGCGCTCTGACTGCTCCTGCGCCGTCAGCGGACGAAAGCTGATGTCGAGCGGGGTCAGCCGACGGTTTTCGCCCAATCGCACGCGCACGATCGCGCGCATATCCTGGTCGAACATCGCCTGTTCGATTTCGCGTGCACGGTCCTGTCCCACATAAAGCCGCCCGCGCATCAGGCCATCGTCACCGTAAACCCCGCTCCAGTCAGCCTCGACCGGAAAGTCGCAAGCGGAAATATCGCCATTGATCTCGTCAATGACCGGCGGGCCGGGCGGCGATCCGGTCAGGCAAAAGCGATCGACCTGTTGGCGAAATCCGAACTCGTCCTGCAATTCGACGGCGTCGCCATGCACGTCCCAGTCATAGGTAAACTCGACATAATGCCCGCGCAGCAGGTCGCGCGGGTCGTAGCCTTCGATGGCGACATCCCACTGCGTACCATGTCGGCTTTCGTAGTCGCTCAGGGCCCAAAGCCCGCCCAGCCCGATCACCGGCAGAGCGAATACAGCGATGCGTGCGGCGACATTCATGCTGCGCTCTCCCCATCGTCGCGCACAGTTTGCGGGGCGAATTGACGCGAAATCCGCACGGCGACAAACGCCACGAGGAGGATCATCAATCCAGCGATGACCAGACCGAAACCGGACAACAGCAGGTCGCTCGCCAGCTCGAAACTCAGCACGATCAGCCGGAAAGCGACGACCGCAACCGCCAGCTGAAACACGCCGCGCCAGCCCGCGACGAGCGCTGCTCCGGCGATCCCGATCCACAGCAGCATGAAAAGCCCGGCCGCCAGCACATCAACATCGTCGACGTCGCGCGCAAGGGCGATGACCAGCGCCGCTCCGGCCAGAACAGTTCCTGCCATCTGGCCCGATCTGGTCCGCCGTAGGAGCAGCACGCCAATGCCGGCCAGCAGGACGATCGCTGCGCGGACGAGCTGCGCTGAGGCGGCAAGCGCCGTCCAGTCCTCGCCATATCCGCCAACGCTTGCGATCACGCAGGCCATTGAGGCGCCGACAACGGCATAAGTGAAGGCCAGCTGTTCGAGCCGTTTCCAGAAGCTCGAGCGCGGGCTGCGACCGCGCATCCACGCCGCTGCCGGAGCGAACAAGATGGGCAGAGCCGTGACCAAAGCCGCCCGCAGATAGGGAACGTGGTCACCATCGCGCACCAGCAGATCGGTGACCGCATAATTGTATTCCCAGACACAATAGACCGCCCCGCCTGCCAGCAGGGCAGCAACCGGCCAGCCGCGTCCATAGAGCAGCATCATTGGCCCCGTGAGCGCAAGCCACAGCGCCAGCGGCTCCCATAGCGGAGCGCTGGTCTGGTACACCTGCCCCAGATGGCCGAAGAAGGTCAGCGCCAACACTGCGAGGACGAACAAAAGCGCCTCGCTCGCCCAAGGTGAGGCTTGTGCGATCTGCCTGTCGCGCAACGCAAGAGCCACGCAACCACCAAGAAACAAAGCAAAATGGATGCCGAGCCGCACCTGACCGGGAATATCCTCCCAATTGGCAGCGACTATCGAAACGAGCCCGAGTCCGATCGCCAGCGCACCAATCCCGAACACCGCCCACAGCGCGAGCGGACGCGCATGTTCGGTTTCATAGGCTATGAGCCGCGCAGCCGTGGGTTCGTCGATCAACCCGGCAGCGTGCCATGCCTCGATCTTGCGGTTGCTCATGGCAGCAGATTAGCGGCGCGCGATTTTCGCACAAGCGGTGTTTGCAACGGCCTGACGGGTCTCGAAACCCTTAACCACACGCTGGAAAAACCACCCCGATCCGGATCGGAACCGTTTCGAGCATTTGCGCAAAACAGGTGATGCCCGAGCAGGCAGAGGCCTGAATTGACGCAGTTTTATCATCCAAATCGGACCATCCCTGCTTAAGAGCATCTTAGGGGTATTCCTGTTAAAACAGACGCCATGGGGCGCAATCTGATCCTGACCCTGTTCGCTGTAACGCTGCTCGCTATCGGGCTGGCGCCGGGAACAGTGCGCGCACAGTCCCAGAATCTTTGCACTGCCTCGCAAGCGGGCCCGCTCGAAACCGTCGCCCCCGACGCATGGAAATGCGCTCCCGGAAAACCTGACCTCGACGCGCCGCGCAATGTTGTGCGGCTGGACGTGGCCGAAGGAAGCAATCCGCGCTTCGTCATCAGCCGTTCGGCGATTTTCTCCAGCATCAGTATCGGTGTTGTCAGCGGCGAACAGATTACCTGGAAGAGCGTCGATTTCGACGAGGTCGAGGCAACCCTGTTCGACCGCCAGTTCTTCATCCCCCTGCCCGAATATGACGGCCAGCCCGATGCCGTGCTGGTCGCCGTTGACCGCGTGACGCAAGCCGCGACTATCGAGCAGCTTCGGCTTGAGGCCGAGCTGCCCGGTTCAACAAGAGCGGATATCGCCATGTTGCTGGTGGTGGCGTTGCTCACCGGCATGATGTTGATGCCGATCCTGTTCGATGTCGTCTTCTATCGTATGCTGCGCAGGAAATTCATCCTCTGGCACATCGCGCTGGTTGCCTGCCTCGCCGGACAACTAATCATCAACTTCGGGCTCTACACCGCCTTTGTCAGTGTCACAGTGTCCGTGGCGCAGCGGCTCGCGATTGGCTGGTTTGCGCTGATGCTGGTCGCTGTAGCAATGTTTTCACTGCACTTTATCGAGCGCGCCTGCGTCCCACGATCAATCCGCCAGACTATCGTGGGTCTTACAGCAGCCTTTGCCGCTCTGGGCGTTGTTCGCATGATTGGAATTGAAGCCCTCGGTCCGTGGCCAACGACTATCCAATACCTTCTGGGTGCGCCGCTCTGCGCGGCTTTTGGTGCCTTGCTTGTCGCGGCGACTGTCAGGGGCAGTCGTATGGCAGTTTTCCTGCTGGTCGGCCTTAGCCCGCTCCTGATCGCGGGCATATCGCGCGTTATATCGATCCTCTTTCCCGGTTTCCCGTCGCTCGATACGAACGAGGTTCTGCTCGTGGCGACCATCCTCGAAGTCAGCGCCACCTCGCTGGGCGTGGCGGGACGCTTCCTCTCGATCAAGCGCGACCGCGACCGCGCACAGGGCGAGCTCCACGTGCTCGAAGGCGAGGCGCAGCGCGACTCGCTCACCGGCCTGCTTAACAGGCGCGTGATCGATAGCCGTTATGAAGAGTTGCGCGAGCAGGGCTTCGACACCTTCGCGCTGATCGATCTCGACAAGTTCAAGAGCATCAATGACGATCACGGCCATCAGGTCGGCGACAACGTGCTGGTCGCGTGTGCGCAGGCAATCCGCTGCGAAGGGGACCGCGACGTAATTGCGATCAGGCTTGGGGGCGAGGAATTCGTTCTGTTGCTGCGCGGGGTTAAATCAACCGAGAGAGCAGAGGAGCTACGCCAGTCCATCCCGCGCCGGATTGCTGCCGAAGTGCCGGGTCTCGACCGGATGGTAACCGCCAGCATGGGCGTGCTGGAGATGCCGCGCGATGCTCTCGGCCTGATGGAGTTCGAGGATATCTATGCCCGCGCCGACAAGCTGCTTTACGAGGCGAAGTCTTCGGGGCGGAACCGCATGCTTTATGAGCGGCTCCAGTTGTTCAGGCCTGCCAAGCGGGCGGGCATGAGGAGCAAACAGGCCGCCGCCTAATCCGTGCGGAAGGGCGCGAGCACTTCGGGCCGCACCCGTGCCAGCCGGCCAGATGCCCGGTCGAGCATGGCCCAGGTGGTCTCGGCGCGAACCAGCAGCTTGCCCGCATCATCGACAAATTCGACTTGCCGCACCGACTGCGCGCCGCGTGCCTCGCCCGGAATACAGGTCGTGCCGTGCGCAACCTCTCCTTCGCCGATGTTCCCGCGATAATCGATCTCGTGACGGGTCACGACCCAGCAAGACGCCCCGCGATGCTCAGGCAGCGCCACCGCGTCCCAATGCGCGGTGGCGATGGCCTGAATCCATTGCACCCAGACCGAATTGTTGACGTGGCCGAGCTCGTCAATGTGTTCGGGTGCAGCAGTGAAGTCGCGAGAGAATGAGTGTGTCATTCCTCTCCGGTCATCCCCATCTGCCACAGAATGAAAGAGAACTCCTCGGCCGTCTCGCGCAGGGAATTCCAGCGGCCCGACTGCCCGCCGTGTCCTGCACCCATATTGGTCTTCAAAAGCAGCACATTGTCATCGGTCTTCACATCACGCAGGCGAGCGACCCATTTGGCAGGCTCCCAATAGGTCACGAGCGGATCGTTGAGGCCCGCAGTCACCAGCATCGGCGGGTAGTCCTGCGCCTTGACCTGATCATAAGGCGAATAGGACAGGATATAGGCGAAGGCTGCCTTGTCGGTGATGGGATTGCCCCATTCCTGCCATTCGCCCGGGGTCAGCGGAAGCTCGGCGTTGAGCATGGTGTTGAGCACGTCGACGAAGGGCACATGCGCGACCACTGCGCCATATTGCTCGGGGTCCTGATTTACGATCGCGCCCATCAGCTCGCCGCCGGCTGAACCGCCGCTGGCGGTGACCATGCCCTCGGCGGTGAAGCCCTGCGCGATCAGCCCGCGTCCGGCATCGACAAAATCGTTGAAGGTGTTGGTCCGCTCGAACATCTTGCCCTGCAAATACCAGCGCCGCCCCAGATCATCGCCGCCGCGAATATGCGCGATGGCATAGGCAAAGCCCCGATCGACGAGGCTGAGGCGCGTGGTCGAAAAGCCCGGCGGAATGGCATAGCCATAAGCGCCATAGGCATAGAGATGCAGCGGGCCCGGGCCTTCGATGCCAGCCGCTTCGAGGATTTCCGCCCGGTCCTTGCGCATCACCACGCTAACCGGAACCATCGTCCCGTCGCGAGCCTGCACTTCGGTCCGCTCAGTGACATAGAGCGAGGCGTCGTATCCGCTCGGAATCTCCTGCTGCTTGAGCAGCGCGAGCGAAGCGGCCGCGACGTCATAGTCATAGACCGAATCCGGCGTGATCATGCTTTCATAGGTGAGCCGCAGCACGCTCTGGTCATATTCGGGATTGTTGGAGAGGCCGGCGGTATAGCTGGCCTCCGGGAAGGTGATCGGCTGCGCGGCAGTGGGCGCGTCATAGGTGCGGATCTCGACCTGATCGAGCCCGTTGAGACGCCCTTCGGTGACGAAGAAGTCTTTGAACAGCTCGAAATCGGTGAGGTAGAACTCGTCCGATCCCGCGATCACCGTCTCCCACTCGCCCGGCGATGCAACACCGGCCTTCGCGAGGCGGAAGTTGATGTGGTCGTCATTGGTCCAGACGAACAGCTCTCCCTCGCGGATATCGACGCTGTATTCGATGCCCTTTTGCCGTGCCTTCACCAGCGTCAGATCGCCGGTGGGATTGTCGGCGGAAACGAACCGCACCTCGCTCGTCTCGTTGTCGCCGGTGGCGATGATGAGGTAGTCTTCCTGCGCCGAGAGACCCGCGCCGACGCTGAAGCTTTCGTCTTCTTCCTTGTAGAGCACCACGTCATCGGCAACCGGAGTTCCGATCACATGCAGACGCGCTTCGAGCGTGCGCCAGTTTTCGTTCGAGGGGCCATAAACCAGCGCGCTGTCATTCGCGACCCAGGTCAGGCCGGTGCGCACTTCGGGGATTTCGTCCGCCAGAAGCTCGCCGGTCTGCAAGTCCTTGATGACCGCGGTGTAGCGCTCGGCCCCGCTGGTGTCGGTCGAATAGGCGAGATAGCGCCCGCTCTTGGAAATCGAAAATGCGCCAAGGCGGAAATATTCGAGACCCTCGGCCAATTCGTTTTCGTCGAGAATCAGCTGCGCATCGCCGCCTGCGACCGGCTTGCGGTAATATTTGCGATATTGCGCGCCTTCTTCGAATTCCGACCAGTAGAGGAAATCACCGCGCCGCTGCGGCACGGGGGAATCGTCTTCCTTGATGCGCGCACGCAGTTCAGTGAACAGCGCCTCGGTCAGTTCGCCATGCGGCGCCATCGCCGCTTCGAACCATGCGTTTTCGGCCTTCACATAGTCGAGCACATCCTCGTCATCGATCTCGGGATAGGACTTGTCATAGAGCCAGTCATAGGGGTCCGAAATCGTGATGCCGTGGTGGGTGTATGTGTGTTCGCGCTTCTCGGCGACGGGAGGGGAAGTGGGCACGCTGGTGTGGTCCTCATGTGTATCGGCAATTGCGGGAGCGGCATTGAGCGCCAGGACGGCGGCAACGGCTGCGAGAAGGGCAGGGCGCGAGTTTAGCACGATAGCCGGTTCCTTATGCGAGAAAGCTCGGGTGGAAAGCCGCAGGCAAGCGGCCTATGTCTGTGGTATTAGACATTCATCCCTGCGCGGCAAGGGCGCGCGGGCAAGCAGGAATTCGATACTATGCTGATGCAGACCCATGAAGCGCGCCTGAAAGCTCTGCGCGAAGAACTCAAACGCCGCGATCTCGACGGTTTCGTTGTGCCGATCTCCGACGAGCATATGAGCGAATATGTCGGCGATTATGCGCAGCGTCTGGGCTGGCTGACCGGCTTTGGCGGTTCGGCAGGGTTTGCAGCGGTCACGCTGACCCATGCGGCGATCTTCGTAGACGGGCGCTATACCGTGCAGGTGCGCGATCAGGTCGATGGCAATCTGTTCGAATACCGCAGCGTTCCGGGTGACAGCCTAGGCGACTGGCTGAAAGACGTCTCGCAAATCGGTGCGAAGATCGCCTATGACCCGTGGCTGCACACGTGGAGCTGGGTTGCCGCGCTCGAAGCGCAGGTCGACCCCGCCGGCATCACCATGGTTCCCGCCGACAGCAATCCGATTGACGCAGTGTGGCAGGACCAGCCCGAACCCTCGAATGCCGAGGCGCTGGTGCATACCGAGGAACTGGCCGGACGCAGTTCTGCCGAAAAGCGTGCAGAAGTGGCCGACTGGCTTGGCGACAACGGGCTTGATGCGGTGGTGATCCCTGCGCTCGACTCGATTGCCTGGCTGCTCAATATTCGCGGGGTCGACGTCTCGCACACGCCGGTCGCGCTGTCCTATGTGATCGCACATAGCGACGGGACCGCAGAGCTGTTCATCGCGCCCGAAAAGGTCACGCCCGAACTCACCCAGCACCTCGGCAATGCCGTGACGGTGCGGGCACGGGACGAATTTGTCGGCGCGCTTGGTGCCATGTCGGGCAAGCAGGTGAGCGTTGACCCCGATTTCGGCGTGGTCGGCATTGCGCAGGCTTTGCGCGCTGGCGGGGCCAAGTTCACTTTCAAACAGGACCCCACGATCCTTGCCAAAGCGGTCAAGAACGAAGCCGAGGTCGCCGGACACCGCGATGCGCAAGCGCGTGACGGTGCGGCGGTCAGCCGCTTCCTGCGCTGGCTCGAAGTGACCGCACCCGCTGGCGAGATCGACGAACTGACCGCCGCTGCCAAACTCGAAGGCTTCCGCCGCGAACATGGCGATCTGCGCGACACCAGCTTCGACACGATCTCGGCTGCCTCGGGCCACGCCGCGCTGCCGCATTACAAGGTCGATGAAGACAGCAATATCCTGATCCCTCCGGGCTCGATCTACCTCGTGGATTCGGGCGGCCAATATCCGGCAGGCACTACCGACATTACCCGCACCGTTTGGATCGAAACACCCGAAGGGTCAGAACCGACCGCAGAAATGCGCGACCGCTTCACGCGGGTGCTCAAAGGCCACATCCAGATCGACCGCGCCGTTTTCCCGCAAGGGACATGCGGCGGCCAGATTGACGTGCTCGCCCGCCAGTATCTGTGGGAAGCAGGCGTCGATTATGCCCACGGCACCGGCCACGGCGTCGGCAGCTTCCTTGGTGTCCACGAAGGCCCGCAGCGCATCGCCAAGCCGGGCGGCGGGCAGGCCGGGACGAGTCAGGAGCTGTTTGCTGGCATGATCCTCTCGAACGAGCCGGGCTATTACAAGCCGAACGCTTTCGGCATCCGCATCGAGAACCTCGTGCTTACGGTCGAACAGGATATCGATGGCGCAGAAGGGCGCTATCTCGGCTTCGATTGCCTTACCTTTGTGCCGATCGACCGCCGCCTGATCGAAAAATCGCTCCTGACCGAAACCGAAATCGCGTGGCTCGATGCCTATCACACCAAGGTTCGCGAAATCGTCGCGCCGCAGCTTGAAGGCGATGATCTGGCGTGGCTGGAGGCGCAGACGGCTCCGCTTTGATTGCGGCGCGTTATAGCTCGCGCTCCGAGGCCGCGGGTGGACTGCCACTCCACACGAGAATTGCGCCAGATTGAATGTTCTAGTAATGTTCTCGTGTTCCGAGTCGCAATGTGCGGCGCGGCTTGAGGGAGAATATCCATGATCGGCTACGTAACTCTGGGCACCAATGATCTGCCGCGCGCAGCGGCGTTTTACGACGCTGTGGCAGGCGCGATGGGTTATGGTCGGATGATGGAAGAGGGCCAGTTTATCGCCTGGGGCAATTTCGAAGATGGCACGGCTGGCCTCGCCGCGACCAAGCCTTTCGATGAGCAGGAAGCGACGGTCGGCAACGGCACGATGGTCGCGTTGCAGGTCGATAGCGAAGAGAGGGTCAAGGCGGTCTATGACGTCGCCATCGCCAATGGCGCGAGCGACGAAGGAGCGCCCGGACCGCGCGGCGACGAAGGCTTTTACGCAGGCTACTTCCGCGATCTCGACGGGAACAAGCTCAACGTCTTCTGCATGATCCCGCCCGCTTCGTAATGGGCGCGCGCAAGCTTTCCGAGAGCTTTCTGCACCTCGGTCTCGGTGCGACGGCGGTGCCTCAACCGCCGTTCACCGGGATGGAGTGGTACGAAGGCTACGGGATGCGTCACGGCGATGATGGAGCTGAAGGGCGGCTCGTCTCGCAATACACCTTCACCAAGGACTGGGACAGTTGGGAAATCCATCCCAAGGGCGCAGAAGTGGTGATCTGCACCCACGGAGCGATGGTACTGACGCAGGAATTTCCCGATGGCCGGACCGAAACCGTCGCGCTATCAGCGGGCGAATACGCCGTCAATCCACCGGGTGTGTGGCACACCGCCGATGTGGCCGAGAGCGCAACGGCGGTTTTCATCACTGCAGGCGAGGGAACACAGCACCGTCCGCGTTGAGCAGATCATGCCGCCAGAAAGCTCCAGTTTGCGCTCAGGTGAACAGCGCCGCCTATCCGATACAAACCGCGACAATGTCGGCGGTTTCGGGGATAATCCTGCGACAACACGGCGCTAGAACAGCGATTGTGAGTTGCGGTGGATGCGCCAATTGGTTCCTCCCCCTGACAAAGCGGCCATTCAACGGGAGAAACAGCCCCTCCCCCTCCCGGGCCGCTTTCGCCGAGGCGCATTGCCGCAACTCCAGCTATAACAACAATGCTGGAAGGATTTTGTAATGCGTAAACTGACTCTCATTCTCTCGACCACCGCGCTTGCTCTTGGCGGCGCAGGTATCGCCTATGCCAACCAGGGTGATCGCAACGCCGACACCAACGGCGATGGCGTTGTCTCGCTCGCCGAGGCCAAGGCCAAGGCCGACGAACGCTTCGAGCGTATGGACGCCAATGACGACGGCAAGCTCGACGCCGCAGACCGCGGTGCGCGCGGAGCCGAACGCTTTGCCAAGGCCGATGCCAACGGCGATGGTCAAATCACTCCCGCCGAAATGACCGCTGCCCGTGAAGCCCGCGACGAACAGCGCGCCGAGCGCCACGCCGAACGGCAGGCCCGCATGTTCGAACGGCTCGACACGGACGGCAATGGTGCCCTCTCGCAGGCGGAAATGGCCGCTGGCCGTGAAGCCATGGCAGAGCGCCGCGCCGAACGCGGTGGTGAACGTCGAGGCGAGGCCCGTCAGGGCCGACGCGGCGAGCGCGGTGAACACCGTGGCCGACGCGGCGGACATCGCGGCGAACGCGGCATGGCCATGCTGCGGCGTGCAGACACCAATGGCGACAGCGCCGTGTCGAAAGCCGAATATGACGCTGCTGTCGAAGCCCGCTTCGCCAAGGTCGATACCGACGGTTCGGGCACGATCACTGCCGCAGAACGCGAAGCAGCCCGTGAAGCAATGCAGGAACGCCGCGAACAGCGCCGCGCTGCAGGCCAGCAGGGCGCGTCGCAGTAAGGCCTGAACAGCCAATGAGGTGGTGCGGCGCTCCCCTCCCCCGACTGAAAGCCGCATCGCCCCGCTCCGGCCCGGCACGCTGCCACCTTCGTGGCTTGCGCGCCGGGCCGCCAGCTTTCATGGAACACAGCTGATGGAAACCGCGTCCCCTACCACGATCCTGCTGGTCGATGATGAACCGACCCTGCGCGAACCGCTCGCCGAATATCTCGAGCGTCAGGGTTTCGCCGTGACCGAAGCAAGCAGCGCTGCCGCCGCGCGCTCGGCTCTGACCGAAGCGACCCCCGATATTGTCCTGCTCGACATCATGATGCCGGGTGAGGACGGGCTTTCGCTGTGCCGCCATCTGGTCGAGACACGCCAGCTGCCGGTAATTTTCCTCACCGCTCGCGGAGAGCCGACCGATCGCATTGTCGGGCTCGAACTCGGCGCGGATGACTACATCGTCAAACCCTTCGAACCGCGCGAACTGGTCGCGCGCATACGCACTGTGCTGCGCCGCGTGGGACGCGGAAACGGCCCGCAGGCCGAAGCGCAAGACTGGCACTACCACTTCGAAGGCTGGGTGCTTGACCCGCTCAAGCGCAAGCTGACCGATCCCGAGGGCGTGACCGTACCGATCTCGACCGCCGAATTTCGCCTGCTGCGCGCCCTGCTCGACAATCCGCGCAAGGTGATGGACCGCGACCTGCTGCTCGATCTGGTGCAAGGCCGCACCGCACATCTGTTCGACCGCGCGGTCGATAATCAGGTGAGCCGCCTGCGCCGCAAGATCGAGGTCGACACCGCCGATCCGCAACTGATCCTGACCGTTCGCGGTGGCGGATACCGCTTTGCCGCGAGCGTCAAGCGAACGCCGCCGGACCCCGAACCTTGATGAAGCGGCTGCTACCGCAAAGCCTGCTCGGGCAGGTGCTCGCAAGCGTCGCGCTTGTGCTGCTTTTCGCGCAAGTGGTTTCAGTGACGCTGCTCTACCGCGCGGGCGAGGAGCGCCGCGAAAACGCCGCTATCACCGCCGCCGCCTATCGTCTCATCAACGGCGGCGAGCGCGCCGAACGCGCCGAGCGCCGCGCTGCGCGGCGTGCAGAACGGGAAGAACGCGAGGGGGAAGAGCGCGGAGAAGGACGCCGTGGACGGCGCGACGATCGCGGTGGTCCGGGTAGGGGCGGCCCGGGCGGGGGCGATCCGGTCATGAACCTGCCGCGCCAGCTGCGCTACACCGTTTCGACCGACCCCCCGATGGCTGTCCTTCCAGCCGAAGGCGAGCACGAAGAGCGACTGCGCACCATTCTCGCGCAGGAAGGCGTGATCCCACATGCTGCGGTCATCACCGTCGTGCGCGCGGGCGACGATCCGGCGCTTGCGGCCTTTGTCGCTTCTCGTCCGCGCTTCCGCAACAACACCGAATGGCGCGACCGCCAGATGTTTGTCGCCGCGATCCAGCGCAGCGAGGGCGGCGAGTGGGAAACCGTCCGCAGCATCGAACCTCCGCGTCCCAAGGATGCGCTGCGCGGCATCGTGTTCCAGACGCTGATCACCTTCGCCCTGCTGATGATCGTGCTGTTTTTCGTGCTGCGCCGGATCACGCGGCCGCTGGCACAACTGACCGAGCGGGTGAGTACGTTCTCGCGCAAACCCGATCAGACGGTGAAACTGGCCGAGACGGGGCCGGCCGACATGCGCCATCTGATTGCTGCCTACAACACGATGGAAACGCGCATTGCCGCACTGCTTGATGAAAAGGACGTGATGCTCGGCGCAATCGGGCACGATCTCAAGACACCGCTCGCCGCTTTGCGCGTGCGGATCGAGAGCGTCCCGGACGATGCCCAACGCGACAAGATGGCGCACAGTATCGAAGACATAACCGCAACGCTCGACGATATCCTCGCGCTGGCCCGCGTCGGCCGGTCCGGCGGGCTCGAAATCGAGACGGTCGACCTCGGCATGCTGGCAATCGGCGTAACCGAGGAGTTCGAGGATCTGGGCGAGCCTGTCACCATCGGCAATCCGCCGCGCGTGGTGGCGCGGGTGCAGGTGACGTGGATCAAGCGCGCGCTGCGCAACCTCGTCTCCAACGCGCTGCGTTATGGCGAGACAGCCGATCTGTCCGTCGAGATCACGGGCAACACCGCTGTGCTCAGGGTCGAGGATCGCGGCCCCGGCATCCCCGAGGACCGCATTGCCGAAATGCTCGAACCCTTCACCCGCGGGGAAGCCTCGCGCAACCGTGCAACCGGCGGCGCAGGTCTGGGCCTGACTCTCGCCCGCGCCATCGCCGAACAGCATGGCGGCGAACTTGTGCTGGCGAACCGCGAGGAAGGCGGTCTGGGAGCGGAGATCAGGCTCCCGCTTTAGCGCATCAGGCTGCCCAATATGTTGCGCACAAACGCGGTCGCACCAGTGCGCAACGGGTCGGCGCTCGATTTCTTGCCGAGCACGGTCGCGACCGCAATCGAGGCAATCGAACCGCTCGCTGCGGTGAGCGCACTCTTGCCCGCCTTTTCCCAACGCGAAGGTGTCTTGCGGGCGCGCTTGGCGACTTCCTTTTCGCCCTTTTCCTCGACCTCTTTGGCGGTTTCGATGGCGTCGGCGGTTTTCTGCGCGAGCACTTCCTCGGCGCTCTCGCGGTCCACCACCTCGTCATATTTACCGTCGAAGGGGCTGATCGACTGGATGATCATGCGTTCCTTTGCGGTCACCGGGCCGAGCCGCGAGCGCGGAGGCTTGATGAGCGTGCGCTGGACAATCGTCGGCGCGCCATCCTCGTCGAGCGTCGAAACCAGCGCCTCGCCCACCTTCAACTCGGTAATCGCCTCTTCGACGTCGAGATCGGGGTTGATGCGGAAAGTTTCCGCTGCCGCCTTGATCGCGCGCTGGTCGCGCGGGGTGAAGGCGCGCAGGGCGTGCTGGACGCGGTTGCCGAGCTGACCCGCCACCTCTTCGGGAATGTCGATCGGGTTCTGCGTGCAGAAATAGACGCCGACCCCCTTCGAACGGATCAGGCGCACGACCTGCTCGATCTTCTCCTGCAGCGCCTTGGGCGCGTCGTCGAACAGGAGGTGCGCCTCGTCGAAGAAGAACACCAGCTTCGGCTTTTCAGGGTCGCCCACTTCGGGCAGGCTCTCGAACAATTCGGCAAGCAGCCACAAAAGGAAGGTCGCATAAAGCTTCGGGCTGCGCATCAACTGGTCTGCGGCGAGCACATTCACATGGCCGCGACCCTGCTCGTCACATTGGATGAAGTCGTTGATCTCAAGCGCAGGCTCGCCGAAGAAATTGTCCGCGCCCTGCGCTTCGAAGCTCAACAGCTGGCGCTGAATTGCACCGACCGATGCCCTCGAGACATTGCCGTAAACACCCGACAATTCCTTGGCGTTCTCGTTCGCCCATTGCAGCATGCTCTGCAAATCGCCGAAATCGAGCAACAGCAGGCCGTTGTCGTCGGCATGGCGGAAGACGATCTGCAGCACGCCTTCCTGCGTGTCGTTGAGATCGAGCAGGCGGGATAGCAGCAGCGGGCCCATCTCGGTGATCGTGGTTCGGATCGGATGGCCCTGTTTGCCGTAAAGGTCCCAAAACACCACCGGATTGTCCGAATAGGCATAGTCATCCATGCCCAGTTCCTCCGCGCGGCCTTCCAGCTTGTCGGCATGTTTGAAGGTCGGCGAACCGGGCATGGCAATGCCTGACAGATCGCCCTTCACATCGGCGACAAACACCGGCACGCCATTGGCAGAGAAACTTTCAGCGAGGCCCTGCAGCGTGACGGTCTTGCCCGTCCCGGTCGCGCCCGCGATCAATCCGTGGCGGTTGGCAAGGCCAAGATCGAGGTGCTGGTTCTCACCATTGCCGCCCAGTCCAAGGAAAATAGTACCCATTTCTGCCCGAACCCCTTCGCAAAATCCTTTGCGCAGCGTTTGGAGCGATGAAGCGGGGCGGTCAACCTATCGACTTGGGGCTGAGCAGACTCTAAGGCGGTTGTGATGGGTCAGACCACCAAGCCTCAGTCTTTCGTATTGCTGGATGACGCGCGCGCGCCGGGGACGGGCGTTGCGCCGGATGCGCTCTATTACAGCGAGCCTCGAGAGGTTTTCGTCGCCTACCGACCGGACGAGGTGGAGGCGGCACTTGCCGCAGCCGAGGCGGCACGCGCTCAGGGTGGCGAACTGGCGGGCTATATCGCATATGAAGCAGGCTTGGCGCTGGAGCCCAAGCTGCAACCGCTCGCCGCTGAGCGGAGCGGTGCGAACGGTCCGCTGGTGTGGCTAGGTCTGTTTGAAGCTCCCGAACGTATAGCCGCCGCAGACGTAGCCGCTTGGCTTGCGGCGAATGCGGAAGGCACAGCCAGCATCGGCCCGCTCGAACCGCAGCTATCGCTGGGCGGCTATGACGCCGCTTTTGAAGTGCTGCGCGAGGCGATCCATGCCGGCGACATCTATCAGGCAAACCTCACCTACCCGCTCGCGGGAAGCTATCGCGGCGATCCGCTGGCGCTTTATGCCTCGCTGCGCAGCGCGGCGAGCGCAGGCTATGGCGGGGTGATCCACGATGGGTCGCACTATCTTCTCAGCTTCTCGCCCGAACTGTTCGTTTCGCTGGGTGCCGACGGAAGCGCCAAGGCCAAGCCGATGAAGGGGACGCGCCCGCGTTCGGACGATTCCGCCGCCGACGTGGCGCTGGCCGAGGAACTGGCGACATCGGTCAAGGACAAGGCCGAGAACCTGATGATCGTCGATCTGATGCGCAACGATCTGTCACGCGTAGCCGAACCCGGAACCGTGCGGGTCGATGCACCCTTTGCGGTCGAGAGTTATCCGACGGTGCACCAGATGGTCACCAGCGTCCGCGCCCGGCTGGCCGATGGCAAGGGAGCGATGGATCTGGTCCGTGCGCTGTTCCCCTGTGGCTCAATCACCGGCGCGCCCAAGATTCGCGCGATGGAGTTGATCCATCAGGTCGAGCGCGATGCCCGTGGGCCCTATTGTGGCGCGATCGGGCGCATCGGTTCGGACGGTGCAGCGGCTTTCAACGTCGCGATCCGCACCTTGCGCCTCACCCCCATCGAAAACGGTCAGGGTCATGCGGTGCTCGGGGTGGGCTCGGCCATTGTCGCCGATAGCGAGCCACTGGCCGAGAGGCGCGAATGCGAAGTGAAAGCAGGCTTTGCGCGGGCATCCTCGTCCGATCACGGGGCGCCTGCTTTCGACCTGATCGAGACTATGGCTTTCGATCCCGAGATCGGCATTGCGCTGCTCGAATTGCATCTGGCGCGGATGAAGCGCAGCGCGGCAACGCTCGGCTTCCAGTTTGATCGCCATGCTGCACGCAACCAGATTCAGGCACTGTGTTTCGAACTCGACACACCGACCAGGCTGCGGCTGATGAGCGCGCGCAGCGGGGCAAGCGCGCTCGAAGTTCAGCCAATGCCGGCACCCTTCGATCAGGAGGTCAAGGTGGTTGCGCTGCCCAACCCGCTCGACCCGTCGGACTGGCGGCTTGCGCACAAGACCACCGACCGCGGCTTTTACGAGGATGCGCTTGCCGCTGCGAACAGCATGGATGCGGGCGAGGCAATTCTGTTGCGCGACGACGGGCTGGTGACCGAGGGCAGCTTCACCAATATCTTCGTGCGCGGCGATGACGGCGTGCTGCTGACCCCGTCGGCAAGGCTGGGTCTGCTGTCCGGCGTCCTGCGCGAGTATCTTATTGAGAAAGGCGAGGCGCGCGAGGCCGAATTGACGCTCGACGATCTCAGCGGCGGGTTCCAGCTCGGCAATGCGGTGCGCGGACTGTTCGCGGCGCGATTGATTTAGTGGTAAGCGCCGGAAAGCTCCGGCACGCTTAGAAAGATTACATGACTATTCCCATTCTCTACGAAGACGGCGAGGCGCTCGTCATCAACAAGCCCGCGGGCCTTCCCGTCGATCGTCCCAAGCGCGGCGGCCCTGCCCTGTGGGACCATATCGAGGAGCTGAAACTCGGCTTCCAGCGCCCGCCGGTCGCGGTCCATCGGCTCGACACCGACACTTCGGGTTGTCTGCTGCTGGCGCGCAACCCCAAGGCTTTGAAGCGCTTCAACAAGGCCTTCGAGGATCGTCTGGTGGGCAAGACCTATCTGGCGATCATCGACTTCGAACCGAGCGAGCAATCGGGCACGATCGAATTGTCGCTGTCGAAGATCAGCTCGGCCGAAAAAGGCTGGCGCATGATCGCGGCGAAAAAGGGCAAGCCTGCGGTGTCGCATTGGGAACTGATCGAAACCATCGGAGAGGGAGACAGACGCCGCTCGCTGATTCGTTTCCGCCCCGAAACGGGTCGCACCCACCAGTTGCGCGTCCATGCGCTGCAAGGGCTCGGCGCGGCGCTCCTCGGCGATCCGGTTTACGGGCCGGTGCGCGGGCAGAACAAGGGTGCACCGCGCACCATGCTGCATGCAGAAACGCTGACCGTGGCACGCGAGGGCAAAACTGCGATCACCGCCTTTGCGCCCTTCCCCGAAGACTTCGTGCGCGCCGGCCTGACCGCTCCCGAACCGCCAGAGATGCCCGATGGATCCGGCGTTACTTGAAGCCACTATCAACCGTGCTCATGCACTGGCCGAGGAAAGCTTCCTCGCAGGCTCCGGCCCCGGCGGACAGAACGCCAACAAGGTCGCGACCGAGGTGCAGCTGCGCGTGAATGTCTATGCGCTGCGCCTGCCGCCTCCGGTGTTTACGCGCCTGCGCACGCTGGCGGGGTCCAAGCTGACCGCTGCGGGCGATCTGCTGATCACTTCCAAGCTGCACCGTACTCAGGAAGCGAATCGGACGCATGCGCGCGCCAAGCTGGCCGAGATCCTCGAAGAAGCGCATCGCCAGCCCAAGAAGCGCGCCAAGAGCCGCGTCAATCGCGTCGGCAAGGTCCAGCGATTGAAGGCGAAGAAAGCGCGCGGCGAGGTGAAGGCCAATCGCGGCAAGCCCAGCCGCTCTGATTGGTGACTCTTCTTGACTTTACCCCGTGAATCGCCCATTGGCGCGCGCTGAAACGGCGGCGCCGAATGCGTCGCCCTTTGTATTTTGGGCCAGTTGGCCTCACCAGACAGTCTTTAGGAACCCGCCATGGCGAAGCCAGCAACCGTCAAAATCCGCCTCGTTTCCAGCGAAGGCACCGGCTTTTTCTACGTTACGAAGAAGAACCCGCGCAACATCACCGAGAAGATGTCGTTCCGCAAGTACGACCCGGTTGTGAAGAAGCACGTCGAATTCAAGGAAGCGAAGATCAAGTAAGATCTTCGTGTGCCTGAACGGCCCACTGCATTTAATTCATCGACAGTTCAATCCGCCAGGCGTAGCTGCGCGGCTATGAACACATTTGCTCTATTTCGCCGCACCGGCCTTGCGCTTGCCGCCGCCGGTACGCTTGCTCTCGGCCTCAGCCTGCCTACGGGCGAGCTGGCCGCTCCCGCCTCTGCACAAACGTCTAGCGCCGACCTAGACCGCGCCGTCGCCGCGCTGCGCGCGATTTCGACGATGAAGGCGGATTTCTCGCAAACCGACCGCGCAGGCAATGTCGCACGCGGATCGATGACGCTGAAGCGGCCGGGCAAAATCCGGTTCGACTATGGCAGCGATGCCGACCTGCTCGTGGTGTCGAACGGGCGCTCGCTCTATATGATCGATTACGAGGTCAACCAGGTCGAACGCTGGCCGATCCGCAACTCGCCGCTTGGCGCGTTGCTCGACCCGAATCGCGATGTGAAGCAGTTCGGCACGCTGGTCCCGACGGGCAGCCCCGATGTCATCAGCGTCGATGTGCGTGACCCGAACAAGCCCGAATACGGACGGATCAATCTGATCTTCGTGCGCAATGCCTCGGCACCGGGCGGATTGCAGCTGACACACTGGGTTGCGCTCGATGCGCAGAATCACCGCACCACGGTGCGGCTGTCGAATCACCGCTATGGAATCTCGGTTCCTGACAGCACTTTCAATTTCCGCGATCCGCGCCGCACATCTCGTCGTCCGGGCTAAACGGCTCGGCCCCGATAAGTTGTATGAATGCGACAAAACTAGGTGCGCGTTCATATAGCGGAAAGCCGACTGGCGGTATTTGTTCTGAACAAGGCGGACGAAGGAAGGGTTTCCCCCCTGTTGCCCTTCCCCGAGAATCGCCGCTTTGTGCAAGCGTGACGAACGCTAACATGGAACCCTCGACCCATCGCCCCCGGGTCGAGGGTTTTTTGTTGTTTGCGTCGGGCGTTCGGGCTGCGGGATTACTCCCAGCCGTAAGCTGCACGGATGATGTCGTAGATCACGTCCTGCTCGATCACGCCATGCGCGCCTTCGGCTCCGGGACCTTGTGCGAACAGGGCTACATCTTCTCCGCCGTGGGTTTCGCTTTCGGTCGGAACAACCGATTGCTGGTGCGCGTGGACGCCCGTTTCGGGGATCGGACGTTCGCCCGAAACTGCGCCGGGTCCGTTGCCATAGCCGAGCGTCGTGTAGGGCTTGCCATCCGCAGCGAGCGAGGGCGCGCCTTCGGTTGCATCCTCACCCGAATGATCCTCATCGCCGCCCGTGGGCGGAACCACCAGGCCGAGGATGTCGTTCCCGCGGCGCGGATAGCCTGCGATAGTGAAGACGTGGCTGTGATCGGCGGTGACCATGATCAGCGTCTCTTCGGGATCGGTGTTGTCGATCGCATACTGGATCGCCCGCGCGAACTCGACCGCTTCCTCGAGCGCATAGCCCGCTTGCCCTGCGTGGTGGCCGTGGTCGATACGCCCGCTTTCAACCATCAGATAGTAACCATCGGGGTCCTGCCCCAGCCGCCCGAGCGCTTGCGCGGTCATGTCGGTGAGCGTGGGCTCGGTCGAATCGGGCTTGCGATCGACCATGTAGGTCATGTGGCTGGGCGAGAAGACGCCGAGCACCGGCGCATCAGCAGGCGCAGCCTCAAGCTCGGCCTGCGTGGTCACATAGGTGCCGCCGGTGCGCGCCGTCCATGCGGCGGGCAAATCGGCGCCCGCCTCCATGCGCCGTCCGCCGTGCTCGCTGCCATACATGACCACCGAACCGCCACCCAGCGCGATGTCCCAATCGGATTCGACAAGCTGTGTCGCGATATCCTTGCAACCAAGCCCCCGCTCGTCTTCGGGAACCCATGCATCGGCCTCCCAGTCGCGGTTAGCGCTGCGGGCATAGACGCTGGCCGGTGTCGCGTGGGTCAGCCGCGCGGTCGAGACGATGCCGAGCGCCAGCCCGCGCTCTTTGGCCTCTTCGCCCAGCAGTGGCAGCGGGTTGGCAAGCGCGGCGGCGCAATCGCCATGGCCGCCCGCAGCCGCGATGCCGAGCACGCCGATATTGGTCTTCGCGCCCGAATGCATCGCGGTCGCGGTTCCGGCGCTGTCGGGGACTTGCGCGTTGGTGTTGTAGGTTTTGACCAGCGCGACGTTGTCAAAGGTTTCAAACGGCAGGACATACTCCTCGCCGGTTTGCCCCTGCTTCTGCCCTGCATAGATCCGCGCGGCAGTGATGGTGGAGATGCCCATGCCGTCGCCGATGAACAGGATGACGTTCTTGGCCCTCGCTTCGGCCTGCGGGGCTCTCGTCGAAGCGCTGGCAAGCGGCGCGTTGCCTTCGTCCATACCGCAGGCGCCGAGTGCAAGCGCGCTTGAGGCGATGAGAGTGGCGAGCGAGCGTTTCATTGTGTGTCTCCCTGTCAGAACACAACCGCTATCGGTTCCGATTGCGTCGGGAAAGTGAAAGGTAGCGTTTTTGTGCGGGGCTGCCTAAATCGCCGCCATGCTTTCTGTCGCGACCTGGAACATCAACTCGGCCCGCCTGCGCCTGCCGATCATCGAAAAATATCTGACCGAGCACGCTCCCGATGTGCTGTGCCTGCAGGAGATCAAGTGCCAGGAGCACCAGTTCCCTGCCGAAGCGCTCGCTGCGCTGGGTTACGAGCATCAGGCGGTGTGCGGGCAAAAGGGCTATCACGGCGTCGCCACCGTCAGCCGCGTACCGATCCGCGAAGTCGCCCGCCACGATTGGCAGGCCAATGGCGAGGCGCGCCACATCGCGGTCGAGGTGGTCGGGCGCGATATGATCGTCGACAATGTCTACGTTCCGGCAGGCGGCGATGAACCCGACCGCGAGGTGAACGTGAAATTCGGGCAGAAGCTCGATTTCCTCGAACGCATGACGCAGTGGGCGGACAAGCTCGACAAACCCACTCTGATCGTCGGCGATTTCAACATCGCCCCGCTCGAAAGCGACGTGTGGAATCACAAGCAGCTCTTGAAGGTCGTCAGCCACACGCCGCTCGAGGTCGAGACGCTCCAGCGGTTCAAGGAAGCGCATGGCTGGGTCGACATCGGCCGCGAGTTCATCCGCGATCCGGAACGCTATTTCAGCTGGTGGAGCTACCGCGCGAAGGATTGGCGCGCCAATGATCGCGGGCGGCGGCTTGACCATATGTGGGCCTCGCCCGATCTTGCCGCGCAGGCAAAATCGCACAGCGTGCTCGAAGATGCGCGCAGCTGGGAAAAGCCTTCGGACCACGTTCCGCTGATCACCGAGTTCGATATTTGAGCCATCCAGCGCCCTCCCCTGCACGGCGCGCGGCGCAGGCGGTGGACGCCCTGCGCCACGGCTGGCCGCTCGCGTTCGAGGATGGGCCGACACTTCTTCCCGTCGAAACCGCAGTCGCGAGCGCTGCGACAGCGCCGCAGATGCTGATTTCGGCGGCCCGGGCGGCGACGCTCAAACTGGCAAACCAGCGCGAAGCGGCTGTGCCCCATGCCCCTGTTCTCATCAGCGGCGGAGAGGATTTCACGCTTGCCGAAGCGGGGCCCATCGCCGATCCAGCGCTCGACCTCGGCAATCCATTCAAGGGACCGTTCCGTGCCGAAGCGCTCGCGTGGGACGATGCCGCCCGCGCAGCGATGGAGCTGGCGCGGATTGCGGGCATCCTGCCGGCCTTTCTGGTCAATCCCGAAGGGGCGGGCGAAGCACACACACTCGCCGCCGGCGATCTGGCGGAGTATGCCGACAGCGGTGCACTCAGGATTGTCACCCGCGCACGCCTGCCGGTGAACGCCAGCAGCGATGCACAAATCGTTGCTTTCCGCTCCACCGAGGACACGCGCGAACACGTTGCGCTGATCATCGGCGAACAGTCGGGCGACCGCGAACCGCTGGTGCGGCTCCATTCGGAATGCCTGACAGGCGACATCCTCGGCAGCCTCAAATGCGATTGCGGCCCGCAGCTCGATGCAGCGCTGCACGCCATGGCCGAACACGCACGCGAAAGCGGCGGCTGGGGCGCGCTGCTGTATTTGCGGCAGGAGGGGCGCGGGATCGGGCTCGTTAACAAGCTACGCGCCTATCGATTGCAGGATCAGGGTTTCGACACGGTCGATGCCAACACACGGCTGGGCCTGCCCGATGAAGCGCGCGATTTTCCGACAGCGGCACGGATGCTCGATCTGCTCGGCGCGGGCAGCATCCGGCTAATGACCAACAATCCCGGCAAGGTTGCAGCGCTCGAAGCGGCAGGTATCACGGTGAGCGAGCGCGTGCCGCACCAGCTTCCCGACAATCCGCACAACGCCCGCTATCTCGCCACCAAGCGCGATCGCCACGGACATTTGCTGGGATGAGCCCCGCAGTCCCCGTTACAATCCGTCCCGAAGACGCAGGAGACGAACCAGCGATTTTCGCGCTCACCGAGGCCGCATTTGCCAATATGCCTTTCAGCGACGGCGATGAGCAGCACCTTGTCGAGCGCCTGCGCGCAGACGACGATCTGGCGCTGTCGCTGGTTGCCGAGGATGCGGAGCGGATTGTCGGCCACATCGCTTTCTCGCGGATTTCCATCTCCGACGCAGCGCAGGACTGGTACGGCCTTGGGCCGGTGTCGGTTTGGCCCGAAATGCAAGGTCAGGGCATCGGCGGCGCTTTGATTAAACGCGGCATCGCCGACCTGCGCCAGCTCGGGGCCAAGGGCGTGGTGCTGCTCGGCAGCCCCGAATACTACTCCCGCTTCGGCTTCACTCACGAACCGCAAGTCACCTTCCCCGGCCCGCCGCCCGAATATTTTCAGGCGCTCGTGCTCGACGGCGACCTGCCTTCGGGCGAGGTGACATACGCGCGCGCCTTCGGCTAGGCTGCGCTCAAGGGGGGATGTTTATGCGCCATCTGTTTCTCGCTCTGGTTCTCGTCTTCTCGCTCGGCAATGCCTCGGAGCAGATCGAAGCGCTTGTCGACAAAAGCCAGTTTGGCGAAGCGGTCCGCATTGCCGAGGCCGAAGCCGAACGCGGCGATCCGGTGGCGCATGCATGGCTTGGACGGTTCTACGAGGCAGGCGAGGGCGTGACAGCCGACGCTCGCGTGGCAGCCTATCACTATCGCGTCGCGGCAAAGGAGGGCAACAATTATGCCCGCTGGCGGATCGGCGTGATGATAGATACCGGCACGGCGGAAGGGTCGCTTGAAGAGGCGGTCGCCATGTTCCGCGCCGCAGCCGCCGAAGATTATACCGATGCAATCGTCAGCCTCGCCGTCATGCAGGCGACGGGACGCGGCACTGCGCAAGATGATGTGGCCGCGCTGGCGAGCTATATGCGCGCCGCGCGCATGAAAGACAGCGGCGGCGTGCGCGGTGTGGGCGTGATGTTCCACCTCGGCCAAACCGTCAAACAGGATTCGCAAGAGGCGCTGGCTTGGTTCCTCGTCGCTGCCGCGATGGGCGAGCAGTCTTTCTACTACGTCGCAGAATCGATGCCCGACAGTGACTTCGATGCAATCGAAGCGCGAGCGATAGAGATAGCCGAAGAGCTCGGGCTGGAGACTTAGCGCCGCTCGTAGCGGCTTAATCCGCTGGCAAGGTTGTTGTTGGTGAGGGTCACATTCGACCCCGTCCAGTCGGCCAGAAACACACTCGAACGCTGCAAGCCGGGCACGAAGCGCGCCTCATTGCCGGTCACGCGCAGCCCGTCCGACGGGTGCAGCACTTCCTCCGCTCCGAGCGCGATGAAGGCGGAGTAGTTCTCCTTGTCGCGGCCCTGCACGAACCAGTTGCCAGTGATCGCGCCACGGCTGCCTGCGGGCAGGTCGATCATGTAGTTCGTACCCTTGCCGGCAGAATCGTCGAAGCTGTTATTCTCGATCAGTACCGTCGCCGCGCGAGCTTTGACGTAGTGCCCGCCGCTGCCGCGCTCGAACCGGCTGTCGCGCACAGTCAGCTCGCCATAATTGCCGATGTAGATCGAATGGGCGCAGCCCGCCGAATTCTCGCAAGTTCCCAGACCGCTGAAGGTCGAGCGCATAATGTAGATGCGCCCCTGCGGGTCATTGCCGGTGAGGATGCCCTGCTGGCTGTCGAGAAAGCGCGAATAGGCAATGTTGAGCGCGCCCTGTTCAAGCCGGATGCCTGCGCCGTTGCCGTCGGCAACCGCCATGTTCGAAAAAGTGATCCCGCGCACTTCCGCGCCCAGACCGCGCAGCACCAGCGCGGCTTTGCCCTCGCACGTGGTGCGATCGAAAGTGACCGTGCCGAATTCCTTGGCGGCGTAGACAATCACGCCCGCGCTCTGCACGGCACATTGGCGATAGGTGCCCGGCGCAATCTCGATCGTCCCGCGCTGGTCACCGATCGCATCGACCGCCGCCTGCAAGGTCGCATAGGCGCGCCCGTTTTCGAGAATGGTGAACGGGCGGCTCGACGATTGCGCGCGCGCCGTGTTGAGCGGGCCGATGGCTCCGATCACGAGAATTGCGAGTACCAGCAGCAGCTCGATGCGGACAGCGAGGCGCTGTCCGGCGGTCGGGCCGCGTCGAAGCGAAGGGAGCATGTCGCGAAAGGTCTTTTCCATGCCGCTACGTATACCGCGATTCGCGGTGCTCCGGCGTACCTCTCTTTCGATTGTGCCGTTTCGGCGCAGCAAAAGGCGCTTGGCTTAACCCGACTTACCTCGCTACACCCTGCCCGCAAATATCCAGATCAACGAGGAGAGTACCCATGAAGAAGCTTGTAGCAGGTGCCATGCTCGGCAGCCTCGCGCTTGGCCTTGCAGCGTGCGGCAGCAGTGACGACGCATCGACCGAAGCCATGCCCGACACGGTCGAAATGCCGGCCGAAGAAGCGCTGGAGCCGATCACCGAAGAGCCGGTCGAAGACAGCGAGGCACTTGGCCCGCCCGCAGACGCTTCAGAGCGTGCACCCAGCCTGCAGACCGCCGAAGAAGCCGCCGATGCAGCCGAAAGCGTAGCTGCCGAAGCCGCTGCTGCCGCAGAAGCTGCCGAAGCGGCCGCCGCTGCTGCCGACCTCGAGGTCGAGTAACCGATGACGATCCGGCGCAAGGCGCTTCGCAGCGCGGCCCTGCTCGTGCCCGCATTCCTGCTCGCCGCCTGCGGTGATGGCCCCGGCAACAGCAGCGGGCCGGGCGGCGTCAGCGAAGGCGAAGCGCGTGCACTCGATGAAGCGGCCGAAATGCTCGAAGCACGCCAGCTGCCGGGCGGCGTACTGCCCTCGCCGGGACCCGAATCCGCCCCGGTCGAAGGCGAAACCGAACAAACGGAACCAGCACAATGAGTAATGACGTGAGCGTCAATCCCGGCATGGATGCCGATGTTTTCGAACAATTCGCCGAGCAGCTGACCCGCTATGTGCGCGAACGGCTGATACCGGCAGAGGCCGAGGTGATCGCCAATGACGCGATCCCGCCCCAGATCATCGACGAGATGCGCGACATGGGCCTGTTCGGTCTGACCGTACCCGAGGAATATGGCGGCGCAGGGCTAAACATCAGCCAGTATGCGCGGATCATCAACATCATCGCCTATGCCGCGCCCGCCTATCGTTCGATCTTCTCGATCAATGTCGGCATGTTCACGAGCGCGCTCAAGAACGGCGCGACAGAGGCGCAGAAGGAAGAATGGTTCCCCAAGGTGGCCGAGGGCAAGATTGCCTGCTTTGGCCTCACCGAACCGGGTTCGGGCAGCGACAGCGCAGGCCTTGCGACCACTGCGGTGCCCGATCCTGACGGGAACGGATGGATACTCAACGGCACCAAACGGTACATAACCAACGCACCACACGCCGATGTCGCGCTGATCATGGCGCGCACCAATAAAGAGGCGCTGCCCAAGAATGCGCACATCAGCGCCTTCCTCGTGCCGATGAATTCGCCGGGCGTTTCGACCGGCTCGCCCGATCACAAGATGGGCCAGTCGGGCTCGCATATCTCGGACATCATGCTCGATGACGTGAAAGTGCCTGGCGATGCGCTGCTCGGCGGCGAGACCGGCAAGGGTTTCGTCTTTGCGATGAAGAGCCTCGACAACGGACGCATTTCGGTCGGCGCGACAGCCGCCGGCTATGCCCGCCGCGCGCTCGACAGCGCGATCCGCTATGCCAATGAGCGCAAGGCTTTCGGCGAACCGATCGCGAATTTCCAGCTGATCCAGTCCATGCTCGCTGACAGCGAAATCGAGATCTACGCTGCCGAAGCGATGATGCGCGACGTCACCGCCCGCGCCGACCGCGGCGAGAACATTCTCGTCAAGGCCGCCGCGTTCAAGGTCTTCGCTAGCGAGATGTGCGGCCGCGTGGTGGACCGCGTGGTGCAGGTCTATGGCGGCGCGGGCTACCTCGCCGAATATGACGCCGAACGGTTCTATCGCGATGCGCGCATCTACCGCATTTACGAAGGAACGACGCAGATCCTCCAGCTCCAGATCGCCAAGCACATGCTGCGCGAATGGGCAAAGGAGCACGGTTGAGCCTTGTATAAGCTGCTGAACGACCTCTCGATCGTCGAAGTTTCCAGCTTCGTCGCCTCTCCCACTGCGGGCCTCTATTGCGCGCAGATGGGCGCGGAGGTGATCCGCGTCGACCACACGGCAGGGGGGCTCGATTATGACCGCTACATGCTGACCGGCGAAGGGCGTTCCTTGAGTTGGGAGAACCTCAACCGCGCTAAAAAATCGGTCGCGCTGGACCTGCGCAGCGGCGAAGGGCGCGAGCTGTGCGTGGCGCTGGCCGCGAAGACGGGTAATGCGATCACCAACCTGCCCGAAAACAGCTTCCTAAGCCATGCGGCGATGAAGGCTGCTCAACCGGAAGGCGCGCCCGACATGACTTCGGTGCGGATCATGGGCTGGCATGACGGGCGGCAGGCGATGGACTTCACCGTCAATGCCGCCGCCGGTTACCCGCTGATGTGCGGGCCGGAAGACTGGGACATGGCAACCGCGCCGCCGGTCAATCAGGTGCTGCCAGCCTGGGACTTCATCACCGGCGCTTACTGCGCCTTTGCACTGCTCGCCGCGCTGCGCCACCGCGATGCGACCGGCGAAGGCAGCGAATTGCGCGTGCCGCTGGGCGATGTAGCCATCGGGACGCTCGCCAATTCGGGGACCATGGCCGAGATGCTCTATCGCGGAGCAGACCGCGAACGGCTCGGCAATGCGATCTGGGGCGCATTCGGGCGCGATTTCCGCTCGAAAGACGGCGTTCGCTTCATGGTTGCCGCGCTCACGCCCAAACAATGGGGCGGGCTGGTCAAAGCCTTCGACGCCGCAACACCGATCAACGAACTCGAAGCGAAACTCGGCGTTCGCTTCGCTGACGGCGACCGACCGCGCTTCGAGCACCGCCATGCGCTGTTCGAGGTTTTCCAGACCATCGCAGGCAATCAGGACTGGTCCGATCTTTCGAGCCGCATGACCGCCAATGGCTGCACCTTCGAAAAATACCGCACCGCATACGAAGCCGCGCGCGACCCGCAGCTGGTCAGCGACAATCCGCTGTTCGGCCCCTCGCCCGCCAATCCCTCGGGCCTCGACTATCCAGCTACCCGCAGCTTCGCCAATGTGCCGGGCCGCGAGGCTGGCGATCCTGCGCCCGCACCATTCCTTGGCCAACATTCCGAGGAAGTGCTCGCCGAACGGCTCGGCCTGTCGAGCGGCGCCATTGGCAAACTCATCGATGCCGGAACCGTCGCGCTCAGCGACGAAGGCAAGCACTACAATCGTTAGGACCCGATCATGACCAGAAGAGCCGCTATTGTTTCCCCCCTGCGCACGCCTGTCGGCAAGTTCCTCGGCGGGCTTTCGAGCCTCAATGCAGGCCAGCTCGGCGCAGTCATTCTAAAAGCGCTGGTCGAACGCTCGGGCATTGACCCCGAACGCGTCGATGACGTGGTGTTCAGCCAAGGCTACGGCAATGCCGAAGCGCCCGCCATCGGCCACTGGTCGTGGCTTGCCGCTGGCCTTCCGCTCGAAGTTCCCGGCTACCAATTGGACCGCCGCTGCGGCTCAGGCCTGCAAGCGGTCGCCAATGCGGCGATGATGGTCGAAACAGGAATGGCCGACGTAGTGGTCGCGGGCGGGTGCGAGAGCATGTCGCAGGTCGAACATTACACCACCGACCTGCGCGGCGGTGTGCGAATGGGCGATATGACGCTCCATGATCGCCTCTCACGGGGCCGCCTGATGAGCCAGCCGATCGAGCGTTTCGGGATCATCACCGGCATGATCGAAACCGCCGACAATCTGGCGAAGGATTATGCGATCACCCGCGAGGAGGCCGATGCCTATGCGGTCCGCTCGCACCAGAACGCAGCCGCCGCTTGGGCAGCGGGCAAGTTCGACGATCATCTGGTGAAGGTCGAAGTTCCGCAACGCAAAGGCGATCCGGTGATCTTCGACCATGACGAGGGATATCGCACCGATGCCTCGATGGAAACGCTTGGCGCGCTGCGCGCCATCGACGGCAAGCGTGATCCGCAAGCGATCGTGACCGCAGGCAATGCCAGCCAGCAGAACGATGCCGCCGCAGCCTGTCTGGTGGTTGCCGAAGACAAGCTTGAGGAACTCGGCCTTGAGCCGAGCCTGTGGTTCGGCGGTTGGGCCGCAGCGGGCTGCGATCCTTCGCGCATGGGCATTGGCCCGGTTCCGGCAACCCAGCGTCTGTTCGAACGGCGCGGCTACAGCTGGGATGACTTCGACCTTGTCGAACTGAACGAAGCCTTCGCACCGCAAGTGCTTGCCGTGCTCAAGGGCTGGGGCTGGAGCGCCGACGACAGCCGCCGCGACATCCTCAACGTCAACGGTTCGGGCATTTCGCTCGGCCACCCCATCGGCGCGACCGGCGGGCGGATCCTTGCCGATATGGCCGCCGAAATGCACCGGCGCGGGGCGAAATACGGCCTCGAAACCATGTGCATCGGTGGCGGTCAGGGTATCGCAGCCGTTTTCGAGCGAGCTGCGTAGGCGTGCGAGGATGAGCGAGTGGGATTCCTGGGTAGGGCGCAAAACCGCTCAGACCGACATGGTCACGGCAGAACACCTCCAGCGTTGGTATGCGACGCTGGACCTGCCGCCTTCGTTCGAGAACCCCGTGCCGCAGGGTTATCACTTCTGCCTGTGCTTGCCCGAAGCCCGCACCGACGCACTGGGTGAGGATGGGCATCCGCTCCGCGACAATGACGCCGACAATATCTATCCTCCCTTCCCTCTTCCGCGCCGGATGTGGGCGGGAAGCGCGATCGAATTCCTGCGCCCACTCAATTTTCCCGATACCGTGGAACGCGAGAGCGAGATCGCCTCGGTCAGCGTCAAGGAAGGGCGCAGCGGCACGTTGGCCTTCACCGACATTAGCCATTCGCTTTGGGCGGACGGCAAGGAAGCCATCCGAGAGACACAAACGCTGGTCTATCGCGACGCGGCCGATCCAGAGGTGCCGCTGACCCCACCTCCACCGCGAGATGCCCAATTCGACAATTCCGAATGGAGCACACACCGCACCATCACGCCCGATCCGCGCCTGTTGTTCCGCTATTCGGCGCTGACCTTCAACACCCACCGCATCCACTATGACGCGCCATATGCGACAGCTGTCGAGCGTTATCGAGGACTGGTGGTGCATGGCCCGCTTATCGCCACGCTGCTGCTGCGGCTGGCGGCGAGCGAGCTGGGCGAGAACGCGCTGCAACGCTTCGAGTTTCGCGGGGTTTCGCCCGCTATCGCCGGAGAGGGGCTGAACCTCGTAATGCGGGGCGCGCATGGCGAATACGAGCTTGGCGCCTTTGCATCCGACGGACGGCAAGTCACCAAGGCGAGCGCTTCGCTTTAATCGCTGTCTGCTGGCGGACGCCCGCGCCTCGGCGTCTTGGTGTGTCCGACCTCGATCCCGCGCTGTTTAAGCGCCTCGCGCAGCAGAATTTCGATCTGGGCGTTGGCCGATCGCAATTCCGCGCCCGCGAGCCGCTCAACCGCGGCGTGAACCGCCGGGTCGAGCCGCAAGGCAAACGCCTTTTTTGGGGGTGCAGCCATGGCTGCCTCCTTGCACGTGGTCTTATTGGTAAAGCGTACCGGCGTTGACCACCGGCTGCGCCTCGCGGTCACCGCAAAGGACGACCATCAGGTTCGACACCATGGCCGCCCGCCGCTCGTCATCAAGTTCGACGATGCCGTCCCGCGACAATTTTTCGAGCGCATCCTCGACCATGCCGACCGCGCCGATCACCACCTTCTGGCGCGCGGCAATCACCGCGTCGGCCTGCTGGCGGCGTAGCATTGCGCCCGCAATTTCGGGGGCATAGGCGAGGTGGGTAAGGCCCGCCTCGTCCACCTTCACACCCGACACAGCCAGTCGCTCGTTCAATTCGTCGCGCAGTTCCTTTGCGATCACATCGGCACTGCCGCGCAGCGTCGTTTTGTCTTCGTCGGACATATCATCATAGGGATGGCGCGCGCCCACGGTGCGCAGCCCTGCCTCGATCTGGATGTTCACGAATTCTTTGAAATCGTCGACATCGAACACTGCCTGCGCGGTATCGGCCACGCGCCACACCACGTTACAGGCGACCTCGATCGGATTGCCGCGCAGGTCGTTGATCTTGACCTTTTCCGAATGGATATTGTGCGCGCGAACGGAGATCTTCTGCTTGGAAATCCACGGCCAGGTCCAGTGCAGACCGTCCTTGCGCACCGTGCCGCGATATTCGCCGAACAGGGTGAGGACGACCGCCTGATTTGGCTGAATCATGAAGAAACCTGCCGCGATGAAGAGGATCCCAAAGGCCGAGATCGCGAGCGGGCCGAGGAACGCGAGAACCGCCAGTCCAGGCGCATTGGTGGGAGGCGCTCCCCGCGTGAGCGTGATCAGAATCACCGCAAGAAACGCGGCCATGAGCGCAAGCATGACATAGCCATTGAAAGCAGAGCCCGCGCGTTCGCTGCTGGGGTCCGCAACCGTGATAGAAACCGACATCGAAAGAACCTCCTCCAATATAATTATGATATCATATTTATATCGAAGTGGGGCTTGCGTCAATCCTCAACCGGAAAGGACGAAATCGGCCCCATCACCGCGTAGCTTTCTGCGTGCGGTTCATGGCCGAGATCGGGAAACTCGATCGGCGCAGGCGCGACATGGGTGTCGGGCAAGCGATCAAGCAGGTCGCGCACCAGCGTCAGCCGCCCGCGCTTCTGGTCGTTAAAGTCGACCAGCGTCCACGGCGCATAGGCGGTATGGGTGGCGCGCAACATCGCCTCGCGGGCCTCGGTATAGGCTTCGTATTTCTCGCGCGCGGCGAGATCGACGGGCGACAGTTTCCAGCGCTTGAGCGGGTCTTCGAGCCGTTCCTTGAGCCGCTCTTCCTGTTTGTCCTGATCGGTGGTCAGCCAGTATTTGAAGAGCAGTATCCCGTCATCCACCAATTGTTTTTCAAACACCGGCGCGGCTTCGAGGAACGCCTCCGCCTGCGCCTCGGTGCAATAGCCCATCACCCGCTCGACCCCTGCACGGTTGTACCAGCTGCGATCGAACAGCACGATTTCACCTGCATGGGGCAGGTGTTTCGCATAGCGCTGGAAATACCATTGCGTCTGCTCTTCCTCGCTCGGCTTCGAAAGGGCCACGGTGCGGCACTGACGCGGGTTCAACTGATCGCGCACCGCCCTGATCGCACCGCCCTTGCCCGCCGTGTCGCGCCCTTCGAAAATCACCACGATCCGCGCGCCAGAGGCCTTGGCCCAGCGCGCCATCGCGACAAGTTCCTCGGTCATGGGCTCCAGAAACTTGCGATAATCCTTGCCTTTGAGGCCCATAGGTCAAATCCCGGTTGAGTGTTGTCGTTCGGCGCGCGAGGTAGTATCAATTGAAACATTATGGCCACGATCTCTGATCAAGACATCGATTACTCCCGCCTACCCGATATGGACGAGGCTGTCTTTACCGCTCCCCTGCGCCGCCCTGCGCATCTGGGCGAGGACTGGATCGAGCCCGAACAGACGAATTATTCTACCGACGATCACGCGATTTGGGACGAGCTTTTCACGCGCCAGATGGACGTCCTTCCGGGCCGCGCGGCAAGCGCTTTTATGGCGGGGCTCGACAAGCTCGACCTCTCGCGCGGCGGTATTCCCGAATTCGAGACGCTTAGCGAGGAACTCGACAAGCTCACGGGATGGAGCGTCGTGCCTGTTCCGATGCTGATCCCCGATCACGTGTTCTTCTGGCATCTGGCCAACCGCCGCTTTCCGGCAGGCAATTTCATCCGCACGCGCGAGACATTCGACTATATTCAGGAGCCGGACGTCTTCCACGATGTCTTTGGCCACGTGCCGATGCTGACCGATCCGGTCTATGCCGATTACATGCAGGAATATGGCCGCGCCGGTTGGAAGGCGATGCGCTATAACCGGCTGAAGGCGCTGGGCGCGCTCTACTGGTACACGGTCGAATTCGGGCTGATCGAGGAAGCCGACGGCATCAAGGCCTACGGGGCAGGCATCCTGTCGGGCCCGACCGAGGCGCGCTTTGCAGTCGAGGCAAAGAGCCCCAATCGCATCATGCTCAACGTCGACCGCGTGATGCGCACCGATTACGTCATCAGCGACCTGCAACCGACCTATTTCGTGATCGAGAGCTTCGATGATCTCTACCGCCAAACGGTCGAGCGTGATTTCGACCGCCTCTACCGCAATCTCGCGCCGAGCTTTACCTATGCCAACTCGGCGATCATCGATGTCGATAATGTGGTGAACCGCGGGACGCAGGAATATTGGCTGCGCGGCGGCAGGGGTAGCAACGCAGCCGCAGTCTAGGCAGCGCCTTTGCGCTTCGTATAAAAGTGATAGCCCGCCAGTGCTACCACGCAGGCGAGCACCGCTGCGCCCATCGCGATCCAGTCGAGGCTGCCGAGGAATGTCCCGCCATTGACCAGCAGGCCCACGACGAGGCTTGCTGCGAGGCCGATGAAGATCAGCCGCCGAATCGCGTATTTGTCTTCATTGCGGGTGACGATCGAGCCGAACCAGCCCGCAAGCACGCCTAAAATGACCAGCAGTATCATCGCCATGGGTCGCTCCTTCGATCAGAAGAAATAGAGCAGCGCGATGCCCATCGCCACCCGGTAGATGACGAAAACCAGCATCGAGGCGCGCTTCAGGAAGTTCATCAGGAACGCCATCGTCGCAAAGGCGGCGATAAAGGTCAGTACGCCCGCAATCAGAGCATCCCATGCGAGCGTTGCCCCCGCTTCGAAGATTTCGGGCACGATCAGCACACCGGCCCCTGCCACTGCCGGTATCGACAGGAGGAAGGAAAAGCGCGCGGCTTCCACGCGCTTGTAGCCGAGGAAGCGCGCCGCCGTCATCGTAACACCCGAGCGCGATGTGCCCGGAATGATCGCCAGCGCTTGAGCCAGACCCACGATCAGGCCATCGCGCCAGCTCATGTCCTCGAACACTTTTTCGTTCTTGCCGATGAAGTCGGCGATGCCGAGCAATATGCCGTAAACGATCAGATTGGTCGCAATCAGATCGGTAAAGCGGATCGACGCCATCAGATCGTCGTCGACGACTGTTATGTTGAAAAAGGTTTCGGCCAGCGAATTGAACGCGCCGAGCTTGATCGCGAGACCGAAGGCGACGGCGGGGATGGTTCCAAGGACGATCCACCACAAGAGCCGGCGTTCGGCAGGCGCTTCGGGTCGGTCGGCCCCGATACCGATGCTTGCAAAGCCGCCCCGCGCGAGCACCGCCACGTCCTTGAAGAAATAGACGATGATCGCGAGCAGCGAACCGACATGCACCGCGACATCGATCAGCGGTCCCTGATCGGTAAAATCGGTGAAGGTCGGAATGAGGATCAGATGTCCTGACGAGGAAATCGGCAGAAACTCGGTAATCCCCTGAACGATCGCGATGATCAGCAGTTGTAGAAACGTCATGACCCCCGTTCCATGGCAGGAGCGGGGGTCATGTCAATTTCTGTTTTGGCCTCGCCCGTCCGGACGACCAAAATCACCAGATACGCACGCGCTTTTCGGGCGGCAGGTACATGGGATCGTCCTCGGTGATGCCAAAGGCTTCGTACCATTCGCCGAGGTTCCGGACGACGCCGTTGGTGCGGTATTCCTCGGGGCTGTGCGGGTCGGTGCGCAGACGCTGGCGATAGTTGTCTTCGCGCTGCTGCGAACGCCAGACCTGCGCCCAGGCGATGAAGAAGCGCTGGTCGCCGGTCAGCCCGTCGATCACCGGCACGTCCTGCCCTTCGGTCGCGATCTTGTAGGCACGATAGGCAAGGCTCAGCCCGCCAAGGTCGCCGATGTTCTCGCCAAGGGTGAAGCGCCCGTTGACGCAGGTTTCACCCTCGTCGAGCGGGCAGAAGCCGTCGTACTGGGCCACCAGCGCATCGGTGCGGGCGTCGAAATTGGCGCGGTCCTCATCGGTCCACCAATTGCGCAGCGCGCCCGAAGCGTCGGACTTGGAGCCTTGATCGTCGAAGCCGTGGCCCATTTCGTGGCCGATCACCCCGCCGATTGCGCCGTAGTTGACCGCCGGATCGTTAGTCAGCTCAAAAAACGGCTGCTGCAGGATTGCGGCCGGGAACACGATCTCGTTCTTGGTCGAGTTGTAATAGGCGTTTACCGTCTGCGGCAGCATAAACCACTCGGTGCGGTCGATCGGCTGACCGAGCTTGCTGACGTTGTCTTCCAGCGCCCAAGCACCCGCGGCAATGCTGTTGGCGAGCGGGTTGTCGGCGGTCACTTCGAGCCCCTCATAAGTCTCGAGGTTGTCGCGGTAGCCGAT
>JAYPMZ010000001.1:4351-26265 GCA_038130205.1 Erythrobacteraceae bacterium | reverse complement strand
GTCGAAGGTCGAAAGTTTCTCATGCGCTTTCGCCTTGGTTTCCTCCCCCATCCAGGCGATCTCGTCGATCGACTGGCCGAGCGCGGTACGCAGGTTTTCGACCAGATCTTCCATCGCCGCCTTGTTTTCGGGCGGGAAGTAGCGCTCGACATAGGATGCGCCGATCAGTTCACCCAGGCCGCCCTCGGCATGGTCGATCGCACGCTTCCAGCGCGGACGCTGTTCGGGCTGGCCGCGCAACAGCTTGCCGTAGAAGGCAAAGTTCGCCTCGTCGAACTTGGTCGGCAGCACGTCGGAGTGGTCGGACAGGAATTCTTTGATCGTCCACGCCTGCAGCGTTGCAACCGGCGTATCGTTGAGCAGTTGCATCATGCCAGGCATACCGCTGCCGATATTGGCGAGCTGCTCTTGCGTTAGGCCCAGTTCTTCGATCTCCTCGTCGGTCGGCGGCATATTGCCCACGACGAAAATCGGCGATTCATCGAGACCGATAGTGGCAAGCGCGCTGGCGACGGGGAAATCGCCCGACATCGCCTTCAGCTCGTCCATGCTCAGCGCATTGTATGTAAGGTCTCGGTTGCGGCGTGCGGTGCGGTCCCATGCGATGGTGCGCGCGATGCGGTCTTCCATCGCATAGACGGCTTCGGCGGCGGCTGCCGGATCGGCGTAGCCTGCCTCTCCCAGCAGCATGGCGAGATATTCCTTATACTTCGCCTGGATCTCCTGACCCTTCTCGCTTTCGTCAAGGTAGTAGTCACGGTCGGGCATGCCGAGGCCGCCGCTGCCGAGATAGGCGACGTAGCGATCAGGCTGCTTGGCATCGACGCTAACATAGCCCGATATCGGGCTGGGATAGCCGGAGGTCGACCAAAGCGTTGCCAGCTTATCGAGGCTGGTCGCCTCGGCAATCGCGCCGAGATAGGGATAGGCCGGAACAAGGCCGGCGGCATCGATAGCATCGGTGTCGAGGAACGCGTTGTGCATGTCGACAATGCGGCGCTCGTCATCGGTCAGGGTGTCGCGCGGCTTTTCGACGAGTTCGTCCATCAGCGCGGCGACATCATTGGTCGATTTCTCGCGCAGGAGGTTGAACGCGCCGAAGCGGCTGTATTCGGACGGAAGCGGGTTGGCGTCGAGCCATTCCTGATTGACGTAGCCGAAGAAGTCCTCGCCCGGCTCGATCGAGTCCGAAAGCAGGTCGGAATCGACCCCCCAGGTGCCGAAACTCATGGTCGGCGTGGAGGCTTCGGCTCCATCATCGTCTTGCTCTTGCAGCAGTTCGATATCGGCAGGGACCTGCTCCTGCGCGCTCTGCGCGTGGGCGGCTCCGACCAGCGCGAGCGCGGCGGTGCTGGCGAGAAGGAATGTGGCTTTGCGGATCATATGCGAGTCCCCGTTTGTGTTGCGACTGTTATTACCTTGAGGGTGGGTTAGACGATCACCGATTTCAAGGTTGCCGCTGGTCGCACGGGCGTCGCGCTTGGTCGATTATATTGCTCGCAGACGCCCGGGGCCAAGCCACTCTCTCCCCCGCCCTTCCATCCGGAATTGTATTCTCAAAGGCGGATTGGCGGGGGAGAGAGTGGCTTGGCAAACAGGGACGCGCGGATGCGCGTCCCGCACGCAACAAACTACGCAGCTTCGGCTGCGAATTGCAGCGAGGCGAGACGGGCATAGAGACCGCCTGCTGCGCTCAACTCGGCATGCGTGCCCTGCTCAGCAATCCCGCCATTGTCGAGCACGATGATACGATCAGCCGCACGCACCGTGGCGAGGCGGTGCGCAATCACCAGCGTGGTGCGCTCCTTCATCAGCTCGTCGAGCGCCTGCTGGACCAATTGTTCGCTTTCCGCGTCGAGCGCGCTGGTCGCCTCGTCGAGCAGCAGGATCGGCGCATCGCGCAGAAGCGCGCGGGCAATCGCGACGCGCTGGCGCTGGCCGCCCGACAATTGCGTGCCGCTTTCACCCAAGGACGTATCGAGCCCTTCGGGCAGCGCCCTTAGGAAAGCCTCGGCATTGGCCGCGCGAGCCGCGTCCCAGATTTGCTCGTCAGTCGCATCCCATCGGCCATAGCGCAGATTGTCGCGGGCATTGGCGCTGAACAGCACGCCGTCCTGCGGGACGAAAGCAATGCGGTCGCGGATTTCGGCGGGGTCCGCCTTCGTCAGCGGCACGCCGTCGAGCCGGATGGTACCACCTTGTGGATCGTAAAACCGCTCTACCAGCTGGAACAGGGTCGATTTGCCCGCGCCTGACGGGCCAACGATGGCGACCGTTTCGCCCGGTTCAATCTCAAGGCTGAAATCCTTGAGCGCGGGCGTCTCGGGCCTTGCGGGATAGCGGAAGGTGACATTGCGGAACGACAGCGAACCACGCGCAGGCACGGGCAGCGCTTCGGGCCGTGCAGGGGCCGCGATCTGCGGCTTGGCGTCGAGCAGTTCGGCCAGCCGCGATGCCGCACCGGCGCCGCGCAGGAGATCTCCATAAACCTCGGTCAGCGAGCCGAACGAGCCGGCGACCAGACCGCCTGTGAAAACGAATGCTGTGATCGTGCCGCCCGTAATCGCGCCTTCGGACACAGCAAGCGCGCCGCGCCACATCACCATGGTGATTCCGCCGAACACCAGCAGGATGACGATCGAGGTCATAGCCGCGCGCAGCAGGATGCGCTTGCGCGCCGTATCGAACGTGCGTTCCACCACTCCGGCAAAGCGGCTGCCTTCACGTTTCTCCTGCCCGAAGCTCTGCACCACTTTCATCGCGGCCAGCACTTCGGTGACATAGGCGCCGACATCGGCAACACGGTCCTGGCTGGTGCGCGAGACGGCACGGATTTTGCGCCCGAAGAAAACGATCGGCAGGATCACCAGCGGAATCCCGATGAGCAAGCCGATGGTCAGCGTCGGGGCAAGATAGAGCAGCAGCGCAACACCGCCGATGGCAGTGAGCGTGTTGCGAAGCGCGATCGAAACCGTCGTTCCCACGACCGTTTCAATGATCGCGGTATCCGAGGTCATCCGGCTCGAGATTTCCTTGGGGCTGTTCTCCTCGTAGAATCCGGGGGACAGCCTCAGAAGGTTTTCCTGCACGCGAAGACGGATATCGGCGACAACGCGCTCGCCGATCCAGCTGACGAAATAGAACCGCATCGCCGTGCCGATCCCCAGCACGACGACGATCATCAGCAGATATTGGAAGGCGTGGGCAATGGTTTCGGGCGTGGCGTTGCCGCTGAAAGCATCATCGACGATAACCTTGAAGCGCCACGGAATCGCCAATGTCGCGGTCGCGGTGATGATCAGCGCAAGTGCCGCGAACATGGCCTGGCGCGGATATTTGGCCGCCTCGCGATAGACCATGCGCAGCGGAGCGAGCGAGCGCGAACGCTTCGCCGGTTCGCTCTCTTCGATCACATTTCCGTCGTGCTGATCGTTTTCGTCTTCTTCGATCACGCTGATTTCGCTGGTCTGGCCGTTCATACCGACACGATCTAGCCACCGCGCCCGCAAATTTCACCTGCAAAAGTGCCGTTCTCCTACGGCTATTGCGGGGGGCGCCGTCAATTGTGCATTGCACAATAAGCCGTAGTCCGGCATGAGGCGCGGTATATCTGAGCGCGTAAGTTCATCTGGACTTCCAGCTAGCAACCGCGCGCGAAAAGAAAGCGGATTCGCATCATGCTCTATCAAGTCTATGAAATTCAGCGGAACTGGCTGAACTCGGTCAGTTCGATCGCGTCGATGAGCTCCGAATTTCTCAACAGCCCCGCCAACCCTCTGAGCCACTTCGGAATCGGCGGAATCGCTGCCAACGCCTTCGACGTGATGGCGCATGCGACGGCCTATTATGGAAAGCCCGCTTTTGGCCTCACCGAGATCGAAGTCGACGGGACTAAGCATCCGGTCGAGGAAGCGACCGTCGTCAACCGCGCGTTCGGCGACCTCAAGCGTTTCCGCCACACCGGCCTCCCCGAAACCGCGCCGCGTCTGCTGATCGTTGCTCCGATGAGCGGCCACTACGCCACGCTGTTGCGCGGCACGGTGGAGCGGATGCTGGAAAGCTGCATCGTCTACATCACCGATTGGGCCGATGCGAAGACCGTTCCGCTGCACGAAGGGCGCTTCGATCTCGACGATTACATCGACTATCTGATGGAGTTCCTCGAACAGATCCGCGTCGAGGGTGACGGCATGCGGCCGCATATGATGGCGGTGTGCCAGCCTTCGGTTCCGGCCTATGCCGCCACCGCGCTGATGAACCAGCACAAATCGCCCGCGACCCCGCTCACGCTCACCATGATGGGCGGTCCGATCGACACCCGCGAAAGCCCGACATCGGTCAACGACCACGCCATGAACCGCCCGATCGAATGGTTCCGCCAATCGGTGATCGCGCGCGTGCCGATGCAATATCGCGGTGCAGGCCGGCAGGTTTATCCCGGTTTCATGCAGCTTTCGGCGTTCATGAGCATGAACCTGCAGAACCACATGATGAGCCACTACGAGATGTTCAAACACCTCACCGTGGGCGATGATGCGAGCGCGCAGGCGACCAAGGATTTCTACGACGAATATCGCGCGGTCTGCGACATGACCGCCGAATTCTACCTCCAGACGGTCGAGGAAGTGTTCCAGAAGCACTCGATCCCCAACGGCACTTTCGAGCACAAAGGTGAAGTGGTCGATCTGACCCAGATCAAGGACACCGCCCTGCTCGCCGTCGAAGGCGAGCGCGACGATATTTCGGGGCTCGGCCAGACCAAAGCCGCGCTCAAGCTCGCCACCGGCCTCGGCGCCAAGAAAAAGCGCTACTACATGGCCGAAGGCGCGGGCCATTACGGCATTTTCAATGGCAGCAAATGGCGCACCAAGGTCGCGCCGGTGGTCGAAGAGTTCATCGCCGAACACGGATAATCCGAAGGCCGGGCAATCGGGGGAGGCCGCGCTGCCGCCGGCCCCGCTCGACCTTCCTCTTGAACCATTTAGATATCATGCTATCTATCTTGATATTCAAATGGAGATTTTTATGTCCCTGCACGCTTTTGCAACCATCACCCCAAAGCCCGCGCACTTCCACGATGCCCGCGCGGCGATTTGCGACATCATCCGGCGCACTCGCGACGAGGCGGGCTGCATAGCGTTCAACCTTCTTGAAAACCGGGATCAGGGCACTCTGCATCTCTACGAAAACTGGACCGATCGCCCGGCTCTCGATGCCCATTATGCGAAAGATTACACCAAAGAGGTGTTTGCCCAATACGAAGACTGGCTGGCCGAACCGGTTGCCATCATATTCTTGCAGGCAGTGGACGTGGCCTGATGTTTTTCCTGAAAACACTTCCTTCCGCCCGAATGATCGAAGGATATGCAGGGGCGCATGATGTTCCGGCCGAAACGATCATCGACGCACTCACACTTATGCGCCGGGCCAGTCAGATGATCCGGCGGCTCGAAAGCTTTTTCTCAAGTCACGGGCTGTCACAGCTGCGCTTCCTCTTTCTGATCGTGATAGATCGGGAGCCTGATCGTGACATGCTGACCGTCGGCGAAATCACAGACCGGCTCGATGTGGCCGGTCCGGTTGTGGCAAGGACTCTGCGCGTGCTCGAAGGCGACGGGTACGTCACTGCCGAAAGAGACGAGAACGACGCCCGCGCGAAACAGGTGAAGCTGACGCCGAAAGCGCATGCCCTTCTGGAGCGCCTGCTTCCCGAATATTTCTCAATTCTAGCAGACGAGATGGACAGGTCGGCGTGAGAATGCTGCTAACCCGCCTGCTGCTCACATGGCTGGCAGTCTGGCCGCTGGTAAGCCTCGGACTGATCGGACTGCAAACGGCTGTGCCCCAACTCGGCCTGATCGCCACCACTTTCATCCTGACAGGATTACTGGTGCCGGTCATTTCCCTTGCCATTGCACCGAAAGCGGCTCGCCTCGCGCAGCGGGTCTGGGCCAGCGACTAGCCGGGCTCGCTCTGCTGTTTACCCCGCAAGGCCGCGCGTATGCTGCCCAATATCCGCCACGCGATCCATATCAGTACGACAGTGACCAGCAGCAGGAACACCGCCACCCCCGCAGCGACGGCCGGATATTCATAGGCGAGCCAAAGCAGGCCGACGGTCGCGATATCCTCACCGGTCGAGACCACCGCATTGCTCACAGGTTCAGGCGAGGTGTTGACCACCGCGCGCGCTCCCGCCTTGCCGCCATGTGCAAGCAAGCTCGCGCCCCCGCCCAGCAGGAAGGCAACCACCTGCGTCGCGGGATCGGAAGGATCGACAATCGCCAGCGCCAGCAGCGCGCCGCCGACGGGGCGGATGAAGGTGTGCACCGTATCCCAAATCGTATCGAGCCACATCACTTTGTCGGCGAAGAACTCTGCCAGGGCGCCTAGCGCCGCAATACCCATCACCCACGGGTTTTCGAGCACGGCAAGGCTCGCCAGATGTTCGGGCACGGGAAAGGCATCGAACCGCATCGCCAGACCGGTCGCAAAGATGCACAGATAGAGCCGCCAGCCCGCCAGCAGGCTGACGCTTCCCGCGATCCCGATAATTTCCATGATGCCCAAAGCAAAACTCCCGCCCATCGTCGCCGATGAGCGGGAGTGTGATGCCTTGTGCCCCGAAAGGCAATCAAGCGGTCGGATTAGAAGACTTCGAAAAGGCCCGCTGCGCCCATGCCGCCGCCGACGCACATGGTAACGACGACATACTTCGCACCGCGACGCTTGCCTTCGATCAGCGCGTGGCCGGTGCAGCGTGCGCCGGTCATGCCGTAGGGATGGCCGATCGAGATCGAGCCGCCGTTGACGTTGAGGATGTCGTTATCGATGCCCAGCTTGTCGCGGCAGTAGAGCACCTGCACGGCGAATGCTTCATTGAGTTCCCACAGGCCGATGTCGTCCATCTTGAGGCCGGTCTGCTTGAGCAGCTTGGGAATGGCGAAAACGGGGCCGATGCCCATTTCGTCAGGCTCGGTGCCTGCGACAGCCATGCCGACATAACGGCCAAGCGGCTCAAGGCCCTTCTGCTCGGCAAGCTTGGCTTCCATCAGCACGCTGGCCGAGGAACCGTCCGACAGCTGCGAAGCGTTACCGGCGGTAATCACCTTGCCCGGGCCCATAACCGGCTGGAGCGACTGCAGACCTTCGAGCGTGGTCGAGGGGCGGTTTCCTTCATCCTTGGTGATGTTGGCTTCGACCATCGAGACTTCGCCGGTTTCCTTGTCCTTCACCGCCATGGTGGTGGTGACGGGGACGATTTCGTCGTCGAACTTGCCGGCTTCCTGAGCGGCTGCGGTGCGCATCTGCGACTGCAGCGCGTATTCGTCCTGCGCTTCGCGGCTGATGTTGTAACGTGCGGCCACCGTTTCGGCGGTGCCGAGCATCGGCATGTACACGTCCTTGTGCATCGCGATCAGCGACTTGTCGGGAGCGACGCGCATTTCGGGGGTCTGGACCATCGAGATCGAGTCCTGACCGCCGCCGACGACCACGTCCATATTATCGACGATGATTTGCTTGGCAGCGGTTGCGATGGCCATCAGGCCCGAGGAGCACTGGCGGTCGATGGTCTGGGCTGCAACGCTGACGGGCGCACCGCCGCGCAGAGCGACCTGACGACCGATATTGCCGGCCTGCGTGCCCTGCGTGAGCACAGCGCCCCACACCACGTCGTCGATCTCGGCGGGGTCGATCTTTGCGCGCTCGACTGCCGGAGCGAAGGAATAGGAACCGAGAGTTGCGCCAGGAGTGGCGTTGAAGCCGCCCTTGTAGGCGCGGCCAATCGGGGTGCGGGCGGTGGAGACGATTACGGCGTCACGTGACATAATGGGGGGTCCTTTGATGGTTCGCCGCCCCGGATTGTCCGGGCCGGGAGAGGGTTGATCTTGCGCGCAAAAGCGCCCCGGATCACCTCCGGGGCATCAATGCGTTCAAACGAAAAGCTGGGTGATCCATTCGCAGATCAGGGCGGGCTTGTCCTCGCCTTCAATCTCGATCGTGATTTCGGCAGTCTGCTGCCACTGGCCGGGACGCTTTTCGATCATCTCGAGCAGCTTCCAGTGGCCGCGGATACGCTTGCCGACGCGGACCGGGCTAATGAAGCGGGTTTTGTTGCCGCCATAATTCACACCCATCTTCACGCCGTCAATCTTGGGGGTGGAGCTGTTCGCGCCCAGATAAGGGATCATAGACAGAGTCATGAAGCCATGCACGATGGTACCGCCGAACGGCGTCATCTTGGCTTTTTCTTCGTCGATATGGATGAACTGATGGTCGCCGGTGGCATCAGCGAACATGTTGACCTTGTCCTGAGTCATCTCGACCCATTCACTGGTGCCGATGTTTTCTCCGACCTTTTCGGCCAATTCCTGCGGGGACATATGCGTTCTCCTCTGCCTCGGGCTGACCGGAAATACGGCCCAGCCGCTTTACGTTTACGTTAAGTCGCGGCCCTCATGGCAGGGGCAGGAAGCAAACGCAATGGTAAAGCCGCGAGCAAACGTCCGGCGGTTCGGCAGGGCCGGTCAGGCCGTTACGGCATCGGTGTCTGTCGCGGATTGGCCGCTTTGTCCGGCGATTTGTGCAGCGCGCTCGCGGCGGCGCTTTTCACCCGGAGAGAGTGTCACCTCCTGCTCGATTTCACGCCGCGCCGATTCGAGCCTTGTGACATAGGAGTAGAGCCCGATCTGCAAACCGACGATCATCAGCATCACCGGCTGATAGGCGATTCCCTGAAAGCACGCTCCGACGAGATAGATCAGGCTGGCGATCTGCAACGCGCCTGCCAGCGGCGCGATCCACGCCTCGCCCTCTTCGATCCGGCCTCGCCAGCGGCGGTAGAGCCGCTCCATCTGCCATACGCCCAGGCCGTGCAGGAACAGCCAGATCATGAGGCCGGGATAGCCTTGCTCGCCCAGCAGTTCGAAAATGGCCGAGTGGAAAGCGCGCGCCTCGTCGGTCACTTCGCGATATTCGACCGTTGTGGTGTTCCCCGCCTCTTCGCGCACCGGCATGACATATGTGAAGGAGTTCGCGCGGTAGCTGTCGAAGCCGCCGCCAAAGGGGTGCTCGCTGGCGTAGTCGATGGTCCATTCCCACACCTGCATCCGGGTCGAGGCGCTTTCGTCTCCGCCCGGCTGCGCGATGGTGGCCATGCGATCGTAATAGCTCTGCGGCAGAAACGGCAACGCAATCAGGCCGAGCAAGCCGGCGCATGCAATAAATAGGATTCGCCGCTGTGTGTAGCGCAGCGCCAGCACGCCGAGAGCGGCGATACAGAGCAGGCCCGTGCGCGCCTCGGTCCCAACCGGGATCAGCAGACTGGCAAAGATCAGCGCGCACGCAAACGCGGTCACCATCCAGTGCGGGCGGAAGATCGTGCCGTATCTGGTGAACCACAAGATCACCGGAATCAGCGCAATCGCCACAGTCGCCAACGTCGAACTTTCGTAAATGCCCGAGTTGTCGTTGACGAAGAATTTGAGGTTCTCGTAGCCGCCGCCGCCCAGCACGGTCTTCATGCCTGTGCCGATCACGATAGTCGCGACCGACAGCACCAGCGTCAGCGCGAGCGCCTCGATCCGCGCGCGGGTGGTGACGGTCAGCGGCAGGAAGATCGCAAACAGGAACGCCTTCCACACCCAATCCCATTTGGTCGATGCCTCTTCGACATAGACCGCGCCTTGCAGCGTCCACCAGCAATAGAGCAGCAGCGCCAGCATCAGCCCCTGGCGCAGCGAGAAGCGGGCGCCCTCCTTGCGGTCGAGCAACAGCCAGCCGCAGAAGGCCGCACCAAAGGCAATCAGCGAGACGGGGACCTGCGTGATCAGCGAATAGCCGATCCGCTGCGGCGCAAGAATGTCGATATAGACATAGAGCAGCACCCACAGAAACGGACGCCTGAGCCCCAGCAGCAGGATGTAACCGATGAAGGCAATGAAGACGAGGTCGAGCATGGTCTGCGCGCTACCGCTGTACTGGCTGAGCGCCGGGGGCTGGCTCACTCTGGGCCTGCTGGCGACGCCGTGCATTGCGGCCTGCAACGCTACTCGCCTCGCGCTCGGCTTCGGCTTTGTCCTTCAAGGTCTGGATCGCCGGATCGACGTCGAGATCCTCGCGCATCACCAGCTTGAACAGCGCGAACGCAAGCAGGCCGTGGCCGATAGCAAGGGAGATATAGTCGATCATTTCACGCATGCTTTAGCGTCAGGCAGTTGACGGCCCGTTAAGCACAATCTTGTATTGGCAAACGCCATGACCCGCGTGCTCCACGTCCTCGACCATTCGCTGCCGCTCCACAGCGGCTACACCTTCCGCACCCGCGCCATTCTAAAGGCGCAGGAGGCGCTGGGGCTGGACGTGCGCGGCCTGACCTCGCAGCGGCACAATGCCGAGGCAGAGTGGGACAGCGCCTGCGAACAGTTCGACGGACTGACATTTCACCGCACGCCGGGGATTTCGGACGGACCGATGCTGGTGCGCGAATTGCGCGAAATGTCGGCAACCCATTCCGCGATTCTCGAATTGGCGAAAGAATGGCGTCCTGACGTCATCCACGCCCATTCGCCTGCGCTCAACGGTGGCGGCGCACTGCGCGCGGCGCGGGCGCTGGGCGTGCCTTTTGTCTACGAAATCCGCGCTTTCTGGGAAGATGCCGCAGTCGGCAATCGCACAGGCACCGAAGGCTCCGCTAAATATCGCCTGACCCGCAGCCTCGAAACGCAAGTCGCCACCCGTGCCGACGCGCTCTTCACAATCTGCAACGGTCTGCGCGACGACCTGATCGCGCGCGGCATTGCGGGCGGCAAGATCGGGGTGATGCCCAATGGCGTCGACCTCACGATGTTTGGCGATCCGCCGCCGCGCGACGATGCGCTTGCCGCGCAGCTTGGCCTTGCAACCGGCGCTCCCGTGATTGGCTATATCGGCAGCTTCTACGATTACGAAGGCATCGACGATCTGATCGCTGCCATGCCCATCCTTCGCCGCTCGCACCCGGACGCCCGTCTGCTGCTGGTCGGGGCGGGCGAGTTGGAAAGCGATTGGCGCGCAGCAGCAGCTGCACTGCCCGAGCCCGAGGCAGTAATTTTCACAGGCCGCGTGCCGCATAGCGAGGTCGAGCGCTACTATTCGCTGATCGACGTGCTCGCATACCCGCGCAAGGCTTCGCGTCTCACCGATCTGGTCACACCGTTAAAGCCGCTGGAAGCGATGGCGCAGCGCCGCATTGTCGCGGCGTCTAACGTAGGCGGACACCGCGAGCTGATTACTCATGGCGAAACGGGCTTCCTGTTTGCGCCCGACAATCCGGCCGCGGCGGCAGAAACGCTTGCCGAACTGCTTGAACGCCGGGCGGAATGGGACGCGATCCGTGCGCGCGGCGTCGAGCATGTCCGCAATCGCCATGACTGGCATAACAATGCACGTCGTTATCTAGACGTTTACCAACTCTTGCTAGGCGGTCTTAACGAGGCGGGCGCTTCTCCGGCGCATCGCCAGCAACAGGGTTTAAGGGCCTAAGGTCGATCCGCGACCTGCTGCCCGCAGCGGAGCAAGGGGCGTCATGCGACTGAGCCAGTACATCGAACGCGATCACAAGCCGCAGCGTGCGCGGAAGGCCAAGTCCAAGAAGGCCTCTATCGCAACGCATGGCCTGTTTCTGCCGATCCTTACCTTCTGGGGTGCAGCGCTGCTCGGCCTGGCTGTTATTGTCCTGCCCGAACAGATGATCGGCCGGATGATCGCGCTTTCGAACGAGGCCATTGATGGCGGCAGTGCGCGATTCGTTTTTGCCGCGATTGCGGCTATGTTCGGCGGTGCCTTGGCTTTCGTAGTCGGGGGGGCATGGCGCAGCAAGGCGCTGAGCGAAGACAACAGTCGCCCGATCACTTCGGTCGTCAATGCTCGCCGCATCAGCCCGATCGATCCGGCCAACGACCTTGGCAGCGATAGCCTCGATTCGCCGCTCGAAGGCATGCCTTTCGGAAGCGCGGTCGAAGATGACGATGTATTCGAACTGACCGATGAAACCGCGGACACGCCGCGCAAGCCCACTTTGGGCGAGCTGGCGGAGCGCAATTGGGAACTCGAAGAGCCTGCGGTCCTCTCGAAGAAGGAACAGAAAAAAGCCGCGAAGAAAGCAAAGGACGAGGTCGCCTTTACCCATCGCCACTTCCAGAGCGCGCTGATCGAAAATTGCGAAGGTGCAAGCTGCGAGGCTTCGCCTGCGAGCGATGCAGAAGCCGCGGCGGCGGCTCCGCGCGTCCTCGATCTCGAAGAATTCGGTCAGTTGCCCAACCGTAACGGCGTTTGGGTCGAAGACGAAGCCCCTGCTCCCAAATCCGTGCGCCCTCTGGTTCCGGCCAACGCACTCGAAAAGCTGCGTCAGAAACCCACCGACGAACTCAGCATGGTCGAAATGGTCGAACGCTTCGCCGGCGCTCTCCACGAACACCAGCAAAGCGAACGCGCGCGCCGTCCCGACGGGGGTGTGGGCCGCGATGCAGCACTGGTCGAGGCGCTCAAAGCGCTGACGCTGTTCACCGAACGGGGTTTCGATGCAGGCGAGCCGCAATCGAACGCCAGCCAGCTAAGCGACACCGAGCGCGAATTGCGTAATGCTCTGGCCAAACTCCAGACCCTTCGCGGGGCTGCCTGATAATCTGTCCGACTCCCGCAAAAGCGTGCAAAAGCACCGGTTCGAACATATTTGAGCAATCAAAATAAAGCCAAACTTCGCCAAGGTGTAATTTTCCTGCGCTCTTCGCGGTTGCAAAATATCTTTTCCATCGGCAATAGGAGGTGAACCGAAGCGCGGTCGCGGCTGCTTGCCGTGTGCGCTCGACATTCACGCCGTTGCCGCGAACCGCATACGCCGGTCTTCTCTGGCAGGGGCATCTGACAGGACGGACTTTGCCATGGGTTACCCCAGCACCCAGGGTCTTTATGACCCCGCCAACGAACATGACGCCTGCGGTGTGGGCATGGTCGCGCATATCAAAGGCGAGAAAAGTCACGCGATCGTAAGCCAGGCGCTCGAGATTCTCGAGAAACTCGATCACCGCGGTGCAGTGGGCGCCGACCCGCTGCTCGGCGACGGCGCAGGCCTGTTGATGCAGATTCCCGATGCGCTGATCCGCCGTTGGGCGGGAGAGCAGGACATCGACCTGCCGCCGGTGGGCGAATATGCCGTCGCGATGAGCTTCATGCCACAGGACGATGCGGCGCGCGATTTCGTGGCCGAACGGTTTGAAAAGCTTGCCGCCAAGGAAGGCCAGAAGGTCATCGGCTGGCGCAATGTGCCGACCACGCTAGACGGGCTCGGCGATGCCGTGATCGCCTCGATGCCGGTGATGCAGCAGGCAATCATCGCGCGCGGCGAGAATTGCGCCGATCAGGACGCGTTCGAACGCAAGCTGCTGGCAATCCGCAAGCAGGCGCTCAATCCGCTCGCCGCTCTTGCTGAAAAGCACGATCTGCCGGGTCTGACGCAGACCTATATGCCGAGCGTTTCGAGCCGCACGATCGTTTACAAGGGTCTACTGCTGGCAACGCAAGTGCAGAGCTTTTACGACGATCTGCGCGATCCCGAATGTGTCAGCGCCTTCGGCCTTGTGCACCAGCGCTTCTCGACCAACACTTTCCCCAGCTGGCGGCTTGCCCACCCGTTCCGTTTCATCGCCCACAATGGCGAAATCAACACGGTGCGCGGCAACGTAAACTGGATGAACGCGCGCCGCCGCACGATGGAAAGCGACCTGCTCGGCCCCGACCTCGACAAGATGTGGCCGCTGATCCCGCACGGGCAATCGGATACCGCCTGTCTCGACAATGCGCTCGAACTGCTGCTCGCAGGCGGCTATCCGCTCGCGCATGCGATGATGATGCTCATTCCCGAAGCATGGGCGGGCAATGATCTGATGGAACCCGAACTGCGCGCGTTCTATGAATATCACGCCGCGCTGATGGAGCCTTGGGACGGCCCTGCCGCCGTGTGCTTCACCGACGGCCGCCAGATCGGCGCGACGCTCGACCGTAACGGTCTGCGCCCTGCGCGTTTCTGCGTGACCAAGGATGACGTGGTCTGCCTCGCTTCAGAAAGCGGCGTGCTGCCGTTTGCCGAGGAAGACATCGTGCGCAAATGGCGCCTGCAACCGGGCAAGATGCTGCTGATCGACCTCGAACAGGGCCGCATCATCGAGGACGAGGAGCTGAAAGCCGACCTCGCCAAGTCCGAGCCCTTCGCCAAGTGGCTCGAACAGGCGCAGTTCAAGCTCGAGGATATCGACCATATCGAGCCCGAGTTGTCAGAGACTCCCGATCCGCACACGACGCTGCTCCAGCGTCAGCAGGCGTTTGGCTATACGCAGGAAGACATGTCTCGCTTCCTTGAACCGATGGCGGTCGCAGGAGACGATCCGATCGGTTCGATGGGCACCGACACGCCGATTGCGGTGCTGTCGGACAAGTCGCGGCTGCTCTACGATTATTTCAAGCAGAACTTCGCGCAGGTCACCAACCCGCCGATCGATCCGATCCGCGAAGAACTGGTGATGAGCTTGCTGTCGATGATCGGCCCGCGTCCGAACCTGCTCGGCCACGAGGCCGGCACGCACAAGCGGCTCGAAGTCGAACAACCGATCCTGACCAATGACGATCTTGCCAAGATCCGTTCGGTCGAGGCCGTGCTCGACGGTGCGTTCCGTTGCGCCACCATCGATTGCACCTGGAAAGCGAGCAAGGGGGCCAAGGGCCTCAAGATGGCGCTCAAGGAAATGTGCTGGGCCGCGACCGAAGCGGTGCTGGGCGATGCCAACATTCTGATCCTGTCCGACCGTGCACAGGACGAGGACCGCGTGCCCATGCCCGCAGCGCTCGCGACCGCTGCCGTGCATCACCAATTGGTGCGGCAGGGCCTTCGGATGCAGACGGGCCTCGTCGTCGAAACCGGCGAAGCGCGCGAAGTGCACCATTTCTGCGTGCTCGCAGGCTATGGCGCCGAAGCGATCAACCCCTATGTAGCGTTCGAGACGCTCGAAGACATTCGCGCGCGAAAGCATGCCGATCTCGCCCCTGAAAAGGTCGAGCAGAACTACGTCAAAGCGATCGGCAAGGGCATCCGCAAGGTCATGTCCAAGATGGGCATTTCGACCTACCAGTCCTATTGCGGCGCGCAGATCTTCGACGCGGTCGGGCTATCGTCCGACTTCATCGACGCGTATTTCACCGGCACCGCCTCGACCATCGAAGGCGTCGGTCTTGCCGAAGTCGCCGAGGAATCGATGCGCCGCCACGCGCAGGCCTATGGCGACAATCCGCTTTACAAGGGCATGCTCGACGTTGGCGGCATCTACCAATACCGCCTGCGCGGTGAAGAACACGCCTGGACGCCGCAGAACGTCGCCCAATTGCAACACGCGGTGCGCGGGAATATTCCCGAACAATATCAAGAATTCGCCAAGTCGATCAACGAACAGTCCGAACGCCTGCTGACGATCCGCGGGCTGATGGAATTCAAGCTGGCAGATGAACCCATCGATATCGACGAGGTCGAACCGGCGAGCGAAATCGTAAAGCGTTTCAGCACCGGCGCGATGAGCTTCGGCTCGATTAGCCACGAAGCGCACTCGACGCTCGCCATTGCGATGAACCGTATCGGCGGCCGCTCGAACACCGGCGAAGGCGGCGAGGAGCCGTTCCGCTTTAAGGCAATGGACAATGGCGACACGATGCGCAGCCGCATCAAGCAGGTCGCCTCGGGCCGTTTTGGCGTCACCACCGAATATCTCGTCAATTCGGACGATATCCAGATCAAGATGGCACAGGGCGCAAAGCCCGGCGAAGGCGGCCAGTTGCCAGGCCATAAGGTCGACAAGCGCATCGGCGCGGTCCGCCACTCGACGCCGGGTGTTGGCCTCATCTCGCCGCCACCGCACCACGACATCTATTCGATCGAGGATCTCGCGCAGCTGATCCACGACCTCAAGAACGTGAACACCGATGCGCGCATCTCGGTGAAGCTGGTGTCCGAAGTGGGCGTCGGCACGGTTGCAGCGGGTGTGTCCAAGGCGCGTGCCGATCACGTCACCATTTCCGGCTATGACGGCGGAACGGGCGCTTCACCGCTGACCTCGCTCACGCACGCAGGCAGCCCGTGGGAAATCGGCCTCGCCGAAACCCAGCAGACGCTGCTGCTCAACGATCTGCGCAGCCGCATCGCGGTGCAGGTCGATGGCGGACTTCGCACGGGCCGCGACGTTGCTATCGGCGCGCTGCTTGGTGCAGACGAGTTCGGCTTTGCCACCGCGCCGCTGATCGCGGCGGGCTGCATCATGATGCGCAAGTGCCACCTCAACACATGCCCGGTCGGCGTTGCCACGCAAGACCCGGTGCTGCGTGCCCGCTTTACCGGCGCCCCCGAACATGTGGTGAATTACATGTTCTTCGTCGCCGAGGAACTGCGCGCCATCATGGCCGAAATGGGCTTCCGCACGGTCGAGGAAATGGTGGGCCGCGTCGATCGTCTCGACATGACCCGCATGCACCGCCACTGGAAAGCGCGCGGGATTGACCTCTCCCGCCTGCTTCACGTTCCCGAAGTGCCCGAAGGTCGCGCGCTCTACCACACCGAGACGCAGGATCACGGTCTGGGCGCAGCGATGGACAACGAGCTGATCGCCGATTGCAAGGATGCGATCGCATCCAAGACCCCGGTGCAACTCGATTACACAGTGCGCAACGTCAACCGCACTGTTGGCGCGATGCTTTCGGGCGAGATTGCCAAGGCGCACGGTCACGAAGGGCTACCGGTCGATACCATTCGCATCAATCTGACCGGCGTGGCCGGACAGAGCTTCGGCGCATGGCTCGCTCACGGCGTCACGCTCGATCTCGTCGGCGATGCCAATGACTATGTCGGCAAGGGGATGAGCGGTGGCCGCATCGTCGTACGTCCGCCTGAAGGCGTGTCACGCGACAGCGCGGCCAATATCATCGTCGGCAACACCGTGCTCTACGGCGCGATTGCAGGAGAGGCCTATTTCTCGGGCGTTGCAGGCGAACGGTTCGCGGTGCGCAATTCGGGCGCGATTGCCGTGGTCGAAGGCGCAGGCGACCATGCCTGCGAATATATGACCGGCGGCGTCGTGGTCGTACTCGGCAAGACCGGTCGAAACTTCGCAGCGGGCATGAGCGGCGGTGTCGCCTATGTTTATGATCCCGAGGGCAGATTCGACAAGCTGGTCAATCACGCGCAGGTCGACCTCGTGCCGGTCAACGCCGAACGCGATGCCGATGAAGGTACGGGCCGCCCGCAACAGCGCGGCAGCTCAGTGCATGATTTCGGCATGGGCGACATGCTGCGCCACGATGCGGAGCGTCTGCGCATTCTGGTCGAGCGCCACCAGCTGCACACCGGCAGCGCGGTTGCGAGCGAGCTGCTGGCGAATTGGGAAGGGGCCTTGAGCAAATTCGTCAAGGTTATGCCGCGCGACTACAAGCGCGCGCTCGAAGCAATCGAGGCCGAACGGCGCGAAGCCGAAAGCGTGGCGGCGGAATAAGGGTTACAGAATAATGGGCAAGGAAACCGGATTTCTCGAACTGGATCGTCGCGAGCGCGATTATCTCGATCCAAAAGAGCGGCTGAACAACTACCGCGAATTCGTCGTCCAGCCGGACGATGCGACGCTGGCTGCGCAGGCTTCGCGCTGCATGAACTGCGGGATTCCCTATTGTCACAACGGTTGTCCGGTGAACAACATGATCCCGGACTGGAACCATCTCGTCTACGAGAACGACTGGAAGAATGCGCTCGATATGCTGCATTCGACCAACAATTTCCCCGAGTTTACCGGGCGCATCTGCCCCGCCCCGTGCGAGGCAAGCTGCACGCTCAACATCGTCGACCAGCCCGTCACCATCAAATCGATCGAATGCGCCATCGTAGATCGCGGATGGGAAGAAGGCTGGATCACGCCGCAGGTTCCCGAACAGAAGACCGGCAAATCGGTCGCCGTGGTCGGCTCGGGCCCCGCAGGGATGGCCGCAGCGCAGCAACTCGCGCGCGCAGGCCATTCGGTGACGCTGTTTGAAAAGAACGACCGCGTCGGCGGTCTGCTGCGTTACGGCATTCCCGACTTCAAGATGGAAAAACAGCTCATCAACCGCCGCTGCGTGCAGATGGAAGCGGAGGGTGTGACCTTCAAAACCTCGAAGGAAGTTGGCGTCGATATCTCCTTCAAGTCCTTGCAGGAAAACTTCGATGCCGTTGTGCTCTCGGGCGGTGCGGAAGATGCGCGCGGGCTCGCCATACCCGGTGCTGAAATGCCCGGTGTGCGGCTTGCGATGGAATTCCTGACCCAGCAGAACAAGCGCAATGCGGGCGACGACGAACAGCGTGCAGCACCGCGCGGCAGCCTGACCGCGACCGGCAAGCATGTCATCGTAATCGGCGGGGGCGACACCGGCTCGGACTGCGTCGGCACGTCGAACCGTCAGGGCGCTGCGAGCGTTACCCAGCTCGAAATCATGCCCAAGCCGCCTGAGAAAGAAGACAAGGCGCTCACCTGGCCTGACTGGCCGCTCAAGCTGCGCACCTCGTCCAGCCACGAAGAAGGCGTCGAGCGCGACTGGGCCGTGCTGACCAAGCGTGTGATCGGCGATGGCGAGAAAATCACCGGCCTCGAATGTGCCCGCGTCGAGTGGGTGGACGGCCAGATGCAGGAAATCGCCGGCAGTGAATTCACATTGAAGGCCGATCTCATTCTGCTCGCCATGGGCTTTGTCGGCCCGCTCAAGGCAGGGATGCTCGAGCAATCAGGCGTGGAATTGACCGGGCGCGGAAATGTCGATGCCGACACCGACAGCTATCGCACCAGCGTCGACAACGTGTTTGCCTGCGGCGACATGCGACGCGGGCAGAGCCTCGTCGTGTGGGCGATCCGCGAAGGCCGCCAGTGCGCCCGCAGCGTCGATGAGGCGCTGATGGGCACGAGCGAGCTGCCGCGCTAGGGTATCACCCCTGCCCTCGGGCGCGTCCGCGGGTTTGCACGGCTTCGCGGCGCGCTTCGACTTCTTCGGGACTGACAGCGGAGTTTGCTGCGCTTGATCGGCCAGCCTCTATCCCCATGCCTTCGCGGAAAGTGACCGCATAGCCATCGTCGATCAGACGCTTGTATTGCAGCAGGAATTCAGGGTCGATGCTCGCCATATCGGCAGCCAGCGTGCGTGCGCGGAACAGCAATTCGTCAGGCGCGACGACGTGATTGACCAACCCCCATTCGAGCGCGGTTTCGGCGTCGAGGAAATTGCCGGTGAAGGCAAGTTCCTTGGCCCGCCCGATGCCGATCATGCGGGAGAGCTTTTGCGACAGCCCCCAGCCGGGAACGATCCCGACCCGCGCATGGGTATCAGCAAAGCGTGCGTTTGACGCCGCTATCAGCACATCGCAGGCGAGCGCGACTTCGAAACCGCCAGTGATCGCCACTCCGTTGATCGCGCCGATCACGGGTTTCGAGCAGCTTTCGATCGCCTTCACAGGATTGTTCGCGGGGTTGGTGTCGTTCGCCGCCCCCAGCGCACCTTCCTGGCTGCCAAGCTCCTTGAGATCGAGCCCGGCGGTGAAAGCGCGCGTGCCGCTGCCGGTCAGAATGACCACGCGCACGCTCTCGTCAGCGTCCACCTCCTGCATCACCTCGTAAAGACGTTCGCGCAGTTCGCGGTTGATCGCGTTCATCGCGTCGGGGCGGTTGAGCGTGACCGTGGCGATGCCATCGGCGGTTTCGAGCAGAACAGTGTCGCTGGACATTGGCAAAGTCATCCTCCTGAGACGCAATCGATTACGCGATTTCGCGTCGCCATTTCGTAAACAGCGGCGCGCGCATGTTATTTTTGCTTAAACGCCCCTGCAGGGAACCAATAGGGGTAAATACTCGTTTACTGCATGAAAGATACGTCTTGTTAAGGGTACTCGTCCATATCCCAGTCTCACGCAAAATATCTGGGGCTTTCAATATGGTTGCTTTCGGAAAATTCGTTTCGAAACTGCGCAGTAACACGCGAGGCAACGCGATGATCATCGTCGCGGCCGGCGCGCCGCTGCTGATCGGGGGCGCAGGCTTCGCGGTCGACACCGCACAGTGGTACATGTGGGAACGCGAAATGCAGCATGCGGTCGATCAGGCCGCTTATGCCGGTGCATGGGCTCGGTCCGACTCCGAATCCGAAGACGACTACGCCGTCCGCGCGCGTCAGGAATATGACGCTAACATGGAAAAGGTCGCCGCCTACGATACCGAGCCGACGATCTCGATCGCGAACTTCGGCGACGGCGTAGACAATTCGGTTGTTGTCGTTTCGAGCGCAACACGCGAACTGCCCTTCACCAGCTTCTTCACGAACTCGGCAGTCACCATTCGGGTGTCCGCGCAGGCGACCTTCCAAGAGGGCGCAAACTACAATGCCTGCCTCGTGTCGCTGGCCGATGCGGGTACGGGTACCGACATTGGCGGCACCTCCATCGTGAGCGCGCGCTGCGGCCTTGCCGCGCTTTCGTGCTCCGAGGACGCGATTACCATTGATAGCAATGCGACGGTCGAGACCGACAGTATCGCGGCCTGCGGCACGATTGACATCGGCGACAATGAAGAATTGGAAAGCGTCAGACACGAAAATGTCGACGGGTTGGTCGATATCTATTCGCACATCGAGCCGCCCACCAACGACACCGCACGCAACTACAATTGCAGCGGACGCGGGCGCAACAAGCAGGCTTCGCTCCTGCCGGGCACCTATTCGAGCATCGTATCGGCTTGCGACACGGTATTCGCACCGGGGATCTATGTGATCGACGGCGGGACGCTCGACCTCACGGCCAATTCCTCGCTCACCGGCAACGGTGTCATGTTCGTGCTGAAAAACGGCGCGCATATGAAATTCGGCGGCAGCGGCAGCAGCAACGCGCTTAACCTGACACCGCCGACTGCGGCAGACTTCATCGGCACGCCCTATGAATCGCAGGCAGACGACCTTGCCGGCATCCTCGTGTTCGAACACCGCGACAACAACACAACGCAAGAGCATGTGATGAACGGCAATTCGGAATCGCTCATCGAAGGGCTGATCTATCTCCCCGACGGCGATCTGAAGATCAACGGTACCGCAGACATCGCTGCGCAGTGCCTGAAAGTGACGTCCTACCGCATGCGCTTCATCGGTACGGCCTCGCTCGAAACGCTGTGCCCGATCGACGATTCGACCAATGTCGGTGGCTCGACCGCAATCGTGAGGCTGGTGGCATGAAGATTGTTCGCGAACACTTCCGCCGCTTGCGCGAGGACAAGCGCGGCTCGATGGTGATCGAGACCGCCCTGCTCGCCCCGGCACTCGCCATTCTTTCGGTGGGGATTTACGAAACCAGCATGATCGTAGCGCGCCAGCACGAGCTGCAATCGGCCGCATCCGAGATCGAGATGATCGCGATTGCGACCAATCAGGGTGCCGAAACCAGCACTGGCCAGCTCAAGGAAATCCTGCGAGATTCGCTCGATCTCACCGACAACGATGTGACGGTTGCCACGCGGTATCGCTGCGGCACCGAGACCCAGCTGCGCACCTCTACTGGCCCCTGCGGCCATGGAACCGAGGACACTGGCGATGACGATTATGTCTCGACATATGTCAAAATCAACGTGACTGACACCTACACCCCGGTCTGGACCAGCTTCGGGGTCGGTCAGTCAATCACCTTCAATGTCGAACGCACGGTGCAGATCTCATGATCGCGCGCGCACTTCCCACGCTTCGCAAAGACACCTCGGGGGCTTCGGCAGTCGAATTCGCACTGCTCGCACCCGTTTTCATGCTGCTGCTGTTCGGTGTGCTTCAGGCGGGCGTCTGGTTGCAGAATTATAACG
>JAYPMZ010000001.1:0-4341 GCA_038130205.1 Erythrobacteraceae bacterium | reverse complement strand
ATAACGCCGTGCGCTCGGCCACGCTCGACGCTTCGCGCCAAATTCTCATCGAATACCAGAAGGACAATTCGCTGTCGGACGAACAGATCCGCCGCGTCGTCCTCGCCCGCGCAACGACGGCACCCTATTTTCTCAAGTCAGACAATCTGACGGTGACGATCGATCGCAAGCTAACCACGCGGGTCGTCGGCACGACCGAGATGGATGTGGAGCTGCGATATACGATCGACAGCTTCTTGCCGATTTCGGATCTGCCCGGCGGTACCGTGTCCTACGAACGCCCGGTGTTCGTCGTCGGCTAAGCGGCGCACGCTCTGGCTAAAGCGACCAGTCGATTGCCCCGCGCCCGTGACGCTCAAGAAAGGCATTGGCCTGGCTGAAGGGGCGTGATCCGAAGAACCCCGAGTGTGCCGATAGCGGCGAAGGATGCGGCGATGTCAGCACTAGATGGTGCTCGCCTGCCCCAAGTCCCTTCACGCGGCCGGCCTTTTTCTTGGCGTGGCTCCCCCACAGGATGAAAACGCAAGGGCTTCCTTGCTGTGCCACGGCAGCGACCGCGGCATCGGTGATCGCGTCCCAGCCGCGCCCTGCGTGACTGCCCGCCTTGCCCGCTTCCACCGTCAGCGTGTTGTTCAAGAGCAGCACACCCTGCTGCGCCCACGAGGTAAGATTGCCCGTCTCGGGTCGCGGCAGGCCGAGGTCGCTCTCCAGCTCCTTGAAGATATTGCGCAGGCTTGGCGGCACGCGCACCCCGTCCTGCACCGAAAAGCTGAGGCCGTGCGCCTGATCGGGACCATGGTAAGGGTCCTGCCCCAAGATCACTACGCGCACGTCGGCAAGCGGGGTCACAGCGAGCGCGGCAAGGCGGCTTCCGCGCGGCGGATAGATGACCTTGCCCGCCTCTTCCTCGGCGCGCAGCCAGCCGCCCAGCTTGCGCGCCTCGGGCGTTTGCAGCACGGGTTCGAGCGCTTCGCGCCAGCTTTCGGGGATCGTATCATCGGCCATGACAAGGCAGGGCTACACCGCTGCGCGCCAAGCAGGCGAGAGGCCCCTTCCCCTCTATCCCCCATTGGCGTAAGCGGAACGCGATATGACAGTGCATTTCCACGAAGAAGACCTGCCCGACGGCGTGCTGCAAGGCACGTCGGCGCTGGCCGTCGACACCGAGACCATGGGCCTCATCACCCACCGCGACCGCCTCTGCGTTGTGCAGATCAGCGATGGCAGCGGGGACGAGCATCTGGTGCGCTTCAACCCGGGCAGCAGCTATGACGCGCCCAATCTCTCGGCCATCCTCGCCGACGAGAGCCGCGTGAAGCTGTATCACTTTGCCCGTTTCGACCTCGCCGCGATCCAGTTCTATCTCGGCGTGGTGGCCGCGCCGGTGTTCTGCACCAAGATCGCCAGCAAGCTGGTACGCACCTATACCGACCGTCACGGCCTTAAGAATCTCACCGAAGAACTGCTGGGCGAAAGTATCTCGAAACAGCAGCAGCTGAGCGACTGGGGTGGACCCGAACTGTCCGAAGCGCAGCGCGATTACGCCGCGAGCGACGTGCGCTACCTCCACCGTCTGCGTGACGAGCTGGTGGTTCGGCTCGAACGCGAAGGACGGATGGAGATTGCACAGGCGTGCTTCGACTTCCTGCCAACCCGCGCTGTGCTCGATATCGCCGGTTGGGACGGACGCGATATCTTCAGCCATAACGAAGGGCACTACGCCTAAAGGGCCCGCGCCCCTCGGTATCCGCCATGGTGATCAAACGCCGCATCGAAACGCAGGAAGCCAAGGCGCTCCGGAGCAAGCGCCAGCACTTTGCTGCGCCCGGTGGCAGCCATGACAAACTGGTTGCTTTCCTTGCGCGTGCCCTGCCGATGGGTGTGGGTGTGGTCGCTGCGCTCATGATTATCACGCCCTTGAGCCCGCGCGGCGAGGTCAGCTTTCTGCTCGATCGGAATTCGGTGGCGGTGATCGACGAGCGTTTGAGCGTCGACAACGCCATGTACCGCGGGCGCGACAATGACGGTCGCCCCTTCTCGATCACCGCGGGCGAGGCAGTCCAGCGCTCGAGCGCCGAAGGCAAGGTGCGCATGACCGAACTGATGGCGCAATTGCTGCTGCAAGACGGGCCTGCGCGGCTTTCTGCCGACGGCGGGGTCTACGACATTGACGAAGAACTGGTCTCGGTCGGCGGCGAACTGCGCGTACGGACCGCCGATGGCTATGCGATGACCGCCAAGGGGGTCTCATTCGACCTCGAAAGCCGCACGATGGTCGGCGAAGGCGGAGTCGAAGGTGCGGTTCCGGCGGGGACTTTCTCCGCCAACAGCATGCGCGGCGATCTCGACGCGCGCACGATTACTCTGGACGGCGATGCAAAGCTGCGGATGGTTCCGGGCCAATTGCGGATGCCCTAAAGGATGGACAGGACGATGAAAACGGGATTGGGCAAGGTAGCACTGGGTTGGGCGGCGGGCGGCCTCGCGCTGGGTGCGGTGCTCGCGGGCGGAATGACGCTGCACGCGCAGGGCCTCGCCTCGCACAACACCCGCGCACCCGTATCCTTCGATGCTGGCAGCATCAATTTCGACGACCGCGCCAACCGTGTGGTGCTAACCGGCGGCGTGGTGGTGAATCAGGCCGGGCTGACCGTGCGTTCGAGCCGCATGTTGTTGAACTATACCGATGCCGGTTCGCTGGAAGTGCAACAGATCACCGCCAATGGCGGGGTCGTGGTCACGCGCGGAAACGAACGCGCATCGGGCGATGTCGCAGTTTATGACTTCAACCGCCGGGTGATCACCATGTCGGGCAATGTCGAATTGAAGCGCGGCAGCGACACGTTGCGCGGCGGCCGACTGGTGATCGATCTTGCGAGCGGCCTCTCGACAGTCGATGGCCGAGGCGGCGCGACCAATAGCGACGGCTCGACCGGCCGGGTCAGCGGCACATTCAACGTGCCTCAGGATTAAAATCCTGATTTTTCGCTTTTTTGCGATCGCACATCTGGGCGATCGTCCTCGCTAGACGTCCTCCGCTACGCTACGGACCCGCTGCGGGCGGCCGTTCGGCCTTGCGGACCCTGAAGGGTCCGATCCAGCGCTCTTTTGAGGACTCGGAATAGCTCGGTCCGCGCCCAGCGGACCGCGAGGCCACGCGGCCGAGCCGCAGGTGCCCGACGGAGCGTAGCGAAGGAAGAGCAGCACCGAGGACGAAGGCGCGGATGCGCCTTCGGAAAGATCAGAACGCGTTATCGTGCTTCAGCACGAGAACCGTCTGCAACACGATCTCGATATCGCGCCGCAGCGACCAGCCGGAAATGTATTCGAGGTCCGACTGCAGGCGGTCGGTGAGGTCTTTCTCTTCTTCGGTCGCGCCGCGATGACCGCGCACCTGGGCGAGACCCGTAAGTCCCGGCTTGAGGCAGTGACGTTGCCAGTATTTGGCATCGACTTCCCAGAAGTACTTGTTCCCCGCCTGACTGCCGAGCGCGTGCGGACGCGGGCCGACAATCGACATGTCGCCGCGCAACACATTGATCAGCTGCGGCAGCTCGTCGATCGAGGTGCGGCGGATGAAGTGGCCGGTCTTCGTAATCCGGTCGTCATCGCGCGCGGTCGAACGATCGCCATTGGCATCGTTCTGCTCGACCTTCATCGAACGGAATTTGAGCATGTTGAAAAACTGGTTCCCGCGCCCGAGCCGACGCTGGATGAAGAGAACCGGACCGCCGTCTTCGAACTTGATCCGCAGAGCGATGAAAAGCAGCAGCGGCGAAAGCGCGATCAGCGCACCGCCGGCGACCACCACATCGAACAAACGCTTGGAAATGCGCGAACGCAGCCCCAACGGGCCGGTCGCCACCACCAAGGTCGTGCGGTCCTGATCTTCGTAGCGATGCACCCCCATCGCGCCGAGCGAATTGGCGGGCTCGCTGACGATTTCGCCATAAACGCCTGCCGATTTGAGCAGGAACGCCCAATATTCGCGCCGCTCCTTGGGAGTCGAAATCACTACCTTGTCCTGGTTCTGCAAAAGCTTGCCGAGCCGGTCGAGCATGAAGGGATCATGGCTAGTGGGGTCGAGCGAATGGTCTTTGGAGGTGATATGCACGGCATCGTCGAGCGTAAAATGCGAACCGCCATCCTCAATAACCAACAGGTTGCGGGTGCGCCCGCCCCAGAATTTTTCGACTACCAAAGCTGCGAACCGCCGCAAAAGCACAATTGCCACAGCCGAGGCCACGAGACCAAGCGTGACCGAAACGCGCGAGAAATCGGCGTTCGACTTGGTATAGAAAGCAAGGAAGTTGAGCAGCGCGATCGAAATCAGCAACGCGG